>JBFMBU010000082.1:0-107793 GCA_040755035.1 Thermodesulfobacteriota bacterium
TGTTCCCGGTGGTACACTGTGGCCCTGGCTGCTCTGTTGCGCGGGGCAACGTAAAATATAAGCGCCGATATCCGGCAAATCCGGAAGAAACTGAAGCTTACCCAAACCGAGCTGGCCGAAGCCTTCGGCGTAGGTAAGGTGGCCTTCTCTCGTTACGAAAGAGGCGAAACCCGCCCTCCTGCGCCATTGGTTAAACTTCTCAAGTTGATAGAAAAACATCCTGATTTACTTGTGGAAATGCGGGGAGAAGACACTCAGAATGCCTACTCACGGAGCACAATCCGACGGTCAACCCAAACCACCGAAAAACAGGCGGCGGGTTAACTCCAATATTTTTGACCCAAAAGGCGTTGCGGCCGAGGCAACGAAAACAGTATTCTTTTTTTCCTTCCACCCCAGTTGTAATATACGAAGAGTTTGAACGTTCAAGTGGAAGCAACTATTTCAAACCTCTATTCTGCCGATGAGGTACTCATGGAACAAAAAACCCCCATTTCTCCCGAGAATAACAATCTCCAGTCCCAAATAAAAACTCTGGAGACCATATTATTGAAGAACCCGGTTCTAAATACCATCTTTGAACGTGTGCCGGATTTACAATTGCCAAACTGGTATGTCGGTGCCGGGTGTCTTTGTCAAACGGTGTGGAACTTTCTCTCCGGACGTGATCTTCTTTCCAACATTAATGATGTTGACCTTGTTTATTTCGATGCCGCGGATCTCACGGATGAAACTGAAACTTATTTCTCTGATACGGCCCGAAAATTATTCTCAGATATCCCGATTAGAATCGATATCAAAAACCAAGCCCGAGTGCATCTGTGGTATGAGAGCCACTTCGGATATTCTATCCAGCCCTATCAATCGGTCGAAGAAGCGATCAACACTTGGCCTACGACCGCCACTGCGGTGGCCGTCCGGTATGACGACCGCCGATTATTTTCAGTGTATGCCCCTTATGGCCTGGATGATCTTTTCGGTCTTATTGTCCGACCCAACAAAGTACAAATCATCGAGGAAATCTATCTGGCTAAAGTAAACCGATGGAAAGCCTGTTGGCCGGCACTCCGGATAATTCCTTGGTAGGCTGGCCCTCGAATGTTTGTTAGACAATAGCTATGAAATCTCCTGTTCAATGGGGGGAATATATGACCTTTCAGGAAATGCAGAAGGGTGTTTTGGCTGTTGCCGACACCTACGGGAAGCACTTCGGGATCACTATGGATCAGGATTTTGCCTTGTTGAAGCTCTACGAAGAAGTGGGGGAGTATGCCCAGGCGGTTCTGATTCACCGAAGGAAATCAAAACCGGAAAAATTCAAATCAGAAGAGGAATCCAAGAAATTGGTGGCGGAGGAGCTGGCCGATATCATCTGCCTGGCCATCATGAATGCCGAATTGTTTGGGATAGACTTAGAAAAAGCCATTCAAGAGAAATGGATAGATAGAGTGTAAGGCGATAAGGGCAAAGGGGTTATAATATGAGTCATACCATTAAAGAATCTCCCTTTTTAACGGTAAGTGTGTTAAGATAAATTAATTCCAAATAAACTCAACAAACAGGTTAAATTTTTCTCTATCCAAAAGAAAAAGAGATTTATCGATAACTTTGGAATGATCTTTCTGCCGGACCACAAAAGGGAAATATGCAGGCACTACTTCCTGACCTGTCATCAGAACAAATTGCTGATTCACGCATAATCGCCAAAGGGCGAGGCATAAGGGATCTGAAAAGCCTTATTCGGGAGTACGGGGGAAAGCCCTCAATGTGGACTAAAAAGAGCAGTCCACCATTTGATGCGGGGGGAAATATGTTTGAATACCATTGGTACGAACATCACGGAATCGGAAGGGTTGAGGTAAAAATCAAGGAGGTGATGGATTTATGATTGTCAAACTAAAAGAAAAAATATCTGACTATCCAGATCTCACACCGGAACAACCCTATTGTGTTATCGGAATCGAAGCTGATGATTATCGGATATTGAATGATTCTGGAAAACCCTATCTTTATTCCAGGCATCTGTTTGAAGTCATTGATACGCGGGAGCCAGGTGTTTGGATTACAGAGTATGGAGAAGACGGGGAACGCTACTCTTATCCGCCGATGCTCAATGAAAGCGGTTTTTTTGAGGACTATTTTGACGGTAAGAACGAAGCCCTTTCCAGGTTCTGGCATGTTATCAATGCCCGGCTTTCAGAGGCCGCCTGAGCCAATTTGCAGAAGTGCTTAACTGGCAATGATCTGAATTTTGACCACCCTGAGCGATGTTAAAAGCCAGAGGGGATGAGGGTATTTTAGTTTTTCTTTTGACGAACCCCCCTGAAAACGTTACTATAAAAGCCGTACTAGGTTCTATTAACGGCGGATTGCTTACGTTTGAAAATCCAAAAACTGAAGGGGATCGCTGATATTCAGCTCATGCTTTGCAGATGGAATTCCATTGATAAGTCGTTCTTTTTGGATGGGAAGAGTATAAGGAACGAAAAAGACCCGAAATGAATAATGTCAATAAAAAGAACTGACCTTTTTTTTGCGGGGATAGTCGTGTCCTCAAAAATGACTGGTTATCCAATCCTTTCCTTTAATTCTGCGTCATCTTTAATTATTTTAAGCATCCTTTTACGAATCACTCCACTGAATGGCTTTATAATTTGCCAGTATAAACCGAACGCTGCCTTAGTAAAAGGGGTGAGACATAACACTCTGGTCTCTGTACTCAGCTTTGTTTGGGTATCGTTAATTCGTTCGAATCGAAAATTCCAGACGACTTTTATTCTTGCTGAAAGTTGGTTTTTGATAAAGGCGTCATAACTTTCAATGGGTTCAATTTTCGTTCTCGCCCAAAATCCAATCAAGTTCTCAGCAGGAAAATCTTCTTCGATATTTGTGAATCCTACCTCGGATATAAACCCCTGCAAATTCATACTCTTTGTTGGCAATCCCCTTATTTTAAAAAGGGCTTTTATCAATTTTGATTTTGACATATCAAAATCTTTGGCACTTTTGTACACCTCCTCACAAGGACGATTGACCAGGGTACAATGATATTCATTAAATGTGTATTCCGGAAGATACTTGTCGATTAAAGTCAATTTGGCCATCTTATATTCTCAACTTGCCCCTTTCATTCGTTGATAATGTGGCGTTGAACTCCAAATCATCAGCCCATTTCATAAGGGTTCCGAATCCGAACCCGGGCACCCATTTGTTCGAACAATCGAAAAAGACCGTAGCGGGTTCGATTCAGAAAAAGAAAATCCGGGTTCACATCCATATACCGGCGGAATTTTAAAAAGGTATGGGGCAGTGCCCGGCCCTCACGGATGAAATCGGAGTTGGCTTTAAAGTCAAAGACCTCTTCCCGATAAAGTTTTCCAAACCACTGCCCAAAACTTTTGATCATTTGAAACAACTGGACTTGAACCGCCGGTTCGATGTCGGGGCGGATCAGGTTCAGTTGTTGAAAAAGCTGGAAATGGGTTTCCTGATCTTGATTAAGGAATTCCCGGGGGATTTGTTGATAATAATAAATAAATTCAGGACTCAGTTTTTTAACGCAGCCGTAATCGATCTGCCCGATGGTCAGGTCCTTCCGGATAAGAAAATTGCCCGGGTTGGGATCGGCATGAAAACAGTTAAGCTCATAAAGACCCGCTAAGAACAGATCAAATAACTTTTGGGCCACGGCATCTCGGGCTTTCTGGCCGGGATTGGACTTCAGCCACAGATTAAGCGGTTTTCCAGGCAGAAAGGTCATACTCAAGACGTTTGAAGTCGTGATCTCAGGTCTGACCTCCGGTATCTGCAGGCCCTTCATTTTCAGATGATCCGCGAAAAATTGAATATGACGGGCTTCCTGTTGGTAATCGCATTCTTCGAACAACCGCGCTTCAATTTCCTCTAAGGCCGGACCGATCAGGTCATATTCGGCCAAGGGTCGGGCCATGTTTCTAATCAATTGAATATCATTTTTTATGGTGCTGCGGATGCCTGGATACTGTACCTTTACGGCCAAAGGAAGGCCATTCTGGTCCGTGGCCTGATGGACCTGGCCCAGGCTGGCTGCGGCCAGGGCCTGGGTATCAAAGGTGGAAAAAACCCTTTCCGGGGACCGTCCAAAGGCGTTTTGAATGGCCTTGCGGACCAGGGCCTGATTCATGGCCGGAACCTGGTTGTAAGATTTTTCCAGTTCCATCCGGATGGAGGCTGGGAAAATGTCCAATTCGAGACTCAAGAGTTGAGCGATTTTTATGGCCGTGCCTTTTAATAGGCCCAAACCCTTGAAAAGGATGCGAGCGCTTTCTTTTTCCAGATCGGTCCTGGCCTTTTTCCGGCCGTCTTCGGATAAAAACGGTTTTTGGGCATAGTACTTTAATAGCCTGCTCCCCATCTGGGCCGCGGTTTTACTTCCGGCTACGCTTCTTTCCCATTTTCCTTGCGGTATTTCGTTGGTCATCGTTTTCGCTCATGAATTCGCGTTTGATTTTTTGAAAGGTATCGACCTGCTGATGAAAAAAATCAAAGCGGGTCAATACATGCTGCTTGAATAAGAATTGGGCGATATCAAAAATTTTATTGACAATACCGACTTTCAGAAAACTGCAAGCCAGACCAAGACTTTTGTCCATCAAGACGCTGGTATCGCTGAACTGATCGGATCGGTCATTTAACCAATACATAACGATACCGATATAATAATCCCAGATAAATTGAAACAGGATTTCCTGAAAGGCCTGTTCCGGTATTTCCCCCACCTCGACGGCCGCCTCGAACATCTCATTAATGATCTGGAAAAAAAGATTTCGAATGGGTTGTAGAAGTTTGTATTGCTGAAAAAGAGAAAAGAAGATCGTTTTAAAGCTCTCTTCCACAAACTCCCGGTCGGGTAGAAAAAGCTCCAGGTTGGTTTCCAGGAAGGTTTGTAGTTGCTCCTGCAGGGTGAATTTATTAAATCCCTGGACAGCCTTCAGCCGCTTGGCGCAAGTCTGAAGCTGCTGTTCATAATAGGCGAATAAAATCGCCTCTTTGGTGGCAAAATAGTTGTAAATCGTGGCCTCTCCGATGTTGGCTGCCTTGGCGATGGCCTTCATGGTGGTGGTCTTAAGGCCCTTTTCGGTGATGATTTCAACCGCGGTCCGGATTATTTTAAGCCGGGTTTCTTCTTTTTTTTCAGAGCTGATTTTCATCGTTGCCGCCTCTTTAAAAATATTTCATATTTATTAAAGCCACTTTTTTATAGTTTAATATATAGTAAATTTATTAAAAGGCAAGCTTTTTTTCATTCCCTGGATTTTTTTTATTGGAGGGAGTCGGAGCATTCGAAGGGGTTGACAAAAAAATATTTATTGTTTATAATAAGTTACCTTGCGCTTAGAGGATGTGAAAGGAAATATGAATGACAGACTTTCAATTTAAATGGCCCGAGGATGAGGAGCAGATTAAGAAAAGGCTTTTACCTCGCCGAAAGCTTCTTGATAGGACCTTGATTGCCGACGTATCGGCCATATTCCAGGAAGTTGAATCAGTTGGTGACAGGGCCATTCGGGAGGCTACCAAACGATTCGATGGCATCGAAATTGCTTCGGTAAATGTGCCTGAGGAGTATCTGGAACAGAGTGTCACCAACCTCTCCCCTGGGTTTAAGAAGGCCATAGAAAAGGCGATTGCTAATATTGCCGAAGTCAATGAAGCCTTGATGCCCGGGCAGGAATGGAGAAAAGAGGTCAGGCCCGGCACTCTTATAGGCGAGAAGCCCACGCCGATGGATTCGGTCGGGATATATGTTCCGGCCAGGATGGAAGTGGTATAGGCCCCTCGCATCCCCGGGGGAGTTCAAAAAAGGACTATGGTTGATCAGTAAACAGAACAGGAATTTCTTTTGGCGCCTTTTTTTCGATTGGGCTGACCACTCAACTTATTAATTTTTAATGAAATATTTTAATAGATAACAATATGCGACTATTTCGGACTGCGTCTGGAAACCTGAATGTTTCATTTTTGGGAAGACGGTTAGAAGGGCAGGAAAATATTGAGGATCGGAGCGTTGAACCGGGAAAAATAAACCGAAATCCATATGGAAATTAAAAACAGCAAGCAAATTCTAACAACTTGGTCCGTCCAGGCGGATGGGAGGCCTTTCAAGGTCTGGCCTGATGGATGTCGGGACCTTATTGTCTGTATAAAACCAGGTGAAACCCCATCGGTTTTCTTAACCGGGCTTGATAGAGGTCCTTATAGTGTTTTTGTTCCTGACGGTACGATTTTTTGGGGTATTCGACTCACTCCGGGTTCGGTGGCGAAGTGGGAGTCGGAGGTGGAACCCCGTTCAGGAGAAGTACTTCAGCTCGATTCCCTTGGCAGGTTAACCTCTGCCTGGTTGAAAAGCATTATTCACCACCCCGAACGGATAGATGAACTCTTGATCGAAGCCGCAGAGTCATGGTTCAAAATAGAGGATTCCCCTGTTCACTGTTTTTTAAAAGCCCTCAGCCAAAACCCCGGCCAAATCCCCCAGATGGCCTTGAGTTCCCGCTCCATAAGGAGAAAAATGAGGGCCTTGACCGGTGCCTCTCCGCAGTATTGGACCAGTCTGTATCGCGCCCGCTTGGTGGGCCGGGCCTTGGTGGAAGGCAAGATGCCAATTTCGGAGGTTGCCTTTGCCTCGGGCTTTGCCGACCAGGCCCATCTGACCCGGGAAATAAACCGCTGGTTTGGGGTCACCCCGGCAGCCCTGCGAGAAGATGGGGCCATAAATGAAGGTCTGTTTTCCGAGCCGGATGCTTTTTCTTATGCTTAGTGAAGTGGAACAGTATTCGCTATTTTAATTCAATGAAATAAGGTTTGAACTCTGCAGAAGGTTCTATGTCTTGGTAGCAATAAACCACAATCCCGCAGGGGTCAAGAATGCCGAATCCTCGGTCTCCCCAAGGATGGTCTTCCAGTGGAATGAGAGGGGTCAACCCTTTATCTGTCAATTGGGTATGAACGGCATCGACTTCGGTAACGCGCAGATTAAGGGTTGCCCCCCCGGTGAAGGCTGGGGCGCCGTCACGCGGTTCCATAAAGCAAATTTCCGGTCCCTCCTTTATTCCGGTCAGCCGAAGGATCACATACCAACCGCAATCAAAGCTGGCTTTGGCTCCGAAATACCTTTCGTAAAAACGCCGGGTTTCCTCCAGATTGGAAATGGTAAAGGTAACACTCAGATCAGAGATGTTCATACAAAAACCTCCTTTAATAATGATGGTAAATTTTTTTGCTGAAAATGAATTTGGCTATTTAAGAAAGGATTTTATTATAAGGTCGGTAGAATGTCTTGAATATTTCGGCCAAAGGGGCTGAAAAAATTAATTATGGAAAAAAATCCAAAGGAAGCCTTGAAGATTAGGGCCGTTATATTTGACTTGTTTGAGACCCTGGTGGATTTTTCTCTGGAGGAATACAACCAGGTCTTGACCGCTATGGCGGTCCGTCTTGGAATAGCCCCGGATGTTTTTATTTCCTCCTGGCATTCCCATTGGCCACGGCATGAGATGGGAGAATTCGCCAGTACAATGGAGTATATCGAAGCCATTGCCGGACCGATGCCCATCGGGTCTGATCTTACTGGGGCCATCGCCCTGCATGAAGAGTATCAAAAACAGGTGCTTATCCCAAATCCTGAAACCATCCATGTCATGAAGCGGTTGAAACAGGCCGGATACCGTATCGGCGTTGTCACCAATTGCCCGATCGAGACACCTGTCCTGTGGCCGGGATCACCCTTGTCAGAATGGGTTGATGCGGCCGTTTTCTCAACTATTGAAAGGGTCCGAAAGCCTAATCCTGCTATCTTTCTCTCCTGTCTGAAAAGATTGGGCTGTGTCCCCTCGGAATGTATCTATATCGGGGATGGGGCCAACCAGGAACTGCTTGCCGCTTCCAGCCTTGGTATGTTCAGTGTTCAGTTAAAAAACGGTGAAAAGGGAAAGGACGCTGGTATATATCAATATCCGCAAATGGCTCACCTGTCTGAGCTGATTTATTGGGCGGGCATCAAAACAATTCCGTAAAAAAATAACTTGACGTAATTACATTTTGTAACTACAGTAAATCTATGGATTTCGTATGGGATGAAACAAAGCGAAAATTGAATATTAAAAAGCATGGGATTGATTTCATTGATTCCCCAAAGATTTTTGCTGGATATACTCTTACTGCTGAAGATGACCGTTATGATTACGGAGAAGATCGTTTTGTCACACTTGGAACTCTGGATGGCAGAGTGGTGGTAGTTGTCCACACCGAATCCACAACATTCATAAGAGTTATTTCTATTAGAAAGGCGACCAGAAATGAAGAAAAAGCATATTTCTCCCAAATCCCTGACAGACTGGGAACGAGTTGATAGATCACAAAAAAAGGGGGTTGATTATTCTGACAGCCCGGAGGTAACCCCTGAAATGTTTGCCAAAGCTATTCTGAGAAAAGGGCTGAAACCAGTAGCACGAAAAAGCCAGGTAACGTTACGGATCGACGAGGAGGTCTTAGCCTGGTTTAAAAAACAGGGAGTTGGTTATCAAACACGGATCAACTCATTGTTAAAAGCCTATAAAGAGGCCCACCAAAACTAACGTCAACCCCCAAAATGGTTGGGCAGAAAGTATGAAACCGGAATTGGTGAAAATGGGATACGCCGTCGAATTATTCATGGACGATGAACAGGCGGTTAGGATAATCCAGGCCTTTGAGATTACTGACTCCATATTGCTTAAAATCGGGGCGTCTCCGCATATTGCGCTGGCCCTTTTCGACGAGGTCGATATTACATTATTGTGTGATATCGTTTCCGCTTTTGTTCAAGGGGTAAAACCGATCAAACTCCGTTTCGGATCGATCGGGATTTTCCCAGGTAATGAAAATACCCTTTTCCTGGCCCCTGTGGTTACCAGGGAGCTTTTAGCCCTGCATCATACTCTGCATAAAAGGCTTGGGGAAAACAACCTTCAAGGATCGCCCCTTTATCACCCCGGCTCATGGGTCCCTCATTTAACCATTACCATGGAGGAGCCTTGGGACGAGTGTATCAAAAACTTGGAATTAATCCGAAGCTTAGAACTTTTTGACGACTATCTATTTAACCGAATGGACATTGTTGAATTCCGGCCTGTAAAAAAAATTGCCGAATTCAAACTTGGTCAAGGGTGTACTTGAAAGGGATAACAATGGCTGGAGTCTATGACCATCCAAAATATTATGAAGTGGCTTTTTCCTTTCGAAATATCCCCCAGGAAGTGGATGTCTTTGAGGAATGTATACGCCGTTATGCCCGGGTTCCGGTAAAGACCTTCCTGGAACTGGCCTGCGGAAACGGACCGCATCTGAATGAGCTCATCCACCGGAATTATCGGTATATCGGTCTTGACCTGAACGAGCATATGCTTGAATTTACCCGCCGTAAGATATCTAACCCCAACCAAGCCACTCTGAGCAAAGGCGATCTGTGCCGTTTCACCCTGAAGGAATCGGCCGAGTTTGCCTTCATTGCCCTGGGATCGCTCTTTGCCAAAAACACTGCCGATTTAATAGATCATTTCCGCTCTGTGGCCGGCGCCATCTCTCCCGGTGGTTTGTATCTGCTGGACTGGTGTGTGTATTTCTCCTCCCGGTATGAGGTAGAAGAAAAATGGGAAATTGAGCAGGATGAAATTCTAGTACAGACCACAGTGAACGGCAAAATAGTTGATCCCGTTGAGCAGATTTACGAAGAGGCGATTACTCTGGAAGTGACGGATAACAGACCAAAATCAACATACAAGGGGGTTGACTATAAGCGAATTATCTATCCCCAGGAGTTTCTCTTGATGGTCGAACATAAGACCGAGTTTGAATTTATCGGCTGGTGGAACAACTGGAATTTGGGTGACCCTCTTCCGAGCCCAAACCCTATTACCCGTCCCATAGTGTTGCTCCGTAGACGATAGCCCCTCCTCCGGGGATTAAAAAAATGGACACCAAAAGCCAGAACAAGAAGGGTATTAAAATCGAGGCCAAGAAATGTATTTATTATAGGGAAGATGATATGTTGGTCGGTTGACTTGAACAGTATCCGGATTATAGAACCCAAGGGGAGACACTTGAAGAGCTCGAAGAAAACCTCAAAGATAGTTACCTGAATTTCATGATAACACTGCCCGCAAATGATAAGTAACCAAGAATCCGGTAATACATTAAAAGCATTTTATGAGGCAGAAGGCGAAGTCCGGTCGATCTTTTCCGGTAAAGCGGCGGATTATGTAAGGTCCCGGCCGGATTATCCCCCTGCACTGTTTGAGACCCTGAAAGGTCTTTGTCCGCCGGCAGAAGGGGCGGCCATAGCCGCCTATCGGGACCGGTCGGACGTTGCCAAGTTCTTTGGGTCTTCCAGAACCGAACAATTCTCCGACCCCACGTCCAGTATCTTTAGGCAGGATATAGTAATGACAGAAGGCAAAAAAAAGAACATGATTTGGTCGGTAGGGATTGCCTTCCTTTTTTGTTGCTTTCTCCTTCCTTTTACCCCGCAGGGCAGTTATTCCCAGAACATCCGAGGAGGACCGGGTATTCAGACGTTTAACCTATCCGTAAAAGGGATAGAGCGGTCTTACCTTATTTATGTACCGGCTTCCTATAACCGGCAGAAGCCGATGCCCTTGGTCATCATGCTTCATGGAGGAGGGGGAACCGGCCAGGCCGCCATGTGGGAAACGGGCTGGGCGGAGAAAGCTGAAAAGGAAGGATTCATAGCTGCCTTCCCCAATGCCAAGGCGGCCAACCCTGAAAAGCCAAGCCATTTTTCCAGGAATCCACAGCTTTGGAACGACGGCTCCGACCGTTTTTACCCCGGCCAAGCGGCCCCCGATGATGTGGGCTTCCTGGCTGCTATGCTGGACGATCTCTATGCCCGATACCCTTATGATAAAGGCCGGGTGTTTATAACCGGTTTTTCCAATGGGGCTTCCATGAGTTTCTTGGCTGCCGCCAAAATGCCGGATCGTATTGCCGCCATTGCTCCGGTGGCTGGGGCATTGTGGTTCGATCCGCCGATATTAAAGCCCCCAGTCCCCCTGTGCTACATCACCGGTACGGCGGATCCTTTAAATATCATAGAAGGAGGTGTCCCCAGACTGGCCAGCGGCGGGAGTGACCGGGTGCGGGCCAAGGCAAAGCCACCGGTGAAAGATTCCATCCTAAAGTGGGCTAAGGCTTTAGAGTGCCCTGAAGCACCAAAAATATCCGAAGAAAACGGGGTACGTACCGAAACCTATTCTCCCGGACAGGAGGGCTCGGAGGTAGTCTATATTGCCGTCGAAGGGTTGGGCCACATCTGGCCCGGAGGCCGCAGCTTGCTTCCGGAGTCTATGGTTGGAAAGACCTCAAAAAAAATTAAGGCCAACGAGGTCATTTGGGATTTCTTCAAGAAACACAAAAGGTCCCCTTAGGAAAAAAGAAACGGGGTTCACTGCTGGTTTGGGGATAAGGCCCCTTTTCTCAAAACGGACTCTTGTGTTATCATAAATCAAGAAACGTGGCCAATCCAATGAAAAAGAACAAGACTCAATCCATCCTGACCCTGGATATCGGTGGCGGGACCCAGGACCTGCTGGTCTGGAGTGAAGGGGAGTCGTTGGAAAACTCCCTGCAGTGCATCCTGCCTTCCCCCACGATCATGATCGGGCGCAGAATCCAGAGGGCTACACAAGAGGGTAAGCCCATCTTTCTCACCGGCTATTTGATGGGAGGAGGGTCCTCCTCCGAGGCGGTTCGTAATCATTTGAAAGCGGGTTGTCCGGTTTTTGCCCGGCCCCAGGCGGCCTTGACTATTCATGATGATTTGGACCAGGTGACCCGGATGGGGATTCAATTCATTGAGGCAGCCCCGCCCGGGGCGGTCGAGATCAAGACGGGAGACATTCAGGAAGAGGCCCTGGTCGGCCTCTTTGAATCCTTCGATTTGGACCTGCCGGAGGTTCGTTTAGTGGCCGTGCAGGATCATGGCTTTGCCCCGCGGGAGAGCAACCGACGCTTTCGGTTTAAACAATGGGAGGTTTTTCTATCTTCAGAAAAACCCTTGGAAGCCCTTCTCTATCAAGATATCCCGGCCCATCTGACACGGATGAGGGCGGTCCAACAAACCTGGCCTCAGGCCCTGGTCATGGATACGGGGGCGGCGGCCATACTGGGAGCCCTGGAGGACGATCGGCTGTCGGAAGATGATGCCTCCTCCCGCCTGATCGTCAATATCGGCAATGAGCACACCCTGGCGGCTTGGATGATCGAAGGTCAATTAAAGGGAATTTTTGAGCACCACACCTTTTTTATGCAGAAAGAAAAATTGATGGCCCAGTTGCAGGATTTCGTTTCCGGCCGCCTGTCCAATGAACAGGTCCTTGAGGAAAAAGGTCATGGTTGTCTTAATCTTGCTCCTTGGTCCGGACGGTTTCCGCTCTTGATTGTTACCGGTCCTCGCCGGGGAATACTGGCCGGCACCCAGGCGCTTAAAGCCGCCCCTTTCGGCAATATGATGCTCAGCGGTTGTTTTGGGTTGCTTAGGGCATATGGTTATATTAAAAATAGGCTTGAGGAAAAAAAACCCTTACCATAGACCTTGTGTCGTAACCATTTTTTTATAAACGCTCATGGACCGATCGGAAGAAAAAAGGATCCAGGAACTCCGCAAGGACCTGCATTATCAGAATTATCGCTATTATGTTCTGGATGATCCGGAGATCTCCGATGCCCAGTATGACCGCCGGCTAAGGGAATTGGCCGATCTGGAAGCACGGCATCCGGAGTGGATCACCCCGGATTCACCCACCCAGCGCGTCGGAGCCCAACCGTCTGAAAAGTTCCAGACCGTATCCCACTCCATTCCCATGCTCAGTCTGGAAAACGGTTTTGATTTCGAGGAGGTGCGGGAATTCGACCTCCGTCTGAAGCGATTCCTAAAGGATGAGCGGGAGATCGAATATACGGCTGAACCGAAAATGGACGGCCTGGCCATTGAACTGATTTATGATAAGGGGACCCTGATCCAGGCTTCCACCAGGGGTGATGGACAGGTGGGGGAGGATATCACTCTGAATGTGCGGACCATCCCTGCCGTTCCCTTGAGGCTCATGGATTCGGCCCACCATCCCCCGGATCGACTGGAGGTTCGGGGGGAGGTCTTTATCAAACTTCAGGATTTTAAAACATTCAACCTCAAAAGGGAGCAAGCGGGGGAAACCCCTTTTGCCAATCCCAGGAATGCCGCTGCCGGTTCGCTCCGTCAGTTGGATCCCCGTATTACGGCCCAGCGACCTTTACATTTTTTTGCCTACGGCCTGGGAAGGGTCACCGGTTATATTTTCCAGACCCAGTGGGAGGTCCTTCAGACACTGCCCTATTGGGGCCTTCCGGTCAACCCCCTGATCCGTCTCTGTCCTGACATCGAAACCGCATTAGCCTTTTGTCAGGAGATGGAGCTTCGTCGACACGCCCTCCCTTATGAAATTGACGGGGTGGTATTAAAGGTCAATCCCTTTCCCTTGCAGGACCGCTTGGGGATCAAATCGAGGAGTCCCCGCTGGGCCCTGGCCTATAAATTTCAACCTTCACAGGAAACAACCCAGGTGCTCAATATCGATGTCCAGGTGGGACGAACCGGGACACTAACACCCGTGGCCCTTTTAAAACCCGTTATTGTCGGAGGGGTGGAGGTCAGCCGGGCGACCCTGCACAACCAGGACGAACTGGAGCGCAAGGATATTCGTATTGGAGACACCGTCATCATACAACGGGCCGGGGAAGTTATTCCTGAAGTGGTCAAGGTCGTCTCCTCCCTGCGTCGGGGCGATGAAAAACCATTCCTCCTGCCGGAAAGATGCCCGGTCTGTGGATCCCCGGTGGTCCGGCTGCCCGGTGAAGCGGCCCATCGCTGCTCCAATCCCAATTGCCCGGCCCAAATCAAGGAATCGATCCGCCATTTTGCCTCCAAGGGGGCCATGGATATAGACGGACTGGGGGAGAAACTGGTGGATCAGTTAGTGGAAAAAGGGCTTATCCGGGATTACGGGGATATTTATTTCCTTTCCCGCGATAGCCTGATCCCCCTGGAACGGCTGGCGGAAAAATCGGCCGACAACCTGATCCAGGCCGTGGAGCAGAGTAAAAAAACAAATCTGAACCGGTTTATTTATGCCCTGGGAATCCGACATGTGGGGGAGCATCTTTCCTCCTTACTGGCCAATCATTTCGGTTCCTTGTCGGCCTTGATGGCGATCCCGGAAGAAACCTTACTGGCCATCAAGGAAGTCGGCCCTCAGGTAGCCCGCAGCATCCGGACTTTTTTTGATAATCCCAAAAACCTGGAAGTGATCTCCAAGATAATGGCCGCCGGGGTTGAGATCAGAACAGAAAGGCCTTCAACCACCCAACCCCTTTCAGGAAAGGTTTTTGTCCTTACCGGGCGGCTGGAGGGGATGAGCCGGGACCAGACCAAGAAAAGGATCGAAGCCCTGGGAGGCAAGGTCGCCGCCCAGGTCAGCGCCAGGGTGGATTATGTCCTTGTCGGGGGAGATCCAGGTTCCAAACTGGAGCGGGCCAGGGAACTTAACGTAACTGTTTTATCAGAAAAAGAATTTTTGGATTTGGTCGGAGAGGGTGGCGGAGAAGGAGTCTGATATGGAAAAGATTTCAGCGCAGGTGGTTATTCACGGATGGGTCCAGGGGGTATATTTCCGGGCCTTCACCAGGGATCAGGCCAGATCCCTGGGGCTTACCGGCTGGGTTCGAAATCGGCCTGATGGGAAGGTAGAGGCCTGTTTTGAAGGAGATAAAGAAAAAGTGGATCAAATGGTGGCCTGGTGTCACCGCGGATCACCGTCTTCCCGGGTGGAGCAGGTGGAAGTATCCCTGGGCCCTTGGTCTGGGGCCTTTGATTCTTTTGAAATCCGCTATTAGTGAGATTTGGACCCCAAAACGATGAACCCGGAATCTAACAAACAGCCTTAATCACTTCTATTCATATTTCAAATATTTATTTGACACAAGGCTTGATTTTTGGTAAATAAAAAGTTTGTTTTTATTCCTTTCTATAGTAAAAAAGATGCATAATTGATGCAACCAGCAGAAATTAAAATTAATTTCTTAGACGGACGCTCTCTCGTTTTTCCTTCCGGTATCTCGGTGCGAGAGGCCCTTAAGGAAGGGGCAAAAGGTTCTTTGAAAAAAATCGTGGCCGCCCGCCTTAATAGTGAACCAGTTGATTTAACGAGTGTTTTATCAGAAGACGCGGCCATTGAACCGATTTTACTGAGCGATCCGGAAGGATTGGAAATTTTAAGACATTCCACTGCCCACTTAATGGCCCAGGCGGTGAAGGAACTTTTTCCTGAAGCCAAACTGGCCATCGGACCGGCCATAGCACAGGGTTTTTATTATGATTTCGACCGGGAAGGGACTTTTTCGCCTGAAGACCTTCCCCGTATTGAAGAAAAAATGAAGGCCTTGAGCCAGGCCAATATCCCTATTTCCCGCGAGGAGCTCACCCGGGAAGAAGCCCTCCGCCTCTTTTCTTCACTGGGGGAGACCTTTAAAGTCGAAATGCTGGAGGATCTGGTTGCGCCGACCGTATCCCTATACCGACAGGGGAATTTTGTTGATTTGTGCCGCGGACCCCACCTGCTATCGACCGGCGGGAGCCGCTTTTTTAAGCTGACCCATGTAGCCGGGGCCTATTGGCGGGGTGATGAACAAAATCCCATGCTTCAGCGGATCTATGGTACGGCCTTTGACAGCAAAGAAGAATTGGATCATTTTCTCGCTCAACGGGCCGAGGCGGAAAAACGAAACCATCGCAAGCTGGGTAAGACTCTGGACCTGTTTGTATTTTCGGAAAAAGTAGGGCCGGGGCTGCCCCTCTTTACCCCCAAGGGCACCATCATTATTGAAGAATTGAAAAAACGGGTGGAATCGATTTGCAGGCAGTACGGCTTTCAGAAAGTTATGACCCCGCACCTGGCCAAAATCGATTTATATCAATTATCCGGTCATGCCACCAAATTCGCCGATGAGCTTTTCCATGTCACCTCGGCCAGAGAGCATGCCCTGGTAATGAAGCCGGTCCAGTGTCCTCATCAGACCCAGATCTATGCCTCTCGGCTCCGCTCCTACCGGGACCTGCCCATACGCTATATGGAATCGGAAAAGCAATACCGGGCCGAAAAGACTGGTGAGATTGGAGGGTTGACCCGGGTCTACGCCATCACCGTTGAGGACGGTCATTCCTTCTGCCGGATTGACCAGGTGAAGCAGGAAGCCATGAACATGGTCCGGATCATCAAGGATTTTTACACCGATCTGGGCATGTGGGGGAACCATTGGGTATCCCTTTCGGTCCGTGATTATGCCCATCCGGATAAATATATCGGGGATCCCGGGGACTGGGATACCTGCGAAACCATGCTGGCTGAGATTTCCGATGAAATGGAGCTTAAAGCCAAGCGCCGGGAAGGGGAAGCGGCCCTCTATGGTCCAAAACTGGACTTTATGTTCAAAGACGCTATGGGCCGGGAGGTGCAGATCCCAACGGTGCAACTGGATTTTGCCACCCCTAAACGCTTTGATCTGACTTATATCAATGAAGAAGGTAAACCGGTACCTCCGGTTATGGTCCACCGGGCCATATTGGGTTCCTATGAACGATTCCTGGCCTTATTGATCGAACATTTCGCCGGTGCCTTTCCTGTCTGGCTGGCACCGGTTCAGGCTGTTGTTTTAACAGTGACCGAACGCAACGGTTCTTATGGGCAAAAGGTAAATCAAGAACTGATCGAAGCCGGGATAAGGGCCGAACTGGACATTCGCAATGAAAAACTGGGACTTAAAATCAGAGAAGCCCAGTTGCAGAAGATCCCCTATATGCTGGTCATCGGGGATAAAGAAGAAGAACAGCAAACCGTGAGTCCCAGGACCCGGAGTGGGGAAAACTTGGGGTTCCGAACGGTGACCCAGGTTATTGATAGCATTCGTGCAGAAACGATATCGGTAAAAAGTTAAAATTTCGGATTTCGAAATGCGAAATGAAAAAACCCAAAAAAAAATCGTGAAATTACGGAATGCAGAATGAATAAACCAAAGAATTCCAAAATAAGAGGTTGTTATTCCGCAATCCGCAATCCACAATCCGAAATTGAAATAGGAGGTGATGGTTATAGCCAAGTCGGTTAATGTGAATGAGGAAATCAGGGCTGCCAATGTCCGGGTTATCGGCGATGGAGGTGTGCAACTCGGCATTTTACCTGTTAGACAAGCCTTGACTCTGGCCAGGGAACAGGGTTTGGATCTGGTGGAAGTGGCCCCGCAGCTGGATCCTCCGGTATGCCGGATCATGGATTACGGAAAATTCAGATACCAGCAGACCAAAAAAGTTCATGAAGCCAAAAAACGCCGGACCATTATTCAGGTTAAGGAAGTCAAGCTCCGACCCAAAACCGAGGAACATGATTTTCAGTTTAAATTAAAAAATATTAGAAAATTTTTAGAAAAAAAGAACAAAACAAAAATTTCCCTCATGTTCCGGGGACGGGAAATCCAATACCAGGAAGCGGCGCGAAACATTTTGATCAGGATCACTGAAGAGACCAGAGACCTGGCCACCGTGGAACAGGAGCCCAAGTTAGAGGGACGGAACATGACCATGGTCCTGGGACCTAAATAAAAAAAACAGGTCTGAAAAGAACTTCCTCTTTATGGAGCGAGGGAGAGGGGGGAACTTTTGACTTTTGTTCCGCAATATAAGTTAGTGACACCAGACAAGGGCAACCCGGACCGAAAAAGGAATTTTCGGATATCCCATTTTGGTTCCGGTTGGTCCGGGTTGGGGTATAAGAACAAGTAATAGAATAGGATAGGAGTACAGCGCCATGCCGAAAATGAAAACCAAACGTTGTGCTGCCAAACGCTTTAAGACCACCGGAAGCGGTAAAGTGGTCCGGTCCAAGGCCTTCGGCAGTCATATATTAACCAGTAAGACCACTAAAAGGAAAAGACGCTTGAGAAAATCCGCCGTGGTGGAATCAGCCAATATGAGGGGCATCAAGAGGATGCTGCCCTATGCCTAAGAATAGAAGGGCAGTGTCGGGCGTTCAGCGTTCGTCGCAAGTCGTTAGTTAACTTGTTGTGCCCCAAGGGGCAGAGTTTGAATATTGAGGTGAAGAGTCATGCCTAGAGTAAAAAGAGGCTTCAAGGCCCGCAGAAGAAGAAATAAAGTATTAAAAATGGCCAAGGGATACCGCGGCGCCCGGAGCCGTTTATTCAAAACCGCCACCGAAGCGGTGGACCGTTCGCTCAAGTACGCCTTTCGGGACCGGCGGGTGCGCAAGCGGGAGTTCAGGGGATTATGGATTGTCCGGATCAGCGCTGCAGCTAAGAATAACGGTCTTTCCTACAGCCGGTTGATGGGGGCACTGAAAAAGGCCGACATCGCCCTGGATAGAAAGATGTTGTCCGAAATGGCCGCCCGGGACCCGGAACGGTTTTCCTCCCTGGTCAAAATGGTTTCATAGCCATCAGGCTTGATCCTCCTTCGGATCCAACCCCCTATTCCACCGAATAAAGATCATCGCCATGCTCTCAAAACTGAAAACATTGGAAAACCAAGTCCGGGAGGCCGTGGAAAAAGCGGCGTCCCGGATGGATCTGGAAAACCTACAGGTTCGTTTTTTAGGGAGAAAAGGGGAACTGACCCATTTATTGCGTGAGTTAGGGACCATACCCCCGGAAGAGAGGCCTCTGGTCGGGCAGGAAGCCAACCGGATGAAAAACGAACTGGAAATGCTCTTTCGGGAAAAAAAAGAGTCTTTTTCTCAAACTAAGGGGAAGGGTTCAACCGGGTTTGACTGGAGTCTTCCGGGAAGGAAACCTTTCCAGGGAAGAAAACATCCCTTGACTCAAACTATGGAAAAAATTTGCGATATCTTTTCCCGTTTGAATTTTGAACAGGTAGAGGGGCCGGAGGTTGAACTGGATTATTATAATTTCGAGGCCTTAAATATTCCTCCAGACCATCCGGCCCGGGACATGCAGGACACTTTCTATATCTCCGACACGATCCTGCTCCGCACTCAAACCTCTCCCCTTCAGGTCAGGGTTATGGAAAAGCGCCGTCCACCGCTGCAGGTTATCGCCCCGGGCAAGGTTTACCGGCGGGACTCGGACATCTCCCATTCCCCCATGTTCCACCAGGTGGAGGGTTTTATGGTTGGGGAAGATATCAGCTTCGGCGACCTGAAAGGGACCCTAACCTTTTTTGTGCATCAGATGTTCGGGGAGGAAGTCCCTTTGCGTTTCCGGGCCAGCTTTTTCCCATTTACCGAACCCAGCGCCGAGGTTGATATTGGTTGTGTCATCTGCCGGGGAGCGGGATGCCGGCTGTGTTCTCAGACAGGTTGGCTGGAAATCCTGGGATCGGGCATGATCCATCCGGAGGTTTTTCGAATGGTAGGATATGATCCCGATCAGGTGACCGGGTTCGCTTTCGGCATGGGGGTGGAGCGGATCGCTATGCTGCTTTATGGAATCGATGATATCCGGATGTTTTTTGAAAATGATCAAAGGTTTCTAAGGCAATTCTAACAAAGGCTGGTACAAGGTTTAAGGCGCTTAGTACTTGGTTTGTTTTTGGAAACCTTGGATCTTAGACCTTATACCATACACCGGAATTTATTATGAAAGTCACTGTCAACTGGTTAAAGAATTATGTGGATTTGGAGGGACTGGCGGCCGAGGATTTGGCCCAGGGGCTGACCATGGCCGGTCTGGAGGTGGAGGCCGTACTTCCCCTTGGACGGGATTTGGAATCGGTAGTGACCGGAAAAATTCTGGAAGTCCGGAAACACCCCAAGGCCGACCGCCTGACCATTTGTAAGGTCGATACGGGGAAAGAGGTCCTCGATCTGGTTTGCGGCGCTCCTAATGTACGGCCCGGCATTACTGTTCCAGTGGCCCTACCCGGTTGTTGTCTTCCCTCCGGAATGGAGGTAAGGGAAGCCACCATCCGAGGGGTTTTCTCTCCAGGTATGATTTGTTCGGAGAAGGAACTGGGGTTGTCAGCGGATCATTCCGGGATCATGATCCTCTCTGATGAGATTCCCTTAGGTGCATCCCTAAGCCAGGCCCTGAATTTGGAGGATATCCTTCTGGAGGTGAATGTCACGCCCAATCGGGGGGATTGCCTGAGTCATATGGGAATCGCCCGGGAGGTAGCGGCTATTTTTGACCGGCCATTAAAAGCCCCGGATACCTCTGCTGCTCCGGAGGGAACTGTAACCGGGGAAAAGACTTCTGTCACTATCCTGGCCCCGGATTTCTGCCCCCGCTATGTGGCCAGGTTGATCAAGGGCGTTACCATAGGACCATCCCCGGCTTGGCTGCGGGACCGGCTGCTGGCCGTCGGCATCCGGAGTATCAACAATGTGGTCGATGTCACCAATTTCGTCCTCATGGAATTGGGCCAGCCCCTCCATGCCTTTGATTT
Source organism: Thermodesulfobacteriota bacterium (assembly GCA_040755035.1). Classification (GTDB taxonomy): domain Bacteria; phylum Desulfobacterota; class RBG-13-43-22; order RBG-13-43-22; family RBG-13-43-22; genus RBG-13-43-22. Next base: position 20,540 of record JBFMBU010000082.1, read on the forward strand.
TGACACCCTCTCCGGAGGACGCATCGTAGTTCGAAAAGCCGAATCCGGAGAACATTTGACCACTTTGGACGGTCAGGACCGACCACTCACTTCGGAGATGTTGGTCATCGCCGATGGCGAAAGGGGCGTTGCCCTGGCCGGAATCATGGGGGGACTGAATACCGAGATTCAGGACTCAACGCAGAATATCCTCCTGGAAAGCGCTTTTTTCGATCCACGCTGTATCCGGCGGACCGCTAAAAAATTGGGATTATCTTCCGAAGCCTCCATGCGTTTCGAGCGGGGGGTGGACATTGAAGGGGTCATCAAAGCCGCCGATCGGGCGGCCCTGCTGATTCAGGAACTGGCCGGGGGAGAGATTGTTCCCGGCCTGATAGACGCCTACCCCAAGCCGGTTCAAATCTTGCCGATTTTGATTGGCAGCAAGAAGACCAGCCGTTTTCTGGGCATCGAGGTTTCCTGTCAGGATTTGGTCAATATCAGCCAAAGGCTGGGTCTGACGGCCATCGTAAGAGGGGAGGATGAAATAGAAATTACCCCGACCTCCTTTCGCCGGGACCTGGCCAGGCCGGTGGATTTAATGGAGGAGGCGGCTCGCATTATCGGTTATGACCGAATTCCGGTGACCATCCCCAATATATCGGCCACCAGCGCCAAAGAACAGCAGCTTTTGCCCCTGAGGAAACGGATTCGGGAGATTCTGAACGGGTTAGGTTTTGATGAAATTATTTCCTACAGTTTTATTTCCGAAGCTTCAAATACAGCTACCCTGAATTCGGAGATTTTGGAGACAAGATCTTGTATTCGAATAAAAAACCCGATTTCAGAAGATCAATCCGTCATGCGCACCAGTCTGATTCCCGGGCTGTTAATGACGATGAACCGGAACTGGGCCCAGAGAAATCTGAACCTGAGAATTTTTGAATTGGGTAACGTTTTCCTTCCTTCGGCTTTCGAAACCCTGCCCCTTGAGAGGAACAAACTGGCCGTTTTATGGACAGGAAGGAGGAATCCGGAGTCCCATTACTTTAAGAATGAAGGTGTTGATTTTTTTGATATCAAAGGGGTATTGGACCGGTTGACCGAAGCCCTGAGGGTGAAGGATTGCCAGATCCGAAAGGCAGCGGCCCCGGTTTATTTTAATTCAGAAAGTTATGTGCAGATTTTCAGTTCGGACACCCTGCTGGGTGGACTGGGAGAGCTGTCCCCCCAGGTGCGTTCATCCTTTGATTTGAAAGAAACCGGTTTTATTCTGGAGCTGGATCTGGACCTGCTCGGTCAACGGATCATCGATATCCCTCGCTTCAAGCCCTGGCCTCGTTTCCCGGAGATCACCCGCGATATGGCCTTGATCCTCGATGACCATATTCTTTGGAAGGAGATTGAAGAGGAAGTCCTTTACCTGAAAGAACCATTGATAGAGTATGTCGAGCTTTTTGATTACTACAGAGGAAAACCGATCCCGGAAGGTAAAAAGAATCTGGGAGTCCGCATTCACTATCGGTCCTCGGAGAAAACCTTGTCCGACGAACTGGTAAATACCATTCATGAAAAACTGCTGAAACAGGTTTTAGAAAAATTCGGGGCCACGTTGCGGGAGAAATGATCCGCTGCCGACGGATGTTGCAAAGGGAAATTCTCTTGAAATTATAGGATGCTTCCTTCATAATGGATAAAACCCGTTGATTCAGCCCGGCATGCAGCAAACTCCGGGTGCTGATCGACCAAAAGCCTGATCCCAATTTAAGAGGAGGGAATCCATGGAGACTGAAGGAATTCCCGACAAGCAGTATTTTAAAATCGGCGAAGTGAGTACTCTCACCGGACTGGAAGCCTACGTACTGCGCTACTGGGAAACGGAATTTAAAACCATCCGGCCGGTTCGATTCGGATCCAACCAGCGTATGTATCGCCGGAAGGACGTGGAAACCATTCTATCGATTAAAAAGCTGTTGTACGAAGAAGGTTTTACCATCGCCGGAGCCAGAAAAAAACTGCTCCATCCCTCCAGGGAAGAAAAACAAAAAAAAACCTTTCTTGAACCCGATCAGAGGAAAACTCCCAAAGAAGACGGATTGGCGCCGTTGATGCGGGAAATTCAAGAGGACCTGGCCGACCTTTCCCGTTTTCTTGGGAATTGACCTCCCCAAACCCGCACAGGTTTTCCCTTTCCTGTGGCTGTCATGAATCAAAACACCCCTACCACCCAACAACCTTCTCCCCTGCCGGAAGAACAGGGGGCTACGGTCCTTCCCGAAGAGGAAGCTGGGCAAAAACACTGGAGACGTCTCAAAGGGCTGATGAACCCCTTCCCCCACCAGCCTGGTGTCTATTTGATGAAGGACCGGGAGGGCCACATCCTCTATGTGGGTAAGGCCAAGGATCTGAAGAAAAGGGTCGTTTCCTATCTGAAAGTAGAAAACGTCAAAACCGCCGCCTTAATGGAAAAAGTGGATCAACTGGAATATATCCAGACTGCCAATGAAAAAGAGGCCTTGATCCTGGAAAGCAACCTGATCCGGAAACACCGTCCCCGGTATAATGTGGACCTGCGGGATGATAAACGCTTTCCCTGCCTAAGGCTTGGGTTGGATGAACCTTTCCCCCGTTTGCAGGTGGTCCGAAGGATAAAAAGAGATCGGGCCCTTTATTTCGGACCCTTTTCTTCGGCCGGAAAAATGCGTTCCACCGTGGACTACCTGCAACGACTTTTCCCTTTAAGGCAATGCCGGCAAAAGGACCTGCCCCGCCGCTCCCGTCCCTGCCTTTATTTCCAGACCGGCAGGTGCCCTGGCCCCTGTCATAACAAGATCAGTGAGGAAGAATACCATTGCCGGGTCAAAGAGGTGGTCTCCTTCCTGGAGGGGAAGAACCGGGACCTTTTGAAGAGCCTGAAAAAGCGGATGACCCAGGCTGCGGAGGAATTGAATTTCGAAGAGGCCGCCGGCTTGAGGGACCGGATCCGGGACATTTCCGAGACCCTTAAGGATCAGAAGGTGGTTTCCCCGCGCTTTATCGACCTGGATGTGGTGGCCTTGATCGAAGAACAGCAGGCCGTGGCCGCAGTGATTCTGTTCATCCGCCTGGGATCGGTGACCGGTCTCACCCATCTGCGGTTTAGAAATTCCACCCAGACCCGGGAGGAAATCCTTTCCGACCTGATTCAACAATATTATCGGGGGGAAAAATATATTCCCCAGACCATCCTCATCCCTATTCCCCTGGAAGACCACGATCTATTGGAGGAGATCCTTACTGAATTAAAAGGGCAAAATGTGGTCTTGCGGGTCCCCACTAGGGGGGAAGGCCGGCGCTGGATGGCCATGGCTGAGGAAAACTGTCGGAGTATACTGCAAACAAAAGGATCAGGTGAAAATTTTCTGGAAAAGACAGCCGAACCGCTTCAAAAAAAGCTGGGATTGAAAAAAGCACCCCTTTCCGTAGGCGGCCTGGATATCTCCAATATCCAGGGAGAGCAGGCCGTGGGATCCTTTGTCGTCTTTCGCCAGGGCAAGGAAGACAAGAACAGTTATCGTCGTTTCAAGATCAACACCGTCAGCCAACCCGATGATTACGCCATGATGTCCGAGATGATGGAACGCCTGATCAGCCATAATCCGCAGTTGCCTGATTTGATCCTGGTGGATGGAGGGAAGGGGCAACTGAATATCCTGAAGGACCTTACCGAGAGAATCCCCGAAGGACAACGGCCCGATATCCTGGCCCTGGCTAAGAGAACTTTCCGCACCCAAGGAGGGAAAGACGGAATTTATTTGCCCAACCGGAAAAACCCTGTCCGTTTGGCTTCGGATTCCCCTGTACTGCATTTTTTGGCCAGGGTCCGGGACGAGGCCCACCGTTTCGCCTTGGCCTATCATCACAAACTGCGCCAGAAAGAAATCAGAACCGGGAAAAAGAACCCTCCCCAAAACCCCGCTTGATTTCCATACCCCGACCTGGACCCGCCGGAACCAAAATAGAATTCCGAAAATACTTCATTCGGTCCGGGAAAATTCCCTTTTTAGAAAGGCATCATATTTGCACATTATTATATTGAAAATTTTAAAAACCATCGGCAGCCCTGGGCAGGTTCGGAAAACCTGTTAATATTTCAATATATTTTTTTTAGGAAATCCATTGATAGTGATTTATAAAGCCAATTTCTTGACGTAATATTTTTTAAGGAGTCAATAAAACCATGGAAGTTAATTCAGCCAAAAACAGGATCGATATTCTGCCCCTCCAGATTAACAAGGATGTGGCCTCTCTCAAGGCCTCCAGGGGAAAATTCTCTGAACTGGTAAAAGCCAATCTGGAGCCGGTCCCTTCCTCCCCGGAAAGGGCAGGGGACCAACCGGTTGAATATATAGTCAAACCGGGGGATTCTCTCTGGAAGATCGGCAGGAAAATGAACAACAAAGATCCCCTTCAGATCGCCAAAGAAAACGGTCTATCCAACCCGAACCTAATCCGGCCCGGTCAGAAATTATTGATCCACCCGGTTAAACCTAAAGAAGTGGAACCGGTTGAGGGAGGAGAGATGGTCGCCAGTTGGTATGGAGCGGAACACCACAACAAGACAACGGCCAGCGGCCAGCGCTTTGATATGAATAAAAACACCCTGGCCCACAAAACTCTGCCTTTTGGGACCAAGGTTCGATTAACCAATCCGGAAAACGGCAAAATAGCCGAAGGGGTGGTCAATGATCGGGGGCCCTTCATCAAGGGACGGGAGGTGGACGTCTCTTATGCCCTGGCCCGGAAACTGGGTTTTGTCAGAAAGGGCCTAACCAAATTGAACGTGGAAGTCATGTAATTTTTGGCAGACCTACCCGGCTGATTCCCTTCTCCATTTAGATCGAAAAACCGGTCTCCGACCCCTGTAAATAATCTCCCTATTATCCGGGAATCCCTCGAAGAGCCGGCAACTTCTTTTGGAAAATAGGTTATTCTTTAAAGGCCTCTTCCCTGGTTTTCCGGAAGGAAGGAAGGAGGACCGCCAGAATGGCCAGAACGGCCAGAGCAAGGAGAGTAGCGCTGATGGGTCTTTGAACGAAAACCCAGGGATTCCCCCGTGAAAGCAGCATAGCCCGGCGCAGGTATTCTTCCATCAGAGGACCAAGGATAAAGGCCAGCAGCATGGGGGCGGGTTCACAATCCAGTTTGGACAACAGATAACCAAGGACCCCGAACATGGCCATGAGGAAAATATCCACTTCCGAATTCTTTAAACTGAAGACCCCGATACAGCAGAAAGTCAAGATGGCCGGGTATAGGTATTTATAGGGGACCATAATCATCCGCACCCATATGCCGATAAGCGGCAGGTTAAGGATGACCAGGAAAAAATTCCCGATCCACATGGAAACAATAATTCCCCAAAATAGGGAGGGTTGTTCGGTAATTACAGCCGGACCGGGTTGTATACCCTGAATAATCATGGCCCCAACCATCAAAGCCATCACCGGATTGGAAGGAATGCCCAGGGTCAACATGGGAATAAAAGAAGTTTGGGCACCGGCATTATTGGCCGATTCCGGGGCGGCCACCCCTTCAATGGCCCCTTTACCGAACTGGGCCGAGTTCCTGGAGACCTTTTTTTCCAAGGAGTAGGCAGCGAAAGAACCTAGAATGGACCCGCTTCCCGGCAGGATGCCTACGGCCGAACCAATGACCGTCCCCCGGAGAATCGGGGCCACCATGCGTTTCCAGTCCTCTTTAGTCGGCAGCAGACTGGTGATTTTGGCCATGATCGAGCGGCCTTCTTCCCGCTCCAGATTGCGGGTGATTTCCGCCAGTCCAAACATACCCATAGCCACTACCACAAAGCCGATCCCATCGGCCAGATAAGGAAAGCCGAAGGTATATCGTTGGGTGCCGGAGGTGACATCGGTTCCCACCATACCCAGGAGCAGCCCTAAAACAACCATTCCCAGAGCATGGAGCAAGGATCCCTGGGCTAAGACAGTGGCGGCCACCAACCCCAAAATCATCAATGAAAAATATTCAGCCGGTCCGAACTTCAAAGCCACCTCCGCTAAGAGAGGGGCGAAAAGGGCTATAAGGAAGGTGGCAAAGGTTCCGGCGAAGAAAGAACCGACGGCTGAGGCTGTGAGGGCAACACCGGCTCTCCCCCGGCGGGCCATCTGGTATCCATCCAGGGTAGTCACCACCGAAGCCGCCTCCCCCGGCAGATTGACCAGGATGGAGGTGGTGGATCCTCCATATTGGGAACCATAGTAGATCCCGGCCAGCATAATCAGAGCCGAAACAGGCGGAAGGGTGAAAGTGATGGGCAGGAGCATAGCGATGGTTGCTGTGGGGCCGAGACCGGGCAAAACTCCAATCAAGGTCCCTATAAAAACGCCTGCCAGGCAATAAAGCAAATTGGTCCAGGTAAGGGCTGCTGAAAGTCCGATACTTAGGTGTTCAAAAAATTCCATGGGCGAGAGGTCTCCTTATTACCGTGAAATCTATTGCCCAAACCATGGACCGATTATCGGCAGGGGTATGCCTAACCCCTTAATAAAAACAAGAATACAAAAAAGAGTCAATCCCAGTGCTAAAATCAAAGCAGGGACCCAACGCATCCCCCTGCCTCCGAGGGCACTAACCAAAACCAGCAAAGGCAGGGCAACGATGAGGCCGGTTTTTCGAACCAGCAATCCGAATAGGACCGTAGAAATGGCCACCAGGGTCATTCCCCTGATGGTAATGCCTTCTATGGCAGTCCCGGATTTTAAAAAGGAACGCACCAGGGATATGATACCGATAAAAAGCAATATCCCTCCAAGAATGGTCGGGAAGTAGGAGGGGCCCATCTTGACGGCCGTTCCCATAGTATAGTCCCGGCCAATAATTATGGCGCTGGCCCCGAAAAAGATATAAATTAGCCCGGTCCAGAAATCTTTTCCGTTTTTAATCATAAAAGCCTTTTCGACGGATAACCTTTTGCCTTTTTAATATCACTTCAGGCATTTAGTTATTACCAGGCTTACGGTTTTTTTGAACCGCAAGCCTGGATTAACTCTTTCCGGGTTAATCGGCGTATACGCCGGCTTTTTTAAGGATCGGTCCCCATTTGTCGGTTTCAGCTTTTAAATGTTTGCGCAAGGCCTCCGGATTGGCCCGATCATCACCAACCGGTTCGGTGCCCAGATCGGCAAAACGTTGTTTGACCATCGGGTCTTTCAAGGCCACCTGCAAGGCTTTGGTCAACTTGTCGATGATCGGTTTTGGTGTTCCTTTAGGGGCGTAGAGGGCATGCCAAATGGAAACTTCAAAGCCCTTCAGACCGGCTTCATCCATGGTTGGGACATTGGGAAGAGAAGGCACCCTTTTTTTAGTAGTGACGCCATAGACCTTGATTTTTCCCGCTCGGATCTGACTGGTAGTATTGGTGGTCTGATCACACATAAAATCGACCTGCCCGCCGAGCAAGTCATTCATGGCCGGGCCGGTGCCTTTATAGGGGATCGTGGTCAGATCGGTCCCGATAGCCGTCATGAAGAGGGTACCGCATAAATGAGAGGCTGCCCCGAGACCGGCATTGGCCAGATTTACTTTATCTTTATTGGTCTTCACGTAGGCAATCAGTTCCTTTAAATTACCGGCGGGAAAATCTTTTTTGGCCACAAAGGTCATGGGTACTTCATTTACCAGGCCGATGGGTTCAAAATCGTTGATGGGACTATAGGGGAGCTTACGATAAAGGGCCGGGGCCGTGGCCATGCCGATATGATGTAAAAACAGGGTATATCCATCCGGGGCCGATTTGGCCGCTCGGTTGGCCCCGACCGTTCCACCGGCGCCGTCAACGTTCTCGACAATGACCTGAGCGTTTAAGGCCTTGGACATGGGTGCGGCAATTAAACGGGTGACCGTGTCCGTAGGACCGCCGGCAGTAAAGGGGACGATGATCGAGATCACCTTGGTCGGATAATCTGCCGCTCCTGCATTAGTGAACAATAAAAGGATACACGCCAGGGCTAAAAAGAACTTTTTCATGGTTTAACCTCTCCTTTTCATCTTTTAATAAAAAAATAAAACCGGTCGTTTTATTTTTTGGGACATTCTAAAATTTACCGGCCTGGAGTGTCAAGGAGAAAAATGAGGGTTTCCTTTTTTCCCTTGACCGAGCTCGGCGATTTTTCTATACATTTACCTTTCATTCCATTTATAATAAAAATAATAAGTTTCAAAAATTGGTTTTTTGCCGATTAGAAAGGGTAAAAAACCGCGCCAACCGGTAATAGCGGAAGGGTCAGCCGACCATTTTCCGGTTGAAAACTCTGAAAAAAGAAAAGACAATGAGGTGGAAAATGACAAAGGAAAAATTTGGGATAAAGTATGTGGGAATGGTGACCATTCTATTGTTTTTAGTAACCCTGGTTGCCGGTGAGGTCTGGGCCAGGGCCGGAGGAGGACGGTCCGGCGGCTTCCGGGGCAGTCGCTCCTTTTCGGCGCCAAGAACCCAGTCCCCGGGGACCTCTCCCTTTCAGCGTAGTGTTCAGCCTCCTCCCGGGAATATGGCCAATCAACCCTATTCCCAACCCGGCGGAAGTCCCTTTCTGAGGGGTCTGGCCGGCGGGTTAGCCGGGGGCTTCCTGGGAAGTCTGCTGTTTGGCGGTATGGGCCGGGCTTCAGGAGCCGGTTGGGGATCCGGCGGATCGGGAATAGGATTTTTGGAAATTATCCTGATTTTGGCCGTGGTTTTTTTTCTTTTCCGGTTTATCCGCAACAGAAAAAAAAACTCCCTTAACCAGAACCCGTATTCCGATTATGCACCCCCTCCCTATCAACAAGCAGGGGCTTTTTCCCCCAACGTATCCGCAGGGGATCAGGAGGTGGAAACCGGTATAGCCCACATTCAATCAATGGACCAAACCTTCGATTCCACTGCTTTCAAAGATTGGGTACAGGATGTCTTTTTCAAGATCCAAGCCGCCTGGGGAAATCAGGATTTAGGGCCGGTCAGTCCCCTTTTAACCACAGAAATGCAGGAGATTTTTTCCAAGGACCTGGAAGGGCAGAAAGCGGCCAATCGCATCAACCGACTGGAAAATATCGCTGTCCGTTCAGTAGAGATCACCGAAGCCTGGCAGGAAGAGGGTAATGACTTTATCACGGTCCTATTTTACGCCAATCTGGTGGACTACACCCTTGATAAAACCAGCGGCGCCGTACTTTCCGGAAGCAAAACCGATCCGGTCAAATTCAGGGAATTTTGGACCTTCTTGCGACCTGTCGGCAAAGGCCCCTGGAAATTAAGCGCCATTCAGCAGGAGAACTGATCGTTCATATCCCTCCGCTTATTCAATCAAGTCCGCTCAGGATTGATGGCGGCGATTGGAAAAATAGGAATAAAAAAGGAGGCTCGTCGAACTGCCGGGCCTCCTTTTGAGTAAAGTAAGGGTTAGGGGTTAAAACCGGGGACCGCCTCCTTGGCCGAACCCCCGTCCAGGGCCTTGCCCAAAACCGCCACCTTGTCCGGGACCGGCGCAGGGACCTTGACCCCGCATCTTATGCCGGCCCCTTCCGTAACCCATTCCGCCAGCAAAGGTCCCTATCTGGGCCGCCTGTTCCGGAGTCAAAACTTTTCGCACCTCAAGCCGGGCGTCGGTAGCCTTGGCCTGCATCTTATCCCGCAGGGCGTTTAATTCCTTCTGCTTGACCAGGATCTTATCCCGATCCGGGCTGGGAGAGGTCCAGAGGGTTCGAAGTTCCAACCTTTTGGTCTGCATTTCATTGCGCAGGGAAACGGTATCCTTCCAGTGTTTTTCCCGGAGGTCCTCCAGTTTGGTTTTCTGGTCCGGGGTCAGGTTTAAACGGTCCCCCCAGGCCGGACAATTTGTGTTTTTACCCAGACCATACCCCGGTCCGGCCGCAAAGGCTGTTCCGGTCAGGGCTGCTAAGGCCAATCCAACAACACAACTTTTTACAATTTTTTTCATTTTTTCCTCCTTGGGGAGTATCCCCTATTTTTGTTATCCTGTGGCAATCTTCCGATTCCTTGGTTTCAGACCCTATCCGGATCTTGTTTGCTTTGAGGAGTTGTTTTTCTTTTCCTCTTTTTCTTATTCTTTTTTTAATCAAGTTTTATGCCAAATCGGTTTATACTTATAATTAATTGTTTTTACTTATAATATTTTATCAAAGGCGTTGCTTCGGCTTGAGCGGCTCGACAATATTGTCGAGCCGCTTTAAAGGTTTAGTAATCTAATAAGGAAACTTATTAAATATTATTAATGAGTTATACTGAAAGTGTTTGGGGAGATCTTTGTCGATCCAAATCGACAAAGGGGAAGTTGTTAAGACTCCGTAAGAGATTAAGGAAATAAGAAAAGGCTGATTTTTTATTGGGAGGTCAAGGGGAAATTATTATAGGGCGAGATAAATCCCATATTCGGTTGGATAGTCGGGGTTTCAAAAATGTTGATCTTGGGATTATCGAAGATAAGACTTTTTAGATTATCGACGCACTCCGGGCAAAGCTGGGTCCCTCGAACATCTTCTATGATATTCATAGCCTCTTTCTGGTTCATCCCTTTCCGGTAAGGCCGGTCACTGGTTAGCGCATGAAAGGTATCGGCCACTGCCGTCATCCTGGCCCAGAGAAGGATTTTTTCTCCTTTAAGTCCGTTCGGATACCCTTTGCCGTCAAACCGTTCATGATGATGGAGGATGATGGGAATAAGGGGTTTAATACTGGGAATCGATCCCAAAATGGAAGCCCCGATAACAGGATGCTCTTTGATAATTGCAAATTCTTTGGCATCGAGAGGACCGGTTTTCAATAAAATGCTGTCCGGGACGCCGATTTTTCCCAAATCATGCAGCCGGCCGGCAATTCCCAAAGATTCGATTTGCTCATAGTCGGCATTCATGTGAGCCGCCATCCGGGTAACCAAAGCGGCTACAGCCTCGGAATGGCCTCTGGTGTATTGATCCCGCGCCTCCAGGGCGATGATCAGACTGGTGATACTGGCCAGCATCATTTTTCGCTCGGCATCGAGCCGTTCCCTTTCCTTGAGCAAAATGAGGAAATGATCGGAGAGCAGTTTTTCAACCGTGATGATGACCTGTTCCAGGTTAAACGGTTTAATGAGATAGGCGGCGGCGCCCCATTCAAATAAACGCCGCATGACCGCCCGATCACAGTTTGCGCTCATAATCACAAAGGGAATGGAAGCCAAAAGGGGATCGGAATGGATTTTTTTACATAATTCCACTCCGTTCATCACCGGCATATCTATATCGCTCAAGATCAGGTCCGGACGCAGGTCCTGAACCCTTAATAAGGCCTGTTTGCCGTTTTCTGCGGTGATGACCTGGAAGCCTTCCTCGGCCAAGGCTTGGGAGAGGATCTGGCGAATTTTTTCGGAATCATCGACGATCAGGATCAAACGTCCCCGGTGAAAGCGGGATTTTTCCAGGACCCGTTCGATCGTCTCGTTCAGTTGGCTCTGTGCTTCCGATTTGGAGACATAGGCCGCGGCCCCGACCCGAAAACCCTGTTCGATATCCCGGTCGGTTTCCAATGAGCTTAAAATAACCACCGGGGTCCCGCAAGTGGAAGGATTGTTTTTAAGCCTTTCACACAACCCAAAGCCGTCCAGATTGGGCATTTCCACGTCGGTGATAATCAAATCATATCCACCGGAAAGGGATACCTGGTAGCCGATTTCTCCGTCTTCCGCCTGATCCACAAGGGCCCCGAATTTCTCCAGTTGTTTTGAAAGCGCCTTCCGGATAATCAAACTGTCATCGACGATAAGAATTTTAGGCTGAATCATCAATAATATCCTTGTCTTGACGAGGAAAGGCCTCTAAGCATCCACCTTTCATGAAATATCTTCGGTATATTCAAGGGGAAACTTTAACAGGTTTTTAGGGACCGACAAGGAACAGAGTGCAAGGGGGGTTGGAAAAATATTTTTCCGGAGTGAATTCCTGAGGGGGGAAATCCGGGACCATTATGATCTTGAGGGTCTCTATTACAAAATCTCCAAGACTATAATTTCCCCGGTCATGGGGTGACGCCAGCGCCCAAGCTCCTTCAGGCGGAGATAGTGTTGTACCTGTGAAAAATCAATCCGTTCTGCCGGCCACTGCTTCTCGGTCCAAACCAGAAAACGGATCTGGTTTTCTATCAAATGCCTTAAAAACTGGTCCAAATTTTCGGAATTGAATTCCCAACAATTGACTTTAACCGGAATGGGGCAAAAACCGTGAGGGTAGGCGATGTTGGCATAAAATGAAATCCAATGGTGAATATTTTGGGGGGTTGAAATTAAGGCGGCTTCCGTACCCATACGAAGGGCGGCGATGGATTCGCCGATCTCCTTAAATACCACCTTGTCTTTGTCCCGGGGGAGGAGGTTTTTGGGTAGGGTTAAACTGATTATCAATAGGGCTGAAAGCAAAAAGGCGAGGATTCTTCTTCCAGTAAATTTCATCTCTAAAAATTTCTGGATACGTTCCAGGCCAAACCCAATAATAATAAAAGAAGGGAGGATCAGGAAGTACATATGACGGTATTCTATCCACCAGGTGCTGAGGACCTGGACATACAACAGGAGCAGGGAAAGGGCGGAAAGGATCATTAAATATCGTATCGGAAGGCTCTCCTTTATTTTCCGCCCTATTCCCGGCAGACCCAGGGCAAAGACCAAGGCAAAAATATATAATAAGGATTCCAGAAAACGGTTAAGCAGGGTACCTAAGGCCACCAGCCAGGCATGGGTCTTGGCCGCCGAAAGAAAAAAACCCATCACCTCTCCCTTATGGCGAAAGGCTTCCGTTTTCAGAGACTGTATCAGGCTTTGATATTGACCGTGGAAAAATAAAAGACGGTCAACGAATTCGGTAAAACGAAGGTGGGCCTTGAAGGAACTTTTAGGGATGAGATAGCTATAAAAACCGAAAAAGGCCAGGAATAATAAAATCGGGCCGGCAAAATAGGAGAATTTTTTAACCCGTCCTTCTTGTTGGATCAGAAGCAGATAAAGAAAAGAGATACCAAAAAAGAGTAATACTTCGGCCCGGGCCCAGGACGCCATCAAAAAAGAAAGGCTGCTGAGGAGCATCAGATAGGAGGGGCCGTTTTCCAAAGCCTTAATAAAAAAGAATAAGGCCAGGAATAAAAAAAACCAACCTATCGGTTCCCGGACCATATCGACACTGAAACCGACGAAAACCGGAAGCATGGCGAAAATCAGGGTGCTTAGAAAACCGATCTGTGCATCAAAAAAACGCCGCAGTAACAGGTACAAAGGAATCAAAGCCGCTGTCCCAAAAAGAAAAGATACCAGTCGGGCCGAGAATATCCAGTCCTGAAAAATGCCGTAAAGACCGGCAATGAAGACCGGGTAATTCGCCAGAAAGGAATAACCGCAGAACAGTGCTTCCTTATGCCCGAAATAGAAGGCTTTGGCTTGGAAGATATAGAGGGTCCCGTCCGGGTTGACCACATAGGTGTTGCTCCAGGCTATGAGGCGGACAGTCAGGCCGAGAAGAACAATCAGAATAAGATAGAGGGGCTGGCTTTTGGTCTTCATGGTTTCATTTCCTAACCCGGACCAACCGGAATCCAAATTGGATATCCGAAAATTCCTCATCCGGTCCGGGTTTACTTCCGGTTGTAGAATACATTCTTTCCACTTTGCCTAGAATTCTATTCTTACGTTGCTCAATAATGAAAATCACCCTTCATAAAAGCGGAGGCACGTTCAGGGTGCGGGGCATCCCCGAAGGTGCCAGAACAAGATTTTCAGGTAAATGGTCATTTTTTTTCTCAGCCCCGATAGGCAAAAAAAGGAGAAAAGAACTCCTAACCCGGTCAAAAAAATATTGATCAGCAGCCGGATCAAAACCGCAATCCCCATCAAGGGAAAACTCTTGGGGAACCATTTTTTCAGGTATTGGTAGCGGGAGCGGTAATAGAGCAGGCGGCTCTGGATCGCCTGGCCGACACTTTGGCCCTGGGCGTGAAAGATTCGGGCACTGGGCACAAAAAAAATCTTCCATCCCCCTTTACGCATACGCAAGGCCCAGTCCGTTTCCTCAAAAAAGAAAAAAAACCGTTCATCCAGGAGGCCGACAGCGTCCATGGCTTTCTTCCGCACCATTATACAGGCGCCGATACAGGACTCCACCTCAAGGGGGGAGTGATAATGGCGTCGTTTGCTTGGATACCTTTTGGGGAACAGGATCCGGAGCAGGGATTCATTGCTTAGCAGGGATATAAGCGATGGGAAATTGGCGATGGAATTCTGTTTGGTCCCGTCCAGGTTGAGCAACTGACCGCAACACATAGCCGCTTCGGGGTTATGTTCCATAAACCGAAACAGTTCCGGCACGGCCCCTGTCGTAAGCACCACATCCGTGTTGACCAGAAGGGCATACCGCCCCTGGATGTATCGGAAGGCCTGGTTATTGGCGGCCGCGAACCCAAGATTACGATGGTTGTGAATCACATGTATGGCCGGAAATTTTTCCCTGGCGGCCATCACACTGTTGTCGCTGGAGGCATTATCCACCACCCAGACCTCAAAATGGAGACCGACCATGGCCTCGTAAATCGAGGTCAAACATTTCAGCAGAAGGTCTCGAGTGTTCCAATTGACCACCACCACGGAAAGGTCCAAGCCGGGTTCTGGAGATGAAACCTGCATACTTACGTCCGGTTCCTTAGGCTTTGTTGATGATCAAAGGCCTTTTTGGATATTGACCCGGGAGTCAGGCATCTATTCAAATCGCCGGTCCTTTCCTTACCGTTTCCGCCACTTCATCCAGAATCTTGAGCACGGCCTGATGGTTCTGATGAATGGTATAGCCACGGGCGGTTTCGGCAGCCGCCTGTCCCATGGATTCCCGCCGTGTCCGGTCCAGTAACAGGGCCATTTTATCCGCCAAATCTTCCACCCCTGGCGGATGTTTGAGGATAAAACCATCGCCCCCTTCGCTGATAATTCCGGCCGCTCCGTTAAATTGGGTCGTTATGCAGGGAAGCCCGGAGGCCATGGCCTCGAAAATCACCAGGCTGCAGGCATCATAATAAGTGGGGAGGACGAACACATCGCTGTCGGCGAAACATTCTTCCATGTTCCGAACCGGACCGAGGAAAAGGATCGTCCCTTCTAAACGCAGTTTGGCAATCCGCTTCGATTGTCGAGGGGACGGTCGACCGCCGGCAACGATTACCCGAAAGGTTTCTCCGACCCGGCTCTTGAGGAGGCCGGCCGCTTCGATGAGGGGGAGAATCCCTTTTTTCCGGAGTTCATAAGAGGCAAAGAGAAATACCACCGTTTCCGGATCGATTCCCAGGGTTTGACGAAAGGACCCGCGCCGGGATTGACGCAACCCCGGATGATAACGGTCCGTATCCACCCCGTTGTAAACCAGCGCTACCCGTCCGGCATCTATTCCGAAGGTACGGATAAAGTCCTCCTTAATCATTGGGGAAATGGCGATGATTTTGGGAGGAGGGTACAATCGAAACGGTGCAGACTCAATCCAGTGGCGCACCCATTGCTTGGGAGAAATCCGATAGACCACCCGGTTAACCAAACGCAGTAAGGGGTTTGGTTCGGCAAATAGTTTCCGCTTCGTGGATTCCCAATGAACCCCCCCGTGACTCTGGTAGACGTTCATATGGATCGTGTTACCGAACCCCAGGATGACGTCGAACCCTCCGGAACGGATGGCCCGTCGGTGCTTCAGGGCGAATCCCATGAGTCTGGCCCATTCCGGCCACCAGCGAGGAACGGTCAAGCGATGAAAAACGGCCTCTTGCGGTTCTCCTTCCCATGACCTTCCGAAGAGATGAACCGCCCAACCGGAACGGACCAGGGTTTGGGCCAGGGAAACGGCATAAGACTCGGCCCCACCCGCATAACGGCTGAAATGATCAAGGGCGAGGGCTATGGTTTTCATTGAGGCCTAATTCCCAGGCCTTGGCATGTTTTAAAAACACATACCAGGCCGAGTTGGCGGCGATGATCAAGCCCGGCCAACCGTCGAGAAACCCGAACTTCCAGAAATAACATTCGGCGAACTTCCCCAAAGCGTGACCCAGACCGGTCAGCAGATAAGCGCCCGAAGCGGATTTCTTTTGTTCGGCGGCAATCCCGGAAAAGCGATCGATGGTTTGCAACTGGTCGGAGATATTCCGGTAAACATAATGTAAAAGCGGTTGGGAAAGTTCACGGATTTGACCGTCTACCTGCAGACGCTCATGGAGGCCGTCCCCCACCCAATGCCCGCTCCCTTTCCGAACCAATCGGATTTTTCGGTCCGGGTACCAACCGCCGTGACGGATCCACCGTCCGAGATAAAAGGAGAGGCGGGGCAGGGAGAAGCCAGCCACTTCCGATGGGGCTGACTCGACCGCCCTTCTGATCTCTTCGGCCAAGGCCGCTGGAACCGTTTCATCGGCATCAAGGTTTAAGGCCCAATCCGATCGGACCTTTTCCAGGGCAGTCTGTTTCTGGGCGGCATAACCCATCCAGGGATGGTCAAGGACGGTTGCGCCGAATTCGCGGCATAAGTCCTGGGTCCCGTCCGTGCTGCCGGAGTCTATCACCAGCACTTCATCGGCAAATCGAACGCTTTCCAGAAGTCCGCTGATCCGATCGGCTTCATTCATGGCGATCACCGCCACCCCCAGCGTTGGTCTTTGCCGATTCACGGCCATAGACAAATCTTCTTCCATAGGATGTAATAAAAACCAGTAATCCGGGCTTTCTATCAGCGGAGGCGTTTATAAATGTATTCTAAAACAGGAATTAAACCCGGACCGAATGAGGAATTTTCGGATATCCAATTTGGGTTCCGGCTGGTCCGGGTTGGGTCCTCTATGGGTAGAATTTAAGGATCAATGCGGGCCGTGGCCTTGCCGCTCAAGACTACCGCTCCGTTCTGATTGGTCGTTTCCACTTTAAGATCTACAAAAAATTGACCGTTTTCTTCCCGAAGGGCTTCCACCGTGGCCTTGGCTTCCAGGTCATCTCCCGGCCAGACCTGGTTGGTGAAACGGACCCCATAGTTGGTGAGGCGGCCATCCCCGACATAATTGGTGAGCATCTTTCCCGTCATTCCCATGGTCAGCATACCATGGGCGAAAACCGAAGGATACCCGGCCACCTTGACCGTAAAGATTTCATCGGTATGAATGGGGTTATAGTCTCCGGAAGCCCCGGCATATTGGACGATCTGGGTCCGCTTCAGGTCTTCAACAACCTTTTCCACATGTGTATCTCCCACTTTGAGAGCGCTTGCTTTTAGTGCCATCTGTTCGGTCCTCACTTTCCTTGATCTACGGCCCGTTCGGTTTGAACGCCCACCCCGCGCGAAGTAATAACCAATTCGCCCTGTTGATCCCGGAATTCGATGATAGTTTCGGTAAAGATCAATTTGCCGGAGCGGCGTCCCTCTTTCTCCCATTTTTTCCCGGGTTTCACCATGGCCGTAAGTACCTCTCCCGGGCGGGGATGGCGGTGGTATTCATAATGTTGTTCGGCGTGAAGACCTCGGCCCCCGCCGCTCCTCTCTCCTCCCTCTCCGGGTTTTATCCCGGTTGGTTCTTTTCCGGAGCCGAACCAGGGCTGGCCGATTTTGGGACGCAGAAAATAATCCGGGTCAAACTGGGCGGCGGCCTGAATAAAGGTCGGGGGGGCGATAATACCCCCCGATTCGGTTTTTTTGGCATATTCCTCATCATAGTAGATCGGATTGGCATCTCCTACAGCCCGAGCGAACATCATGATGTGCCCGGCCTCGATTGGAAATTTTTCAATAGCCATGCGTATTCTCCTCTTTGTAATTTGGTAAATTGGATTATACTTCAAAAAATAGGAATGACAATAGATTCTTAAGACACTAATGTTTTTCCGGGATATAAGGTTTTGGTTTTCCCGCCATAAAAACAGTAAAAATGGCCAGCAAATAGATGCTTCCAAATAAAATCAGGGCATAATTATAATTGCCCATGTAATCGAAAATCAAGCCGGAAACAAAGGAACCGCTGGAAGAGCCGATGGCTTGAGTAAAGGCCACCGTGCCCATGATGGTCCCGAAGGCCGCTAAACCGAAATAATGACTGACCACGATGGGCAACAAGACAACGATTCCTCCCATGCCGAAACCATAGAGAAGGACATAGATCCAGATCATGATGGTTGAATGAAAAGAAAGGAGAAGAAAGACCGCCAGGGCCTGGACCCCGAAGCAGGCCGTGGCCACATAATGAAAGGGCCAACTTTCCGAGAGCCTCCCAAAAATTAATTTCCCCAGGCCGCCAAAACCGGCCGTAAGACCCATAGCCATGGCGGCCGCGGTTGAGGCCAATCCGGCCTCGATCACCAAAGGGACCTGGTGCTGAAGGACCCCGCCCTGGGCCATGGGGGCCAAAAGGAAGGTCAAGGCCACCCAGAAAAAAGTCCTGCTCCTCAGAGCCGGTTTCAAAGGCCAGTCCGTATCTCCGGAGGAGCTCACTACCGGCAGGGGTGTGGTTTTCTTCAAAGGATTATCATTTTCCTCCGGGATGTCCCCATCGGGTAAAAGACCCATTTCTTCCGGGTTGGCCTTTAACACAAAGAGTGTCAAAGGAATGGCCAGTACCCAGACCAAGAGTCCCATAAAGATATAGGAGGCCCGCCAGGAGAATTGAGCGTTTAAAAATCCCACCAAAGGGGACATGACCAAACCCCCGACAGAGATACCGACCATGGTGATCCCGATCGCCGTTCCCCGGCGGCGGACAAACCAGCGGGCCAGCAGGCTGCTGATGGGGATAAAGCCGATGCCGGTGGTGGTGACAGATAAGAGGGCATAAGCCAGATAAAAAAACCAGAGGGTCTGGGTAAAACTAACCATGATGAAGGCCGCTCCGGTCCCCAGAGCAAAGGCCGTCATGATCCGTTTCGGACCATATTTCCCGGCCAGATATCCTACCAGGGGTGCACAGGCGCCATGGATCATCTGATAAATGGACATGGCGAAAGACACGGCCGCCCGGCTCCAGCCGAAGGTTTCCTCAAAAGGTTTGATGAAAATACTGAAAGAATAAAATCCCGCCCCGGCGAAGAGGAAAAGCAAAACAAATCCGGCGGCTACGATCCAAAAACCGTAAAAGATCCTTCCTGTTTTTTCTTTACCTGTTTTATGTTCTATGGAATGGCTCATTAATCTTTATTTCCTAATTTGTGTCCATCCGGAAATTCAAAAATTTCCGGGAAAAGCATACAGCAGTCAGCCATCAGAAATAAGCAGACCCGCTTGAATAAAGGGTTTTACTGAAGGCTAAGGGCTGGTCGCTATTCGCTCCATCGGGATAGAATTTTTCCCGGATGAAGCTATATTACATTAGTAGTAAAATTGATGGGGCTGGTCAATTCATTTCTTTCAACTCTACGAAAACATCGTTATTGAACGAAAGCAACGTGCTTTTCCCTTTCTAAAATTCCCAACCCGGACCAGCTGGAACAAAAATGGATATGCGAAAATTTCTCCTTCGGTCCGGGTTTATTAAAAGTTTCATAATAGTCTGGAAATGAAACTTGTGCTATGTGTTTGATAAAGGATCGGGGAGGTTTTCTTTTTGGGGTTGTCCACCCTGAACCTGGGAGCTTCTTTGCCGGGCAAATTATTTATCTAAACCGAGAGCAGGCCTTCACCGGAGATGGAAACGGGTCGGTCGGCTTTGCCGACCAAAGAGGAGGCTTCCAAAGGAAGCCGGGCTGTATGCCCTGCCTCGAACATAACTTAGCTGGACTGGCCGGGAGGTCGATAGACCGACCTCAAAGAAAACCCCCCTGCGGGGGCCGGGATAGGGCGACCAATTACCCTTTGGACAATCCCCAAAAAGAAAACCTCCCCGATCCTTTTTTGTCTATATTATTTTGAGACCCTTAATAATTCCTGTTCTAGAATAAATTCTATCCCCGTTGCCTAACCTTCAATTCTTAATTTACCAAACGATAACTGAAGTTTTTTTTAAGAATTATAGATTCTTATCGTTGCTGATCGCTTAAGCGGTCAAAAAAGAAAATACACCATATATAGTATTTTTTCTTGACTTTTATACAATTAGTTGTATTAATAGCGGACAATGGCATAGGCGGCCTGTCCGCTGGGCATGGCCAACCCTCCTTCCAAACCTTAAGGCCACACCCCGGGAAGGACCTCCGGGGTGTGCAAACACCGAATGAATCGAGGAGATGAACAGACGGGCTTTTCTATTCCAAAGCGGATCAATATTCCTTTCCGGATTCCTGGGTCCCGGCACCTGGTCAAGGGCCTTTGGTTTTTCTAATCCGGGAAAAACATCCCTTCCCCGGATAGCCCTCATTATCGATGATTTTGGATATTCCCGTTCCCAGGCCAAATGGTTTTGGGATCTCGGGGTGCCTATCACCTTCGCCATATTGCCCAAACTGGAAAAATCCCTTGATCTGGCCCATGAAATTCACGCCCGGGGCCATGAAATCATGCTCCATCAACCCATGGAACCCCAGGACAGTCATCTGAATCCGGGACCGGGAGCCATTTTTGTCGGATATGGGGCGGAGCGGATAAAAAATGTGGTTCAGGAAAACATTGCCGCCATTCCCTATGCCTCGGGGGTCAACAACCACATGGGCTCCCGATTAACCGAATGTCAAAGAGAAATGCAGGCAGTGCTCCATGTCGTGGAACAACATGACCTTTTCTTTGTAGACAGCTTCACCTCGACTCAGTCCGTAGCTTACCGTGAGGCCAGTAAAAGGCAACTGCCCTCCGCCCGTCGTAATGTTTTCCTGGATCATTATCGCATTGAAGCGCAAATCCTTAATCAGCTACTGCAATTGGAATTCCATGCCCGAGCCCACGGCAGCGCCATCGGCATTGGTCACCCCTACCCGGAGACATCCAGGGCCATTGCCCGTTACCTCACCGCTCCTCATAACCCCGCTAAATATTTGGTGCACATGTCCATGGTTCTGGGTTGATGAGAAAGGGACCCGTTAACGCTGTTCCCTGGTAGCGGCTAATTGGGCCCATTTTTCCTTGAAGACCGAAAAAATCCTTTCTTTCCTCCCCTCATCCCAGTTGGGGTCCCAGCCCAGTCCCAAATCCTCCTTGACCAGGATAATGGAGATTTGGGTCATCCGCGGTTTGGCCTCGATAATGGTGGTTACTGTGCAGACCCTGAAGGGAGACTTGCAGTCCGTGCACTTCCCTTCCAGGGAACAGGGCGTTTTCAGACCCGCATTCCTGGCGATGGCAGGAGCAATGACGTTTTTAATACGGCACAGGGCCGAAGGAACATCGGCCACCACCTTATTAATACCGGCCACCACGATCACCAGCTTGGGTCCGAAGATCATATTAGTCACCCGGTTGCCGGTCATGTCGGTGTTGACCAGCTTTCCATCCGCTGTTATGGCATTGCTCCCGGTCAGATAGATATCAGGACGGGACCGGGTTAGCTGTCCCTTCTTTAAAAGGTCATCAAAGATCCCCAGTTGCATCAAGGTGGTGGATCCTCCCATCCCGACCTTGGCCTCGGGAGGGATCATGCTTAAAACCAGAGCGCCGGCCTCTATTGCCGTTTCAACGATTTCTACCGGTTCAAAGCGGTTGGATTTGAGGGCCTTTATCGCGGTCTGGATCTCCTGCTCTCTATGGTCACCCATTTAGTATTTCCTTTCTTCCTGAAGCCTTTCGGCCAGTTTATAGATGGCCTCCATTCCATAGCCCTCCAGGCAGCAGCCCAGAGCTCCGTTGAATTGCGGATCAACCGGGAGGGTAACCTCTTGGCCATAACGAAGGGAAAGCAGGGTCCTCACTCCTCGATTTAAGGCCACCCCGCCGGCCAACACTAAAGGTAAGGGGGGATAACGACGGATCATCTGCATAATCCGTCGGGCGACCGAGTCATTGATTCCGGCGCAGATTCTTTTCAAGGGGATCTGTTCCATAAGCAGACTGATGATCTCGCTTTCTCCGAAAATGGCACAGGTATTATTGATCTGAACCGGATTTTCCATTTCCAGGGAAAGTCTTTTTATGCTCAGGTTTAAAAGTCTGGCCATATTTTCCAGATAGCGGCCGGTCCCGGCGGCACACTTGTCGTTGGTCTGAAAATCCATGACTTTTTTCCCCTTAACTAAAAGGACCTTGCTGTCCTGCCCTCCCAATTCAACCATTATGAAATCCGAGAGGCCGGTTTGAAAACAGGTCCCGCGGAAATGGGCCCGGATCTCGGTGATAGCCCTTATTTTTTCCCCCAGAAGATGTTTGCCGTAGCCGGTTATCGTTAAGGTTTTTTCCGGGGGAAGGCCAAAATCCCTCAAGACCTGGGAATACCCCTGCTTTTTCCCCTGTTCGTCAAGCCGACGGGTTAAAAAGTCAACGGTATCGACCCGGATTTTTCTTAAGGACTTGAAATCCATGGTCTGAACAATCTTGATAAATCGACTTCCCAGATCTATTCCTGTCGGCATTCCTTTTCCTTTTTTATTACCGTGCCCAGGTAGGTATTATTCATTCCTGGCAGGGGTTGGAATAAAACCCTGGTTCAATTATTCCGCGTTCCGAAATCCGGAATCGAAAATCGAGATCTATTTTCTCAGCAAATCGATGAAGGCCTCGATCCGAAAACGGGTCCGCCGGTCAATAGGGCCTGGTTTATCCCCTTCCAGGGTCAAAATCGGAAGGGAAAGATGCTTTCGGATCAAAAAGTCCTGCACCTGGCGGAAACAGAAGGTCTGAGTATAATGGATCAAGCCGTCCAGGTTTCTCTCCTGCACGGCTTGCCGGATATCATTTATCCGGCCAAAGATATCATAGGGATAGGTATAAGCCAGATATTGACTAAGCAGGTCTTTGCTAAAATGAGGCATGCTGAATTGGCGCTGAATTTCATTAAAAACCACCCGGCCGCCAGTCTGTTCGATAAATTCGTACAAACCGGATTGAATGGGTGGAATGCCGACATATCCCAGCCTGACCGAGGTTCTGATAGGGGATCGACGGTAGATTTCATTCAAAAAGGCTGCCAATTCCCTTTCAAAACGATCCAGGTCCCCGTTGAAATCGGAGCTATTAACCAGGAAAAGGTGATTTTCCCAACCGTGTATTCGGTTCCCTTGCCAGGTTTCGCGGTCCAAGTCCGCCAGTTGGATCCGAAGGGAATGTATCCTTTTTTTCATACGTCGGACCTGATTCCAGTTGGTCCCGAAATCATCCATAAGGGCTTCCAGGTTATTTTTGAGCAGATCGGGGTTCTTGTCAAAGGGATAATTGAAATGGATGACCCGGATCCCCTGATCTTCAAGAATTTCGGTCAGGGCCTGGGTGTTGCTGCAATCCCCCTGGGTGACGGCGATAACGGTCCGGATCTCAGGCCTGGCCTGGAGAGCGGAATAAATACCCTTGATCCAACTGCACAAGGTTCGGGGAAAACCCTTTTCTTCAGCCTCCTCCACCCAGGTTGCCGCCTGAGGCGAGGAGATAAAGACATTATTCAGGTCCACCGGCTTGAGGCCGGCGGCATAAAGGATTTCCACCGGGACCGTGGAGGTGATGCCGATAAACCGATTTTCAATATCCATGGATTCCCGTTGAAGATTTTTAAGACCCTTAAAATTTCTCATAAATATTCGGCTTCCCGGGCCTGCTACCTTTTAAACATAAGCGACTTAAAGAGTCAAACAAGAAAAGAGGGAAACCGGGGGGCATTAGGCGCTTATGAATAGAATTCTACGCAAATTGGATAGGATTATTAACAGTCTCATAAGATGGTCTCGCAAAAAGTCGTCACAGCACGGTATTGTCATTTCGACCAAAGGGAGAAATCTTGAAATCATTAAAGATTTCTCGTCGCTCCACTCCTCGAAATGACAGAAATTGACTTTTTGCGAGACCGTCTTATGAGACCCTTAATAATTCTAAAAGAGGAATTTAACCCGGACCAAATGAGGAATTTTGGGATTTCCAACTTTGGTTCCGGCTGGTCCGGGTTGGGAGTCACTTCAAATTGTTAGGTTTTTACACTTTGCCTTGCCAATGTAAATCTCTTGATTCCTTTACCTTCTTAGTTTATATTCATATCTGTGTATTTTATCATGACCGGCGCAGGAAAGGAAGGAGTCCATTTTCTCAAGGGTCATCGTTCCCATGCCATCCACAAAAAACAAGACAATAAAGACCGCCAAACCTCGAAATAGTAAAAAACAGCCCTCCCCTGCGGAAAAACAAGCCCCGGACAAGGTGGATGATCCCACCGAACGGGAGTTTCTGTTCCAATCCTTTCACGACATGCGCAATCCCCTGCATACTATAATGGGTTATACCAATATGGTTTTAAAAAAAACCAGGGACCAAATTCCGGAAAAACAACAGGAGAACCTGGAGAAGGTCCTCCAAAGCGCCGAAAAACTCAGAGAAATTGTGGACCGGATGGTAGCCCGTTACCGTATGGAATGAAGCTTCAATATCTGAAAAGAGAGGTTGGAAGCCATGCCCCAGACCAATCAAATCCTGATCGTTGAAGACGACCCTTTGGAGGCCGACCTTTTATCCCAGGAGCTGGCCGATCATGGATACAAAACCCGCTGGGCCAAAGACGGAGCGGAAGCCTTGGAACAGATCAAGTATTCTCCACCGGATCTGGTTCTCCTGGATATCATGCTGCCCGGTATGGATGGTTTTGAGGTGGTTAAAGAGATTAAGTCCCATCCCAAAACCCGCACCATCCCGGTCATAATGGTCACTGCCCTGGCCGATCTGGATCAACAGGTGAAAGGTCTGGATTCAGGGGCTGATGATTATATTACCAAACCCTTTAAGCCCTTTGAATTACTGGCCCGGGTGCGTTCCATGCTTCGTATCCGGAGGATGTATCTGGATCTGTCTTCCACCAAAGCCAGGTTGAAGGAGTCCCGGGAAGAAAACGATTTTCTTAGGAAAGAGATCCAGGGGAAATATACCTTTGAAAACCTGATAGGCAGCAGTCCGGCGATTAAAAAGGTTTATTATTTAATGGAAAAGGCCATTGAAAGCCCGGTGTCGGTATTGATTCTTGGGGAAACCGGAACGGGCAAAGAATTGGTGGCCCGTTCCATTCATTATAACAGCACCAGGAAGGACAAACCCTTTGTCGCCCAGAATTGTGCGGCCCTGCCGGAAACCCTGCTGGAGAGCGAACTTTTCGGTCATAAGAAAGGGGCTTTTACCGGGGCGGTGGTAGATAAAAAGGGCCTTTTCGAAACAGCTCATAAAGGAACCATCTTTTTAGATGAAATCGGCGACACCCCTCCGGCCTTACAAGTGCGATTGTTAAGAGTGTTGCAGGAGGGAGAAATCCGTCGGGTAGGGGAGGTGCATCCCATTAAGGTTGATGTCCGGGTGATTACCGCCACCCACCAGGACTTAAAAACCGAGATTGAGAGCGGCAGATTTCGGGAAGACCTATATTACCGGATTCAGACTTTTCCCATTCCCCTGCCCCCTTTGAGGGAACGAAACGGGGATATCCCTTTACTGGTGGAGCATTTCCTGAACAAATACTGTCAGCGTATGGAAAAACAATGCGGGATAAGGCCGGACTGCCTGGACCTGCTGGACCGCTATCCCTTTCCGGGTAATATCCGGGAGCTGGAAAATGAAATCGCCCGGGCTATGACCCTGGTCTCTGACCAGGGTACCATCACCCCTGATTTTTTTTCCGATTCCATTCGAAACGCCGCCCATCTCCCTCCGAACAGCAAACAGGGTACCGTTCAGGCCGTAACCGACCGCCTGGAACGTTCCTTGGTACAAAAAGCCCTGGAAGAATCCGGTGGCAACAGGACACGGGCCGCTGAAAAACTGGGGTTGAGCCGCCGGGGCTTGCTGAATAAAATTCGAAGATTTGGCTTAGAGTGATGAAATATCCTTATGCCGGTGTCATTTTAGCCGGGGGGTTGAATCGACGAATGGATGGCCAGAACAAGGCCTTCCTTTCCGTGGGAGACCAATCCATCATCGGCAGATTAGTAGAGCTGTTTGAGGGGTTATTCGAACAGGTGATCCTGGTCAGCAACCAGCCTCTGGATTTTGTCGCCTGGGACTGCCTGATTGTTAAGGACCTGCTTCATACCAGAGGTTCTCTGACCGGGGTCCATACCGGGTTATTCTACACCCGGTCTTCCCATGCCTTTGTCACCGCTTGTGATATGCCTTTTATAAAACCGGAAATAATCCGTCTGCTTCTGGATGACCTGGATCCCAAATGGGACGTGGTCGTCCCGGTGACCAGCGAAGGCTATCAACCCCTTTGCGCCCTCTATTCCAAAAGATGTCTAAAGGTCATCGAGGATCAGGTAAGACAAGGAAATATGAAGATTTCCAGGCTGTATTCCAAAGTCAAAATCAGGAAAATCCCCGAAGAACCGTTGCGGAAAGTGGATCCAGAATTGATCTCCTTTTTCAATATCAACACCCAGGAGGATTTAACCCTGTCTCAGAAGATGGAGGGCTTCATTTCCAATGTCTGACCATGATCACAGGTTTGAAACCAGAAAAGTTTTCCGATTGACCGACCAGGGTTTGACAGAGCAGGAACGGCCCATTGTCCGCGAGGTCCCTTTGACCATCTATTTAAATGACCAGGAAATCGTTACCCTGTTGTGTCTCGGAGACTATCAGGAGAGTCTGGCTATCGGTTTTTTAAAGTCCGAAGGGCTGATCAGTCAGGTCGATGATCTGAAATCCGTTTTTGTAGATACGGAAAATAATCTGGTCCGGGTGGAGGTAAGCGAAGACACCAGCCTGACGGAAAAGCTTTTTTCCCGCCGGACCGTAACCTCCGGCTGCGGCAAGGGGACAACCTTCTATAATGCCCTGGATACACTGATAATGAGCCGGGTCGATTCCCGGCTGGTCATCACTGTCAATCAGGTCTTTCATTTAATGCGCCGCTTGGTGGAAGACTCAGAGCTTTACAAGATCACTGGCGGGACTCACAACTCGGCCCTGGCCACTGTGGATGACCTGGTCCTCTTTCGAACGGATATCGGCCGGCACAATGCTGTGGATAAAATTTACGGGGAATGCTTTCTAAAGAAAAAAGCTTTATTGGACAAGGTTCTGATCACCACCGGCCGGATCACCTCTGAAATCCTGATCAAGACCGGCCGCATGGGGATTCCGGTTTTAATTTCCCGCTCAGCCGCCACCTCTCTGGCCATTTCCCTGGCCGAACAGATTGGGGTCACCCTCATCGGCTATGTCCGGGGGAGGAATCTGGTGGTCTATACGGGGAGGGAGCGGGTAGTCGGCTAAGCAGGATAAAATCACGTTAGAAGTTAAGGGTTCAGAGTGATATTTCAAAGGAGCTACCGATAATACCACTACCTTTGATTTCCTTTCTTCGCCTGATATTAAGGGAAAACCTTCCTCATTCTCCCAGAAGCAGCCAGACAGAGGGGAGGATGTTGAGTTGTGCTTCGAAGGCCCCAATATCCCAGCCACCCCCTTGAGGACGAGAGCGGCCGGTATTGTCCCGGCGCAGGTCGATACCATAACGTGACTGAAAGTAGGAGAAAGCCGTTTCCTCTACCGGACTGGCCTTTCCAACCGCCAGGCTGGAGGCCTTTATCTGAAAATTTGAACCTGGTGTCCGAAAGGTTTTATCCGCTGCCTCAATTTGCCGGTGAGGTTCGTTGCCGGGATCATAGGAGGACAGGCTGAACAGATTATAATCATGGGTAAATGACGGATCGACCTTCAGGGCCGGGCAATCATTGTGGGTTGAATTTTTGGAAGAAAAAATATTGTTGGAAACCCTCAAAGGTCCGCCGGCGCCATAGGGTATCCCTACAAACAGATCCGCATTATAAACCGTATTGAATAGGGCGCTAAAACCCCCCGAATTTCGGTATCCCAAGGCCCCGGCATTATAATTGCTGCAGGCGCCGTCAGGGTATTCCACGTTATAGATTACGTTCCCGATAGCATACCAGGGGCCTCCTCCTCCCGCCGCAGCGCCGACAATATGGATTCCTACATTGCAGTCTTTTATGGTATTGGAGATAAACCAAATTTGTTTGGCATCATACTGACCCCCCAGCCCCATTCCCCGGCTATAGGTTGACGCGGTCTTCATATGATAAACCAGGTTTTGGGAAAAAATTACATCCGAGGCGTTTTTGGTCCAAAAACCGCACTGGTAATTTTCGTAGGCTGTGTTTCTTCCCAAATAAATTCTATTAATCTGCTCCGGCGTATTGTTGTAGTCCCCTACCTGGACGCCGTCGCCGTGGCAATGATAAAAGGAAGAATCGACAATCCAGACATCGGCCGCCGGGGCAAAGACCTTGATTCCATGACGATCAATATCATTGGCACCCGTATATTGCCAGTTTCCCATTTGGGAAACGGTATTGTTGTAGTAAACAATAAAGGAGCCATTGATGCCGAACCCGGCCCCGTTGGCCGTGTCAAAGGGGTTGGCGTAGAGGCAATTACGGAGGAACAGGTGGTTTCCCGAAAGGAGGACTCCATCCCGTGAATTGTAATTCCAGCTTAGATTGTCCAGGATGATATAAGCACCGGTGATGGTCCAATAATTGGTCAGAACCGGTTTGTTGTCCGGGTCATATCCCATGATCCAAATCGGGTTTTCGGAAGTAGCGCTCCAGGCAACATTTTTTGACCCGGATATAATCCCGTTAAGCACGATTATTGAACCGGCCGCCGGGGAGGAGGGCAGGGAACAACGGGGTGCGCTCGGGTAACCATGGGTTCTGGCATCCGAACATCCCGAAGGATCCACGAAATAAAGACCGGACTGTTCGGAGGTCCAGGGATTGGGCAAAGGAGGGCGGGAGAGGTTTAATTCCGAAGGCCAGCCGGGCTTCGGGATGCCAAGGGGAGGCTGCCAGGGATCAGCACAGGCCTTTTCCAAGGATAGCAAGCCTTCCATAACGAGTAATAGACCGATCATTCCAAGGCTGAAAAATAAACGCAGGGTCCTGCCCAAGGTCATGGCCGAATTCCTCCTGGTTCGGATATTTTTCTTCTTGCGAAAGGCCGCTTCAAATCGTCCCCCGCTATACAGCGAATGGTTGAATAATATCCATGAAAAAGGGAAAAGCAGAAGAAAAGATTGATAAGGCTTTTAGAGACAAGTAGAGTATATAAAAGGTGATGGATCCGGTCAAGGTGAAAAATAGGATAAACAGAAAATTCCTCGGCCAAATAGCGCGCCTTTAAACGATATGGTCTTTTTTATGATGATGTGCTATTTTTCTGAGCAAGAAGGGAAACAACGGCAGCACTCGCTCTTAAAGGACCGCCTCTTTCAGGAATCCCTAACTACCCTAAGAATGGTTTATTAATGACCCTGTATCTGGATAATGCCGCCTCGTCACATCCGAAACCGGAAACCGTTTATCAAGCGGTGAATGAAGCCCTCCGGAACATCGGGGCCAATCCGGGACGGTCCGGTCATCGCCTGGCCGTTAAGGCCGATCAGGTCATCGCCCGGACCCGCAAGACCTTGGCCCGCCTCTTCGATATCGAGGACTCGAGGCGGATTGTCTTTACGGCCAATGCCACCGAGGCCATTAATCTGGGTTTGAAAGGCCTGCTCAAAACCGGGGACCATGTCATTACTTCCTCTATGGAACACAATTCGGTGGTCCGACCTCTTAGGTTTCTGGAGACTCAGGGGGTTGAGGTTACGTTTGTTCTCTGTTCTTCTCTGGGATTGATTGAAGTCGAAGAAATTGAAAAGGCCGTTAGAAAAAACACCCGATTGATTGTTCTAACTCACGCTTCCAATGTAACCGGAGGGCTCATGCCCATTGAAGAAGTGGCTGCCTTATCCCGGAGACAGGGGCTCCTGTTCATGGTGGATGCGGCCCAGACCGCCGGCCTGGTCCCCCTTTCCGTAAACAGGATGGGGATAGACCTTCTTGCCGCTCCGGGCCATAAGGGATTACTGGGTCCTCAAGGCACGGGGTTCCTTTATATCGGACCCAATATTTTCCTTCGTCCCCTGAAGGAAGGCGGGACCGGAAGTCAATCGGAACTGGAGACCCAGCCGGATTTTCTGCCCGACCGGATGGAATCAGGAACCCTGAATACCCCGGGCCTGGCCGGACTGGGAGCCGGGGTGGAATTTATCCTTAGCCAGGGCGTCGAAAAAATCCGGGAAAAGGAAATCACCCTGAGCAGAATGGTTTGGGAGGAACTGAACAAGAACCCTAAAGTTCAACTCTACGGTCCGGAAAGGGCTGAAGAGAGGACCTCTCCCCTTTCCTTCAATATCCGGGGACTGAACCCAAGCGCAGCGGCTTCCATCCTGGACACGGCCTATGACATCGCCGTCCGGGCCGGTCTGCACTGCGCCGCTCTGGCCCACCGCACCCTGGGGACACTCCCGGAAGGCACCATCCGCGTCAGCCCGGGTTTTTTTAATTCGGAAGAGGATATTGAATTTTTCCTTGAGGCACTTACAGCGATCTGTAAAAAAGTGTAATTCCTTTGACCGGAATGCTTATCTGCCGCTTGACGGTTGCGAACATCTCACGAAAAAAAGCGTCAGCAGTAGATCTTTTCCCAGCGCCTCCCGTAGGGCGATGGTAAGCTCCAATAAAAATCTGCTTCTGTTTTCCAGGCTTCCTCCATACTTATCGGTTCTTTGGTTGGCTAAAGGCGAAACCCAGGGTGCCGACAAGGCCGAATATAAAGGCCGTGATCAGATTGACCTGAGGGCTGATTTGCCACAGGAAAGCCCCGCCCAGGGCGGCCAGGGAAACCACCATATCCCGGATCAGGTAATAAAGACCGAACATGCCGGCCTTGCAGTGATCCGGACACAAGTCCATGATCAGGGACTTGCGGGTGGGCTCTCCGAATTCCTTCAGCCCGCGAAGGATGAAGGCGACCACCAGCCACTCGAAGGAACGGCTGAAGAGCAGCATCAGGGGAAAGAAGGTGAAGAAGACAAAGGTGATCAGGACAAAGGGTTTCTTCTCCGTCCGGTCAGCCAGATAAGCCACCGGGATATAGATCAATACCGCTGTGGCCATTTCGATGGAGGTCAGAAGACCGAACTGAACGGCCGACACCGGTTCGTTGATGGTTTTCATGGCCCAGATTACCACAAAGGCATAGGGGATCTGCTCGCAAAAACGGATCAGGATATCGGTGATGAGAAGGTTTCTCATGGCCGGGGTCATCAGGCGATAGAGTTTGACCGGGTTCTTTTCCGGTTTTAATTCGCAGGTCTCTTCGGAAGAGGCCTTATCCGGATGGTCGCTTTCAATCATTCGCTGTTGCAGCCATAAAGCGACCAGAGACATGACGAGGGCGGCCACAAAGGCAAGCCTCACCCCGTTTTTTTCACCCCAGACCCCGATAAAAAGGCCTCCTGCTAAGGGACCCAGGGCCATAGGGATGCGGCGTACCAGGGAATGCATGGTCACCCCCATGGTCCGTTTGTTTTGGGGGAGCACTTTATAGATCAGGTTCATAGTGGCCGGCAGGGAAATGGCCGACCAGGAGATAAACAGCACAGCCCCGGCCAAAACCGCCTTCCAGGAGGGAATGGCGATGACCAGGCCAAACCCGATCATGGCCACCAGATTGAAAACGAACAGGGACCTTTTGGTTCCGATGCGGTCGGCCAGATAACCGCCCGGAAAACTGTAAAGGGCAGAGAGCAGGTTGTCCATGGCCTGCAGCAGGCCCACGGTCAGGACGCCGCCGCCTAAGGCCAGCAGGTAAATAGGCAGGAAGCGCTCGGCCATCCGCTCCCCCATGCCGACCAGTATGACCATAGCCAAAAGACCGATCGTACTCTGCTGCAGGGCCAGAAAGGCGGCAACTCCGCCAAGGCGTTTATTTATAGTGGATGTAGGTTTCATTAAATTTATTTTTGGGAACGGGTTATCCATTTCATAGAATTTCTCCTTATCATCGGGTTTGCAAGCCATGAAGCATCTCAAAGATTTTAATGCCTTTTCCCAAGATTACTCCAGTGATCATAATAGTAATGCCTGTTCACCCTTTTGCCAAGGGCTTTTTCTCTGATCGGATATTGACAACGAGACTATTTTTTGATTGAATGGCAACATGAGTGACGTAATCCAACCCATACTACTCATCATCCTGTCCTATCTATTCGGATCCATTTCCACCGGGGTGGTGCTTTCCAAGATTTTCGGCAAAGGGGACTTGCAGGAATCGGGAAGCAAAAATATCGGGGCCACCAATGTCTCCCGTTTAATGGGTCTTAAGTGGGGGATCCTGACCCTGGCCGGTGATACGCTAAAGGGGATCTTGGTTATTTGGATCGGTTGGCGGTTTTTCGGAGCAGGATCGGATTCAGCCTTTCTAATCATCGCTCTCATGGGCCTGGCCGTATTTTTAGGTCATCTCTTCCCAATTTTTCTTCGATTTAAAGGCGGGAAGGGGGTTGCCACAGCCCTGGGGATTTTTCTTCTCCTGGGACCTAAGGCCATTCTGATCGCTTTACCCATTTTTATCGTCGTAGTTATTTTAGGAAAATATGTTTCCCTGGGGTCCCTAATTGCCGCCGCTTCCTTCCCCTTGGTCATGCTCTTTTTCCATTATCATTTTTATTACGTCCTTCTGGCGGCTGTGGTGGCCCTCGCCGTCATCCTCAAACATAAAACCAATATCTTCAGATTGCTCCGTGGGGAAGAAAAGCCCTGGCGCAGCAAGGAAAAAGCCGTTTAAATTTGATCGCAAACCTACTCTTTGGGTAATCGCGCATAAAATCCCGCAGTTCTCGATTACTGGTAGGTACATAGCCCGTTGCTCTGCCGGACCCTGTGCAAATGAGCAAACCCATCGATCTTTTCCCCTTAGTTACCACTTTTGTTAGTTTGGTTTATTAATAATTTCTAACAAAGACCAATTTACATTAATTCCAAATAATTAAAATCAAGTCCTGGGCTTTTTCATTTGTTAGAAAACGATTTTTATTGTTAATAATCATTCTTCTTTTCTATAGAAACCCATCTCGGTGCTGATCGTGTCCCCAAGTTATGGATAACTCTTTTGTCTCTCAACTCCATAATTAAGTTGTGGATCAGGGCGTATTTTTGCTCTCCGGTTAAAATTTCGGGTAATTTGTCAAATATAAGATGATTAATCTCTTTTCTCGAAACAGGCCCATGTTCTCGGATCAATTCCAAAATCAAATCCTTATAATACTTCCGATCAAGACCTCTGGTTCTGATGTGTTGGGCCTGCTTGCCTATAACCTTTGCAATTTTTGCGCTGATATATATATTTGGATATCTTCCTTCAACCAGACTGAGTTTTTTCAACCGTTGATGAGCCTCTCGCTCGATTCGGATTCCTTTTTGGACCTTGTCCAACGGGATCACCGCCCAGAGATCAAGGTCCGTTCCAAGACATTTCTTGCTATCGTTCTGAAAAGTTATATGGTTTTGGACCTATTTATCCTCGGAATTAAATTGGACCATTCGCGCATTAATTGCGCACTAATTGGGCATTCCACCTTTCTGTCTTTGTAAATACCTGACCGATCTTCCCTTCCCCTCCTTGATAAAAAGCCCCTTTTCAACCAATTCTATAAGATCTTTTAGGGATTGACGGCGGCTTATTTCACATAGCTTTTGATAATCACGGTTCGTGATATACCCGTGTTGCCTGGTATATTCAAGTCCCTTCTTCTGCCGTTCATTAAATTTTTGTTCTGTTGGCAGTGAAATTATTTTTTCGGGCTTTATAAAACGGGCCATAAAGAAACCAGATTCTGAGAAAAATTCCAGCTTAATACCAGTCCCAGCGCAGGCATCTGCCATACGTAAGGTTCCGGTTCCCCAATGCTCGATCAATCGTGCCCGATAAAAGGCCAAGGCGATCTTTGGATTGCGAGGGAGCGAAGGGTGTTCTCGATAAAGGCTCTCAACGGAGAGGGTAGGCGGTAAGGTGCCGGGTTTCAAACTTCAAGTCCACATTCGATCAGATAGGTTAATAAACTTCTTTAAGAAAAGTGAAGTTACCATTTTTTAGCGATTGAAACTGGAAGCCCTACTCGCATAAAAAATCGAGCAAAAGCTTGGGATAAATGCTCTCTGTAGGGTGGGAGTAATCGAAATCTAGGGACATTTCGTTGTTGAAGCAACGATTCTAAAAATTGACGTGGAAGGTTAAAGACCTCTCGAAAGTCAACAATTCGAGTTTCGATATTCTGTTTCCCCAATTTGCATTCATTTATCATTGAAAAATTCCATATAAAGCCATCACAAATGCCATCGCATTGGGCTTTCCATGCTTTATCTGTTGGATTCTGAGTCCGGTTCTTCATTTCTGCTTCCCAGTCCTTCTTATATTCCGAGAGTGAAATGTGGGAGCAAAGAATTACATTGGGGACTTTATTCTGTTCAAGATCACAGGCTTGTGTCATAACAACAACATCTGCAATGATCGATATAATAGCGTTTGATAGTACCTCTGCTTCTAAGCTGCCTTTCAAAGCCAAATTACCGGCCTCCCAAGTAACAATTGGGCAATTTGCAATAATATCCCCCTGAGTTAGAGGCCTATCAGCATCTACTATTTCGTACCACTGATTATTCATCAATATCCTTCATTATTCGGCTGCTGATTTCAATAAAAGGCTTCCAGCGAGGTAAATCATAAGTTTTTAGTGTTATTTTTTTCGAAAATAGCACGGTTCTTTTATGTGGAGGGGTGATGACCCTAAGCTGAGCCTCTGGTTCTGATTCCTCTGTTTGACAGGTTTGTGAGGAAGGCAAACAAGAAGTTATTGTAACTTGAGATTGTTCAAGCTGTTCTTCTGTGGCTTCGTATATCATATGAGGTCTCATTATTATTTCAGAAGGATTAAAACTACTCTCCTTCCCCCAATAATATTTTTCCCGTTTATGGGTTAATGAAAAAGTGGGGGCCAATGCCTTATCTCGATCTGAAAAAATAACGACAGGTGTGTTCTGTTTATTAGATTCTTCCCTTGAATTCGTTTTTAACAGAATAGGAAGGATAGCAAATGAGGTGGTAGTGGAATTAAAGTTATATTCTATCTCAGAATAAGAATACATATCTATAATTTCCTCCATATTTTCTTTTGTATCTCTTCACTTGTCAAATCTGCAAATCCACGAACGATCCATTCCCTGGCGAGGTCAAACCAGGACCACATTCTTTCAATCGATTTATCCTTTCCAATCCCCCTTACGGTTGATTCCATCATTATAATCGGAACATTAACATCCCGTGATACTCCATTGCGGATTTTAATGTGCAACCGTCCCGACTGATTTGGCAGAACAAAAGTAGTATTCCAATTGATTCCCTCTGGTTCTGGGAGAAAACGACTGTTTCCTTTTCCAATAATATGGTCCGGGAAAACCTTGCCAATTTCTTTTAAAGTCGTCCAAAGTTCATTCTGAGATATATGGTTAACGTAAGTCATTTCATATTGGAGAGGTTCTATAGGACCTAAATCGTTTTCTTTTAAAAAAGACTGAAAATGCTCCAGACGATCTTTAAATATCGCAATAACCTCATGATACCGAGGATATGCATCATCCGGTCGGACCTTCTTCCAATTATGTAGAAACCGGTCCCTTTGTATCTGAATAATTCCTCTGCCGTCCGAATGGATAAACCAGATTCGAGGTAACGGTGGTTTGTCACTAAAAGCAAATTGAGCCTCAACTGGTCCTTCAAATCGCTCAATAACCGGAGTTAATGGAGGAACTTCCTGGCAATTTGGATATTCACTTTTATACTTCTCCCAAATCACACCCAGGTGTGGAGCAAGCAGGGATTCGATTGATTTAAAAAGAACTCCGCAAACCACCTCGATGACCGGGGGATTTTCATAACTGGGGAATTCTGTCTTTTTAATATTCATTTTCATTTTCCTTAAAGACTTAACCGGCGTTTATCAATTATATTATACTTTTTCCCTCCAAATATATATATAAATTTAGTCACTACCCTCTCATTTTCAACTCTAAGTTTAAAAATCTACAATTATAACGCCACAATATTTAAGTTTTATTAGAATATTCAATTAGTTTTATTTCATCAGAAGTTAAGTTATAAAGATCATAGACCAGCCGGTTGATTTCGGTTTCGAGCTGAGGAACAGAGGGGCTGTCGGGATCGGCCAGGATAGTCTGGACGAGTTTGATGATTGGGGCTTTTTGCTTTTCTGATGCAGGGAAAACAGGAACACCTCCCACATACATGGGTTTATATTGCAGGAACCCACCGGAACGGGTGGCAGCCTGAAGGCTGATCCACCATTTGCAAAGAAGTGAGTTTGAAACGGTTAAGAGGTAACGATCCTTTGTCGGGATGATATTTGCTCACAATCGTTACGAATGAAGGGACGAAGTTTCACACCATTCCCCGGCAGTAGAAACTTCTTTGAACTCCCTTTTTTTTATATAAGGAGCAATTTCTTCCTGGAGTTTTTGAAAGCTTTTCTTTGCCTCATCAAAACGAATTTGTTTATTTTTTTCAATTTGATTTTTAGATTCTATTTTATCATTCATTTGTTTTCCTCTCTAATTCCTGCAGCAAATGAAAGGTTTTTACTTTCAATACATTTTGAAGATTTAGTCGAAACAAGGTTATTTGTTCGAATATACAACTCGTAAATCAACTCCCAAAATCTGTTTTTTACATCCTTTGATTCTATTTGTAGGCCGCATTGCTCTGCCTCTTCTCGGTAAATCGGTCTGCCATGTGTTTTGGTTCGCTCTGGTGTTAAAAATATTTTAATTTTATTTATTATTTCATCATTTGAAAATCCATTCATCATACCGGAGGCGAGTGTTCTTATTGCAATATCTTCTGCCAAGGATTGGGCTGCCCTAAATTCCTTAATTTCCCTTTCATCATAATTTGCCAATTGCTGCAAATAAGGCTGCAAATTCCCCTTCTCGTTTACGGCTCTTAAAAATAAGTCGTCATAGCTCTCGATAACGTTATAAACTGAAAATCTTTTAACGGTATTACCTTCGGGGATTGTGAGTTGGGGATCAATTGGGCCTAATTCTGATGTTGGCCCCATAATAATCTTGCTTGCCCCAAAACATATCATTGTTGCTGCAGATTTTGCCTTTCCTGGTACAATTGCCCAATATTCGTCAGTTCCACTATAGCTCCTGCAGACATTAACTATCCTTTCAGCAGCAAGGCCATCACCACCGGGTGAATTAATAAATAACGCCAATCCCTTTGTCAGGTCTAGTTTTTGTAAAACCCCTTCTAACATATCAGCATCGGCATCTTCGATCATAACAGGGAACCTAAAACTTGTAAAAAAAGAAACCACAGGCCTTTTGAGTTCTTTTTCCAACTGATCAAAAATTATTTGGCGCGTTTCATGCCCTTGGTGTTGTTCCGTTAAAACTCTCTGAATGACCGGATATGGATTTTCTTTTTTCATACAATTTTCCTTTTCGAAATATTATAGCATAAAATTAATAGGAATTTATTATTATTTTAATTTAATTTCCTTCCTGTTTATTATTACCATAAGTTTCAACTAGTTCTATCTCCTCCGGTGTTAGGTTGTAGAGGCCATAGACGAGGTGGTTAATTTCGGTTTCGAGTTGGGGGACAGAGGGGCTGTCGGGATCGGCCAGGATGGTCTGGACGAGTTTGATGATTGGGGCTTTTTCACTGGCAGCAGCAAATGAGATAATCATCATTCCCATCTATTCCACTTCGGATCAGACAAACCCAAACTAATCAATTTTAGCTGATTATTTTGATATTGTTTTTTGTATCAAAGCCCAATCAGTCCCTTTAGCCATAACGAACAAACATCTTCCCCCGCTTCTTTCAGCCCAAAGCTCCCCTACAACCCTTTTTTCTTTTGAATCATCATTGCTCCAGAGATGTTCTCCTTTAAATTCCACCACCAATATCCTATCATCCTGTAATTTGGCGATGAAATCGGGATAGAATCGGTCAGTAGAGGTTTGAAGCCAAAAGGATGTATCTCTGCGACGTTCTAAATTCCGAACCCAATATTTTATTTGAGGCTGGCTGTCTAAGAATATGGCACAGTCCAATTCTTCCCCTTCGGA
This sequence comes from Thermodesulfobacteriota bacterium, assembly GCA_040755035.1. GTDB lineage: Bacteria > Desulfobacterota > RBG-13-43-22 > RBG-13-43-22 > RBG-13-43-22 > RBG-13-43-22. The sequence continues at coordinate 58,645 of JBFMBU010000082.1, forward strand.
TTTTAATTCTCCAATTGTTTTAAAAAAATGCTTTCGGAATTTGAATAAGCCTTCATAATACCAATTGGGGGCATACTTTTCTTCGATAAAACTAAAACAGAGTTCCGAATTAACTTCAATCTTAAATGAATCCGGACCGAATAAGCATTGTTGGTAAGCCTTAAGGTTCTGAGAACGGCGGTGGTTTTGAATTTTTGACTCAAAGGCATTCTTTAACCGAAATTTTTCCCTGGCTAACCGCTCAATGGTTAGATCTCGGTGCTCGATTAGTCCACTGATCCCCTTATGGATGAAAAGACCGGTCTGGGTTTGGGGAATATCCGGGTGGGGTATCTGACGGTCGATCCAATTTGCCAATGAGGCCACCGTCCAGCCCGGTTCCGAAGAAAGCCAGTCAAGTTGCTCATGGATTTTATCGATAAAATGGACTTCAATCTTTCCTTGATCATCAACATCCAATTCCCCTGTGGACCCTGCAATCCTTTTTGAGGGAAATTCTCCTTCACTTAAAAAAGCGTCACATTCAGATAGATTCCAATGAAAGTCCAAGAAGTGGCTTTCTTCAAACACCTCCAATTGATCCTCACTTCGGATCCCCATTAAGGGAATGATAAACTCATCTTTCTTTCCTTGAGACGGCACTGACCCGTCGCCCCCCCTTGGTAATCTATCAAAAAGTTGCTTAATCGCGGTCTGATCCTCAAGACTACTCAAAGAATTTAGAACACTCTGCCTTTCGGCGGCATTAAGATCTCCGGTTAAGGTCAATTTTCCGGTGCTTTGCTCATAAGATACTACTTGCTGAATTAAAGGAGACAGTTTTGATAAATCAGGGGGTTGGGAAATCCTTTCGAATAATGGCCCCGGATGGGTCACCCACCTGATTTGTTCATTGGGTATCACAAAATCATTGGCTTCTATTCTTTGGAAACCGTTCTCAATGAGGGCATCCTTTAAGGCGTTGGCGGCTTCAATAAATTTAGGAGAGGCGACAAAGGCATAGGCACAATTTAATTCAGGGTGATTTTTCTTTTTTGCTCCCGGTAAACGGAGGACCCGGCCTAAAATTTGTTCTACCGCGCGGGAAGAACTGATTTCAGCTACGGAGCATAAGATGTAGGCAAAAGAACAATCCCAACCTTCCTTGAGGGCATACACCGTGATAATAAAACGAATGGGACAGGCAGGGTCAAATAAGTCAACATCATCAATCTGCCGGGTTTGACCGGTGGCTACGGCAATTTGCTCTTCTGGAATTTTAAAGTCTTCAATCAAACCCTTTCGGAGCGCTTCTACTGATAATGTTTGCTTTTCTTTGCTCTTAGGTTGAGCTTGTAACAGCACCAGAGGGCGGAGATATTCTCCCGTCAATTTTTCTTCTCTTTTTCCCATCTCCTCCAAGCTGCGCTGCATCTGGAGGGCTTCGGTAATAACCTCCTGCCAGTCCACATTGGTCGCCAACCTGATTGGAAGCTTTATCATTTCCTGGGTCTTTAGCTCGGCGGCCGACACATGACACAAGACGTTACTGGCAAATAGTTCTTGGTCCGGTTTATGAATCATTTCAGGGGTGGCCGTAAACTCAATAATACAGGAAGGATTAAAACGGGCCAGTGTGTCGAAGGATAGTGGCGTTCGGGCATTATGGGCCTCATCCATAATAACAATGGGTCTCCATAGTCTTAAAACATTGGAAAGGGAATGCTGGAAAGTACTATCCTCTTCCCTGTCAAGACCTTCCTTAACTTTTTCGGACAAACCGGAAAAATGATGGGAAAGGGCACTGGAGGATTCATAAACCTTTCTGCCTTCTGTGTCCTCAACACGGAGGGCGGCTAAGGTTGAAACAATGATTGATGTCTCGCCCTCCAAGGTGCTTCTTTGGACATATAAGGCCTCGCTGATATCCATGACCCTGACCAATCCTTCAAATTGAGCATCAAGCACTTGGCGGTAGGGATGTTCACGATTCCGTAAGGCAGCCAAGGTTTGGTCTTTAATAGCGTTTGAAGGGACCAGCCAGAGGCAAACGGCCCGTTCCGTTTGTAAAAAAGATCGTGCAGCAATCCCTAAAGTATGGCAGGCCATTAAGGTCTTTCCGCCGCCGGTAGGGACCCGAAGGCAAACATAAGGCAATTCAGGAAGTCGAGGAACAGACCGGTAAGGTCTTTCAGTTTGAAGCAGGAAGGCCCTTTTTGCACCCTCCAGGGTTGCCAGGCCCAAATAGGTCGTTAATTCCTCAAGACTTCGTCTCTGGTATTCTCGAAGTGGAAGCATGTTCAACTGACCTTGATATCATATGGGATTTGTTTGAAGGTGATTCCTTCTTTCCTGAGCCGGGTCTCCCCGATCCGACAACCCTCCCCATAAACAACTTTTGGCCCATCATGCCCGGGTAGGGCTTGAAGGACTTCAAGGGTCAATATATTACCGCCATTAGGCCGTTTGTCCCCCAGCACTCCATTAAACAAAAGAAAAATGGCCTGACCATTATGGATTCCTAAAAAAGGGGATTTCCCCTTTACCGTTTTAGGAATCGGCGAACCTGTCTCAGAAAAGAATACATGAGCTGATAGATCGGCAAAAGTAACCGTTGGGCGAATATTTCCGGCCTCATCAAAAAGCGGCTCCCCAAGCCTGCAATAGCGAAATCCTCCATCAAGTCCCGTGGTGTTCCCATAGCCGTTAACAGCCCTTGTTAGTCTTTGTGCCGTTACCTTGCGGCAGATGTTTTCATCCATCTCGACCAGGATAAAGCGCCGGTTTCCCCCATCCTCTTTGTTCAGGCCAAGGACAGCATGTCCGGTAGAACCACTGCCGGCAAAGGAATCAAGAACCAGAGAATCTTTGTCTGTCCCTATTTCTAAAATACGTTTGATCAATCGGGTTGGTTTTGGGGTAATAAAAACGGAGGCCGAATCCTCAAAGTCACAAATAGCTACGAGTTCTTTTTTTGCATCCTGTGTATGGCCAACATCCTGGTAGCCCCATAGGGTTTGCGGAACGACACCTTGCTTAACTTCGGATAAAAATCTTTTCAACTGCGGAATGGAATCCCCTTTTTTCCCCCACCAAATTCTCTTATCTGCATCAAGTTCAAGGAATTTTTCCTTTGCGTATCGCCAGTATGCCCCCTTTGGTGGCCCCTCGATCACGCGTCCAGAAGGGCAGGTAATTGAATAGGTGCCTCTGCTGTAAGGGTTCCTTGCATCTAATCCGCTCGGTTTCCAAAGACCTCGGGGATCATTGTCTGGGTTTTTATATGCCTTGTCTTGCTTTATGGTTCGAGAGATAAGATTCGGGCGCCAGACATCCGCCGACTTCGCATAGACAATGATATAATCATGATCTTCTGAAAAATGTTTTGCCGAATTTTTTGGAGAATAGACTTTTTGCCATATTACGGCTGCAATAAAGTTTCGCGGTCCAAAAACCTCATCCATCAGCATCCGAAGAGAGGACACTTCATTGTCATCAATACTGATAAAGATTGCCCCGTCCTCTGACAAGAATTCCCTTAAGAGCGAAAGACGTGGATACATCATGCACAACCATTTGTCGTGCCGGGAAAGATCCTCTGCCTCAGACCCTACCACCTTGCCCAGCCAACGCCTCATTTCAGGGCTATTGACGGCATCATTGTAAACCCAATTTTCATTGCCGGTATTATAGGGGGGATCGATATAGATACACTTGACCTTTCCGGCATAGAAGGGGAGCAAAGCCTTGAGGGCCAAAAGGTTATCACCCTGAACCAACAGATTCCCGCTGTCCAGGTCTCCAAGAGAAAGATTTTCTTCGTTATGTAAAAGATGATAGGGGACCTGACGGTGGTGATTCAAAACCGCCTTTTTCCCGATCCATTCAAGTGTTGGCATTTTATGCCCTTTTATTAAAAATAAATAATCTGAATCGAAATATATTTCATTTATCTTATTGATCGCGGTTTTGAAATATCTCCCCGAGATCAATTTGATTACTTATGCAGGGCGTCGCCATATTCCAGAAAAAAATTCTCTATCTGCTTCAAACGCCCTCCTTTGTCTGGTATCCCTTTTAAGATGAAGGACAGGTAAATCCGCCAGGCCGAATCCGGCAATTCCATATTGGATTCGGTCCATCCGAATATCCAATGGGCAGGGATAATCTTGACAAAACCGGGCCAGTAATGTTGAAAAGCCTTTTCTTCTTCGCACAATAACAAATGATATCCGTAATCCTCGAGGATGTATTCAAGCCTTGACGGTCTTGGTTCTTCATCATCATCGAAGCCAGCCAAGAAATCCTGGTGGGGATCATCATAAACCAAGCCCTTAAGATTTTCGATATCAGGATTTTCTTCGAAGTCTTCCGGAAAATCATAGGCGGGGTGTAACCCATGTGAGTTTTCATAAAACCCGGCATCCCAACCAAGAGAAATTCCGGAATAATCTTTGCTGGTAAGAATGTAATCCCTGACCTTCTGCTGATTTTCCGTGAGGTCGATTTCACAATTATAAAGATAAGCATGGAGCCACTCTTCATAAGGGATTTCCTTATTGAAGTTTCCCTGGTCGTCTTTCGGATAATCGTTAAGACGGTAATCTTTCAGGATCAGCATATCCCTGTAAACCACTTCATCCGGATAAGGGACAACCCATCCGTTATTAAGCACTTTTTGGATACGAAAAGATTCCATGGGGTTTTCCTATTATAATCTCCCTGGGAGTAATAAATACATTTGCTTAATAATCAAAATGAAAGATTCCGTGAGATTGAAGTTTTTCTCATTGGTGATGAAGGTTAGGTCGGTGGTCATTTTTCCTAAAAGGAAAGATATTAAATAAGAGGAATTATAGCAACCCTTGAAAATTAATCAATTATTTCTTTTATTAAGAATCGCAAGATAAACAAAATTAAATGACCTGGGGTTTAAAAGAGAAAAAAGTGCAATAGACCGTCGAACTCTTTAGGGGAATTTTTTTGTCACATGAAAAACGGTTTTTTCATACCTTTTTTTTCTTCCAGCGCCCCTTTTGGAAGTAAACAATATAGGCCGCCGCTCCGAAGACCAGGCTTAACACCAGGGCCCAGCGGATACCATAAACCCCCAGACCGGTCAGGCGCGGGAGCAGAAAAGCAGACGGTAAAAGAATCAGCCAGGTGCTGAGGATACTGATGAACATAGGGGGGAGGGTATCGCCACTGCCGGAAATGGCATTCTGCAGGCAGAGGATAAATCCCTGCACCAAATAGCCGGTGGCGGCGATGCGGAGAAAAGTACTCCCGATTTGAATCAGTTCAGGTTCGATGGTAAACAGGCGCATCAGGGAGGGAGCCAGGAGCAGAACGGCAGCGGCGCAGAGGACCATAAAGCCCTCCAGGATAGCCGTGGCCATCCAGCCGGTTTGCTCGGCCCGCCGGGGTTGTTTGGCTCCCAGGTTTTGACCCACCAGGACCCCGGCCCCCATCCCCAGTCCCAGACCGGGCATAAGGACGAACATCTCCACCCGCTGATTGAGGGTATGGGCGGCCACAGCCAGGGTGCCGAAAGGAACCATGATTTTCATCAAAACCGTCTGTCCCAAATTCCCTTGAACACCCATGATCAGGGCCGGCAGGCCGATCCTGATCATTTGCCGGATGCAGACCAAGTCCAGTCGAAAACCCCGCAGGGTCAGTCTCAATCTTGAATTTTCACCAAGAAAAAGGATCCAGAGTGATATGAACATCCCCAGAGCCTGACCGATGATCATAGCCAGAGCTGCTCCCTGAACCCCGAGTCTGGGGAAAACCCACCAACCGAAGACCAGAAAAGGACTCAAAATAAGCTGGACGCTGCGGGTAAAGAGATGAATATACATTGGAGTCGTGGCATCCCCGGAGGATTGCATGAGACTGAAGGCCATCAGCCAGAGTGAATAAAAGATCCAACCGCCAAAGAGCATGCGCATATAATCAGCACCCAGGGCGGCCACCCCCGGCTTTAAGCCAAAAATACTCATTATTTGGGAGGAAAAAATTAAGCCGAGGAAACTAAAAAAGATCCCGTATAAGACGCTGACCACAAAGGCCTGGGTCCCGATATGATTGGCTCGTTGAAAATCACCACTTCCAATGGCTCTGGCCACCATAGCCCGAGCCCCGCCGACCAATCCCATTTTAGCTGAAAGGACCAACATATGGACAATAAAGGCTGTACCCACTCCAGCCACCGCCGCGGACCCCAGCCTTCCTATCCAGATCATATCCACGGTCTGCCCTACCATATAGAGGGCATTGTGGACCATGATCGGCCAGGACAGGGTGACAAGATTACCGGTGACGCTCCCCTGGACCCAGTTGCGTTGGGAAGACGATCTTTTTTCAGTGGTTGGTTTCACCTTTTTTTCTTCCCTTTACCCTTTCCTTTGGACAATCAGCAATCTCCGTTGTGATAGAGATTCGTTCCAAAGTTCCCTATCTTCATTTTATAACATCTTTACAAAGAAACAACCATATCTCAAATAGTTCTCCGGACAAGGCTAAAAAGCATAACTATCCTCGGTCTTTTCCGTACTTGACGAACCGGCCAAAATAGCCTAATATCCCAACCCGGACCAGAGGGAACCAAAATAGGAAATTGGAAAATTTTTCATTCGGTCCGGGTAACGTTACCGTTTTAGAATACATTCTATACCATTTGCATAGAATTCTATTCTTACGTCACTATGACTTTTTAAGGGAATAGAGTATCATGGCCGGAGAATCCAGACTGCGCAGGACCAGAAACATCGGCATCATGGCCCACATCGACGCCGGTAAGACCACTCTGACCGAACGGATCCTCTATTACACCGGCCGGTCACACAAGATGGGGGAGGTCCATGACGGCGAGGCGGTTATGGACTGGATGCCCGAAGAACAGGAACGGGGCATCACCATCACTTCGGCGGTTACCACCTGCCAGTGGCTCAATCACACCATCAATCTCATTGACACGCCGGGCCATGTGGACTTCACCATCGAGGTTGAGCGTTCCCTGCGCGTTCTGGACGGCGTCGTGGCCGTCTTTTGCGCCGTGGGCGGGGTGGAACCCCAATCGGAAACGGTCTGGCATCAGGCCGACCGCTATCAGGTACCCAAGATCGCTTTTATCAACAAGATGGATCGCATCGGGGCCGACTTCCAGCAAACCGTAGAACAGATCAGAGAGAAACTGGGGGCCCGTCCCTTGATTCTACATTTACCCTGGGGGCGGGAAGACGGTTTCCAGGGAACTATTGATCTCTTATCTATGAAGGCCCTTCGCTGGAAAGAAGAAACCCTGGGTATGGAATATGAGTTGTTTGATATTCCCGAGGGCCTTAAACCTGAAGCGGATGCCCAGCGGGAATTACTGGTGGAAACCCTGGCGGACCTCGATGATCAGGTCATGGAATTGTACCTGGGGGGCGCGGAAATCCCAGCCGAGGTGCTTCTGCCGGTTATCCGTAAAGGGACCGTCTCCCTGAAAATCGTCCCCATTTTCTGCGGGGCGGCCTTGCGCAACAAGGGGGTCCAGCCGCTTTTGGACGGTATCATACACTTTCTGCCCAATCCTATGGATATCCCCCCGGTAACCGGGCGCAACCCGATCAGCAAAAAAAATGAAACCCGTTCCTCCTCGGATGATGCCCCTTTCGCCGGACTGGCCTTTAAGATCATCATGGACCAGGGCCGGAAGATGACCTACCTGCGTATCTATTCCGGTGTCTTAAACGCCGGGCAGGAGGTCTTTAATCCGACCAAGAACCTCCGGGAACGGGTGGCCCGTATCCTGCGCATCCATGCCAACAAGCGGGAACGTATCGAACAGGCCCGTGCCGGCGATATCGTCGGTCTGATGGGGCTTAAGGATACCACCACCGGAGACAGCTTGACCGAGCCGGAGCACCCGATCATCCTCGAGGCCATCGATGTCTATGAGCCGGTCATTTCCTTGGCTATCGAACCCAAGACCGTCGGCCAACAGGACAAGATCATCCAGGTCCTGGAAAAAATCGCCCAGGAGGACCCTACGTTCCGCTTTCGTTTTGATGAGGATTCAGGTCAGACGGTTATTTCCGGCATGGGGGAATTGCACCTTGAGGTCCTGCTCCATCGCATGGAACGGGAATACAACCTGCAGGTGAATATCGGCAAGCCTCAGGTGGTTTATCGCGAAACCATCGAGGAAGCGGTGGAGATCGAAGAGCTTTTCGACCGGGAGCTGGGAGGGGCCCGCCACCAGGCCCAGGTTCGCCTCCGTCTGATCCCCAACGGACGAGGAGAAGGAAATATGTTTCTTCACCTGATCCCGGAGGATATTCAACCCCAGCCCCCTATAGAGGCCATACGAGCTTCCATCGAGGAGGCCTTTACTTCCGGGGTCCTTTCCGGCTACCCGGCCACGGACATCAAGGTCATCCTGGAAGCGGCCCATACTCTGGAAAACCAGTCTTCGGAAATGGCCTTCCGGGTGGCGGCCTCCATGGCCTTTCGCAACGGCTGCCTCAAGGCCAAACCGGTACTCCTGGAACCGGTGATGAAACTGGAGATCATCGTCCCCGAAGAATTCCTGGGGGAAATCATCGGTGATGTCCACGCCCGCAAGGGAAAGATCGAACAAATCCTGCCCCGGAAAAAGGTCCAGCAGGTCCAGGCTACGGCCCCCTTGTCCCAATTATTCGGTTATTCCACGGCCTTGCGCTCGGCCAGCCAGGGCCGGGCCACCTTTACCATGCAGTTCTCTCATTACAGCAAGGTTATCGGCGGCCCCAAATAATCTTTAACAAAGAAGGCCCCCCTGCCTTTTTCAAATCATGCCCTTTTCCTTTGATCCGACTTTTTCCCCTGGGCTTTTTTCAACTTGACAACTCCTTATATTATAAAGTAAATATAAAGTTTTTGCGTATGTAAAAGGAGTAATGAATGAAATTCTGGAGACTTCCGCTGGATGCCGGTTCCCATTCCATACCCATAGGGGAACTGCATATCATCAAAGATCGCTGTAAGGGCTGCGGCTTCTGTATTGAATTCTGCCCCAACCAGGTCCTTAAAGAAGCCCCGGAATTTAATAAAAAGGGCTATCATCCCCCCTTGGTTACCAAGCAGGGGGAGTGCGTCAACTGCAATCTTTGCGAGATCATTTGCCCGGAGTTTGCCATCTACAGCGTATTAAAGGAACACAAGGAGCTGACGGCGGAAGATATAGCCGGATATTCCGAAAAATAGAAAGATCCAACCAGCATGTCTGATTCAGGAATTTTAAGCGGCGAATTTTTCATGAACGGGGATGAGGCCAGCGCCGAAGGGGCCATCTCGGCCGGCTGTCGTTTTTTTGCCGGCTATCCCATCACACCGGCCACGGAAATCGCCGAAAGGATGGCCCGTCGTCTGCCGCAAGTCCAGGGCGTCTGTATCCAAATGGAAGACGAAATCGCCTCCATGGCCGCCATCCTCGGCGCCTCCTGGGGCGGAATCAAGTCCATGACCGCCACCTCCGGTCCGGGATTCTCTCTGATGATGGAAAATATCGGTTTGGGGATGATGACCGAAACCCCCTGTGTTATCGTCAATATCATGCGCGGCGGCCCCTCCACCGGACTTCCGACCCTGGTCGGCCAGGCCGATGTCATGCAGGCCCGTTGGGGATCCCATGGTGATTATGAGGTGATCGCTCTGTCCCCCTCCTCCCCTCAGGAGATGTTTGATCTGACGATCGAGGCCTTTAACCTGTCCGAAACCTTTCGCTTGCCGGTCTTTGTCTTAAGCGATGAACTGGTGGGACATATGTCCGAAAAAGTGGTTATCCCCCCGCCTGAACAAATCCGGCTGATATCCAGGTTGCGACCCACCCAGACCCCGGACCAATATCTGCCTTTTATGGCCGGGGAGAACCTGGTGCCGGCCATGGCCTGTGCCGGCGAGGGCTTTCATGTCCACGTCACCGGTCTGACCCATGATGAACAAGGGTATCCCCAGACCGTAGCCCAGGTCCATGAACGAACCGTAAGACGGTTGGTGGACAAAATCCGTTTTAACACCTCACGTATTGTTCGGGTGGAGGAATTCCAAACGGCTGATGCCGAGGTTGTGGTGGTGGCCTATGGCTGTACGTCCAGGACGGCACGCGAGGCGGTTCAGATCCTCCGCTCCCAGGGCAGGAAAGTCGGCCTTTTACGTCTGATCACCCTCTGGCCTTTCCCCGAAGAAACCATCCGCCGGACAGCCCAGGGGATCAAGGCCTTTATCGTGCCGGAAATCAATTCCGGCCAGATCGCCTATGAAGTGGAACGCTGTGCCCAGGGCAGGGCCGAAACCGTCCTCCTGCCTATGATGGGTGGGACGATCCATACCCCTGAAATGATAATGGAAGCCGTCAAGGAATTTCTGCCATGAAGATACGGTATCAACCTATAGTTCCCTTTAACCGGGAGGCTGTGGATCGTCTTATTGACGAACAACACGGGCTCCATCCCGACGATCAGTATCTAAAACCGGGCAGGATCCCTCATATCTGGTGTCCGGGATGTGGATTAGGTGTGGTTCTGAATACGTATATCAACGGGCTGAAGATGAGCGGTATCCCTATCGATCGATCGGTGGTGGTTTCAGGCATCGGTTGTACCGGTCGGGTGGCCGGATACTTAAATATGGATACCTATCACACCACCCATGGCCGGGCCATACCTTTTGCCACCGGGATTTCCCTGGCCCGACCCGATCTGTCGGTGACCGTGTTCAGCGGTGACGGTGATCTTTTTGCCATCGGCGGAAATCATTTCATCCATGCCGCCCGTAGAAATATCAATCTAAAGGTCATCTGTGTCAATAACTTCAATTACGGAATGACCGGCGGACAGGTGGCGCCCACCACTCCGGTGACGGCCAGGACCACCACCACCCCCTACGGTAATGCGGAGGCCTCTTTCAATCTGCCCTATCTGGCCCATGCCAGCGGAGCGGTTTATGTGGCCCGCTGGACTACCTTCCATGCCCGGCAATTGGTCAACGCCATTGCCGAAACCCTGGCCATTAATGGGTTTACTTTTATTGAGGTGATCGCCCCCTGCCCCATTGGCTACGGCCGGCCCAATAAAATCGGTAGCGGGTTGGACGAGATGATCTACTACAAGGAAAACAGCGTCGTCCGGAACGGAGCCGATCCCAGGGAGGCGGATGTCTCCTTGAGGGGAAAAATTGTGGTAGGAAAATTCTCCGAAGAAAAACGGCCTACCTTCAGGGAGGACTACGAGGAAAAGGTCCTGAAGAAATTCAGGAGAACGGAAGGTTGATTATTTCCGATTTTGGAATGCGGATTGCGAAATAAGAGGTACGAGGCCCGAGATACGGGTTTGTTGGCTCCACAACCTAAAAATACTATTTACTATTTTTAGCCCTAAAAAAGAAGATACATGACAACCATTAATAAAACTGAAATTCGTCTGGCCGGGTTCGGCGGCCAGGGCATTATCCTGGCCGGTCATATCCTGGGCAAAGCAGCGGCCATTTTTGAGCACCTGCAATCGGTTTTCACCCAGAGCTACGGTCCGGAAGCCCGGGGTGGGGCCTGCAGCGCCGATGTCATAATATCCGAGGGGGACATTTTCTATCCCCGTGTTTCCCTTCCCCGTATCCTGGTGCTGATGTCTGAAGAGGCCAAAAACACCTACGGCCGCCAGATGGCCAAAGGAGCCGTAGTCCTGATTGATCAGGACCTGGTCCAACTCGATGCCGTTCCTGAAGGCTGTTCACTTTATAAAATCCCGGCCACCCGCCTGGCTGAGAAATTGGGGCGGACCATCGTGGCCAATATTGTCATGCTCGGGTTCATTACCTCTGTCACCGGTGTGGTAGGCTATGAGGCCATGAAAGAGGCCCTTTTCGATTCCATCCCCAGCGGGACCGAAGAGTTAAACCTCAAGGCCTTTGAAAAAGGCTATGAGTATGGGAAAAAACAGAAGTCAGAATCCTGTAGTCAGAATCCAGAATAAAGGATGTCGGTCCTTGGTTTGGTTTTCATTCTGACTCCTGACTCCTGGATTCTATGTTTTTAAAAGGAGTTTTAAGTTTGACCGCCAAAAAAGTACAACGGAAAGAAAAAGAGGAGCCCCGCATCGGGGTCTATGTCTGCCATTGCGGTTTGAATATCGGCGGGGTGGTGGATTGTGAACAGGTCGCCGGATTTGCGGCAGATTTACCGGGTGTTGTTCTCTCCAAACATAATCTGTACACCTGCTCGGAACCGGGACAAGACTTGATCAAAAAAGACATTCAAGAACAGCGTTTGAACCGGGTGGTGGTGGCCTCCTGCACCCCCCGTTTGCATGAACCGACCTTTCGAGCCGCCTGCGAAGCCGCGGGATTAAACCCTTATCTCTTTGAAATGGCCAATATCCGGGAACACTGCTCCTGGGTCCATCTGCACGAAAAGGAAGCGGCTACGGAAAAGGCCAAGGACCTGGTGCGCATGGCCGTGGCCAGGGCCAGGCTGTTAGCGGCCCAGGAAACCTTTGAAGTCCCCGTGACCCGCAAGGCCCTGGTCATCGGCGGGGGAGTGGCCGGCATTCAGGCCGCCCTGGACCTGGCCGACAGCGGGTATAAAGTCTATCTGGTGGAAAAAGAACCCAGCATCGGCGGTCGGATGGCTCAGATCGATAAGACCTTTCCGACCATGGATTGTTCCATATGCATTCTGGCCCCCAAGATGTCCGAAGCCGGAAGGCATCCCAACATCGAGCTCCTGACCCTGAGTGAGATCGAATTGGTGGAAGGGTATGTGGGGAACTTCACCGTTCAGGTCCGGCAAAAGGCCCGCTATGTTACCGATTCCTGTACGGCCTGCGGCGATTGTGCCAGGGTTTGCCCTCAGGTCGCCCCGGATGAATTCAATGCCGGTCTGTCCATGCGCCGGGCCATTTATATGTCCTTTGCCCAGGCCGTCCCCTCTACCTATCAGATCGACATGGACCTTTGCCTGAATAAGCACGGCATCGTGGCCTGTGACAAATGTTTTCAAGCCTGCCAGCGGCAGTGCGTGGATTATTCCCAAAAAGATCAAATCCTGAACCTGGAGGTGGGAACCATCATCGTTGCCACCGGCGTGGACGTTTATGATCCCACGCCCTTGACCGAATTCGGCTACCGCAAATTCCCCAACGTCATCACCAGCCTGGAATTCGAACGTCTGATCAATGCCGGGGGACCGTCGGGAGGGAACCTGATTCGTCCTTCGGACCAAAAGATCCCCAAGACCGTGGCCTTCCTGCAGTGTATCGGGTCCCGTTCCAAACGGTCCAATATTTATTGCAGCAATATCTGCTGCATGAATACGATTAAAGACGCCTTACTGATCAAAGAACACTGGCCGGAGACCAAAATTCTGGTTTTCTATATCGATATTCGGGCCTTTGGAAAAGGTTTCGAGGACCTTTTTCAGCGGGCCAGACGTGAAGGGGTCTCTTTTATCCGCGGTGTTCCCGGGGAGATCATCGAAGACCCGGAAACCAGAAACCTGACCCTGATCGGCGAGGACACCCTGCTTTCCCAGCTCTATCGCTATGAAGCGGATATGGCCATCCTTTCCGTAGGCATCGAACCCAGGAAGGACAGCCAGGCTATTCAACGGCTGTTAAATCTCTCCTGCGCCTCGGACGGTTTTTTTCTGGAGGCTCATCCCAAACTGCGGCCGGTGGACACCCCCACCAGCGGTATTTTTTTAGCCGGCTGCGCCGAAGGACCGAAAGACATCAAGGATTCGGTGACCCAGGCCTGCGCCGCCGCTTCCCGGGCCAACATCCTTATGGCCCAGGGGAAGGTCAATGTGGAGGCCATTACCGCTGTAGTCGATGAGTCCCTCTGCACCGGGTGCGGTATGTGCGTCAAGGTCTGCCCCTATTCGGCCATCCGGCAGGACCCGGAAACCGGAATCGCCCAGGTGACCCAGGCCTCCTGTGCCGGGTGTGGGACCTGTGTGGCTGAATGCCCCTTTTCGGCCATTACCCAGAGACATTTCACCGACCAGCAGATACTGGCCCAGATCGACGCCATCACGGAAGAGGCCCCGGAAACCAAAGTAGTGGCCTTCTGCTGCAACTGGTGCTCTTACGCCGGGGCTGATTTTGCCGGGGTCAGCCGTATGCAGTATCCGGCCCCGATCCGGATCATACGGACCATGTGCTCGGGACGGATCAGCACCGAATTCATGGAATATGCCTTCCGCCGCGGCGCCGCGGCGGTCCTGGTTTCCGGGTGTCATATCAATGATTGCCATTATATCAATGCCAACCATCAAACGGAAAAACGGGTCAACCGGGTCTGGAAAAAAATGGAACGCCTCGGTCTGGATAAAAACCGGCTGCAATTGGCCTGGATCAGCGCCGCCGAAGGCAATATCTTCGCCCGCAAGGTAAAGGAAATGGACGAAATCATCCGTGGGGTGACGGCCGAGGAAATTGAAAAGACCAAGCAGGCCCTGGTGCCCAAGAAGAAGGGGAAAGAAGAAAGGTTGGGAGAGAAAGAATAACTTCAAACCTTTATTGAGAGGCCCCAATTGGTCATTCCGGCGGAAGCCGGAATCCAGGAGAAAAAAACAGTGTTTAAAATACCGGTTGTTTATATCCTGGCAAACAAAAAAAATGGTACCCTATATACCGGTGTGACTTCAGATCTTGTTAGAAGGATCTGGGAGCACAAACACAATCTCGTAAAAGGATTTACTGAAAGGTATAAAATTCATACCCTTGTTTGGTATGAAGTTCATGATAATATGGAGTCGGCCATTGAGAGGGAAAAAAGGATAAAAGAATGGAAACGGAATTGGAAACTGGAATTGATAGAGAAAAACAATCCGGAATGGTGTGATTTGTCCGATACAATTATATGACTGGATTCCGGCTTTCGCCGGAATGACGTGCTTTAACGGTTAAAGAGGGTAAAGGCCTTGTCAGGGAATAAGGGTTATGATCCAAAGCATCTGGGAACTTTTTAATAAAGAAGACCTTTTTGAATGCTACCAGTGCGCCCGTTGCACCGGAAGCTGTCCGGCGGCCATGGTCATGAAGGGTTACGGCCCGCGGGAGACACTGCTTCGCTGTTTGAATCTGGGCCAGGAGGCGGTTATTACCGACGAAAGGGTCTGGTACTGCACCACCTGTCATGTCTGTGAGGACCGTTGTCCGCAGGAGATCAATATCTCCGATATGCTGACGGCCATCTTTAATCTGGCCGCCCAACGGGGCAATCTCCCCGAGAAAATCAAATTCGGGGTGGATCTGATCGCCAAGACCGGCCGAAGTCTCATCGTCAACGAGAAGGTCTTAAAAGACCGGCAGAAACTATCCCTGCCAGCCCTGGATCCCTTGGATATCGATGAGCTGGAAGGGATATTTAAAAAAACAGGACTGAATGAAGTGATTGATTTGAGTTAAAAAAAACAGGATTCAAGGTTCCAAGAGGTCAAGAAGAAGATAAAGTAATGGATTTTTCCTTCAACTCTGGAACCCTTGGAACCTCGACCCCTTGAACCCTTTATTTTTTCTTTAAGTGAGTTTCATGAAATTTGCATTTTTTTTAGGATGTGTCATCCCGGTCAAGTATCCGGGATTTGAAAAGGCCACACGGGAAGTCATGCAGGCCCTGGATATCGAATTGGTGGACCTGCCTTTTTCCTGCTGCCCGGCACCGACCAATATGAAGCTGGCCCATTACGACACCTGGCTGGCCCTGGGGGCCCGCAACCTTTGTCTGGCGGAAGAGGCCGGCCTGCCGATCCTGGCCATGTGCAATGGTTGCATTAACACCCTCAAAGAAGTCAATCTGACCTTGAAAGAAGATAGTCGAAGGCGGGAACAGGTCAACCAGGCCCTGGAAGGAACCGGTCACCGCTTTAAGGGGACCATTGAAGTCAAACACCTCTTGGATGTTTTATATAAGGATATCGGACTGGAGCGGATTGCCGAAAAGGTCCGCCGTCCCTTAGAGGGCATCAGGATCGGCTGCCATTACGGCTGTCACCTCTATCGTCCTCCCCGGCTAATGTATCCCGACGAGTTGTCTGAAGCGGCCAGTTATGTCCCGGTGAGCATGGACCAGATCCTTGAGGTCCTGGGGGCCCATCCGACCCAGTATTCCAGGAAGTTCCTCTGTTGCGGATCGGCACTGGGGACCAATATCGACGCCCAGGCGGCCAATGAAATCACCCGGGAAAAACTCCAGCACATGAAAAAACACCGCATCGAGGCCGTTTCCGTGGCCTGCCCTTCCTGTTTTACCCAATTCGACCGGGGGCAGATGATGCTGGAAAGAAAGTATCATGACGGATTCAACCTGCCGACCCTTTATATCGCCCAGCTTTTAGGGCTGGCCTTCGGTTTAGAAAAGGCCAATCTGGGGCTGGGAGACCACCGTATCAGCCTCCAGCCTATGTTGGACCGGATCGCGGGGGCTTCTTGACAAAAGGCAACTTGATATCTATAATATAAACCTAAGCGAAAAGATGAGATTTTTTCTCTCACTTTCGATACCCACAATTTCAAAAAGGTTTGGTTAGTATTTATCATTAAATTTTTGGAAACGAAACAGAGAAACTTTTCTGGAAAGGAAACACCATGTTAACTGTTACGGAAGCGGCCCAGACGGCCATTAAGGACCATTTTGAAAAACAAAATCTGAAATCTCCCATTCGGATATTCTTAAGCCAAGGGGGCTGATCAGGGCCTTCACTGGCCCTGGCTCTGGATGAGTCAAAACAAACCGATGATGTTTATGATATCAATGGAATCACCTATCTGATCGACAAGACCCTGGTTGAGCAGACCAAGGAAGTCAAAGTCGATTTTGTCAATTATAACGGCCGTTCCGGATTTTCCGTGTCTTCGGCCATAAGTTTGGGTGGAGGCTCCTGCGGCACTTCCTGCAGCTGTTAAAAAATAAAACGTTCGGCGTTAAGCGTTCGTCGTTCGGCGAAAAACATCTAACAATTTTTGGATCATATTTAAAAAAGGGCGGGAGAATATCCCGCCCTTTTTTTTCAGACGACGTAATAATTGCATTTAGGTAAACACCAGGCTTTGCCGGGGGACTCCCAAAGTTTGACTTTTAAGGGAATAGGGGGTTGGTAATATGTGGAAAAAGAGTATCAATAAATTTTCCAATACCTGGTCAGAGATATTTTTTGAGAATGAATCAACCTCTGAAACGTCATTCCGGTCGGTCGGTTCCACCGACCTCCATTTTCAGACCTCCGAAGGAGGACGAGCGAAAGCCGGAATCCAGGAACTTTTCCGAACTTTGAAAAAACCTGGACCCCGGCTTTCGCCGGGGAGACGGCTTTAAGGGGTTTGGGTTTTGTTTTTAAGCCCCTTTGAGGGGCTAATATTTTCAAGCCTCCGGATTTGCCGGAGGTATTTGATTTTAAATCCTAAACAGGAATCTGCCAGCAGAAACAATCCTTCGCCGAACAACGAATGCTCAACGCCGAACGGTCTTTACAATTCCAGCGGCAACGCTTTCTTCACCGAAGGCAGGGAGGTAAGTTCTTTCAAAGCCGCTGCGGGAACCACCTGGTCAGTGGTCAGGAGAATGATATTCCCCCCTTTTTCCTTTTCCTGGCCCACCTGCATCCGTTCGATGTTGATTCCGTGTTTGCCCAGGGTCAGGCCGATACCTCCGATGACCCCGGGTTTGTCTTCATTATTGATCAAAAGCATGTGCCCTTCTGGGATGGCCTCAAAACGAAAGTCATTCAACCGAACGATCCGCGGCTCATACTTGCCGAAGAGGGTCCCTGAGACAGAGCTTTCCATTTTCTGGGTTTTAACCCTCAAGGTGATCAGATTCAGGAAATCATCCGCCGTATCACTTTTTGATTCCAGAACCCGGATACCACGATCTCGAGCCAGAATCGGGGCGTTGACGAAATTAACCACATCCTTCAGCATGGGGGTCAAGAGGCCCTTGAGCACGGAGACGGTCATGGCCTTGGTGTCGAAGGCGGCCACCTCACCCAGATATTCAATAGTAACATCCGTCATGGCACCTTCCAGGATTTGGGATTGAAAGGCACCCATCCGTTCGGCCAAAACCAGATAGGGTTTGACCTGTTCCAGAAGATTAGCGCTGACCGAGGGGACATTGACCGCATTTTTGATGACCCCGTTCAGCAGGTAATCCACCATCTGCTCGGCCACGGCCACGGCCACATTCACCTGGGCTTCGCTGGTGGAGGCCCCCAGATGCGGGGTGCAGATAAAGTTATCCATTCCCAGCAGAGGACATTCCCCCGGGGGTTCGGTCTCAAAGACATCCAGGGCCGCCCCTCCGATTTTGCCGCTTTTCAACCCCTCTAACAGGGCTTTTTCATCGACAATACCGCCACGGGAGGCATTGACGAGCATCACGCCCTCTTTCATTTTAGCAATGGCCTCGGCGTTGATCAGACCGAGGGTTTCTTTGGTCTTGGGGGTATGGATGGTGATGAAATCGGCCCGTTGATAAAGTTGATCCAGGGAAACCGGCTCGATCCCCTGGGCCAGTAAAATATCGGGTTGGATAAAGGGGTCATAAGCCACGACCTGCATCTTCAACCCCTTGGCCCGGTCGGCGACGATACTGCCGATTTTCCCCATGCCGATGATCCCCAGGGTCTTGTTAAAAATCTCCTTGCCCTGAAATTTTTTCTTTTCCCATTTTTTGCCTTTCAGGGAGGCGGTGGCCTGGGGGATATTCCGGGCCAGGGCCAAAAGCAATGAAATGGCATGTTCGGCCGTGGTAACGGTGTTGCCTTCCGGGGTATTCATGACCACGATGCCCCGTTGGGAAGCGGCCGGAATATCCACGTTGTCCAGACCGATACCGGCCCGGCCCACTACCTTCAGTTGGTCGGCGGCGGCGATGATCTCGGCCGTGACCTTGGTGGCGCTGCGAATGACCAGACCGTCATAGTCCTTGATAATGGCCTTTAATTCCTCCGGGGTCAGACCGGTTTTGACGTCCACTTCGATTCCGTCGGCCTGTTGAAAAATTTCCACCCCTTTTTCCGATAGATTGTCACTGATTAATACTTTCATGAAAACCTCTTTTCAGATGATAGATTCTTACGCAAAAGTCTGATTTAAAAATAATTCTTTTATCAATTTGTCGAAGCAAAGTCAATTTGTTAAAGTATTTCCTGGAAAAATTCAAACGATTATCGGCAATATTCCTGCTCCAATCCGAAAGCGGAAGACATAAATTCAAAATCTTTGTCGCAATGAAGGACTGTAGCCTTTTTATAGGCAGCGGCCCCTATCAGCAAGTCTGTAGTCGGGATGTTTTTCCCCTGCCTGTCTCCGCGGAAGCCCCATTCCCCGGCCCTTTCAAAAACCCCGCTATCCAAATCGATCTGAGGAAGGGCTAAAAGGGCTTCCTTAAGAGAAATCTGTTGCTTTTGATGGAGTGGGCCTCTGATTATTTCAACGACCACGACCCCGCAGGTGACCGCCTCTTCCCGCTTTAAAATTTCCCTTACTCTCTCTTTAACGGAGGGGGAGCCTTGGGGCCGAAGGTATTCTATCCAGGCTGAACTGTCAATGAGGTACATCGGTCCTTCTTAGGGATAAAAAATCTTTTAAGTTGAAAGCCAAATCCACCTTTCCTTCCAACTCAATCAATTGGCGTGCTTTGCGCCTTCTGATAAATTCATCCAGGGCTATTTCCACGGTATCTTTGATGGTCCTGGCCCCGGAGAGTTTCTTGGCTTCCTGAAGAAGGTCCTCTTTAATGGCTAAAGTGGTTCTCATTTATGCCTCCATAAGGCATTTTTATTTACATCTTATTCTGTGCCTCCATAATTGTCAAGCACAGCCTGAGGGCAAAAAAAACCCCGGAGGGTTGCCCCTCCGGGGTCAGGGTTGCTAATTTCAGATGAAATTAGAAGCTGAAGCGGAACTGTACGCCGGCCAGCCAGGATTTTCCCAATTCAGTTTTGGCGGTCGATCCCGGAATCGTTCCATAATTATAGAAGGAAATTTCCGGAATGATTGACAAATTGTTGTTCAGTTTGTACCAGGCTAAGACACCATAAGAAGATCTTTCGAAATAATCGTTTCCGGCTTTCCAGGCGTCTTTATTGGTGGCCCTGGTCACAGCGTAATAAACATGAGGAGTAACCGGACCGAAGGTGAAGCCCAGATCAATCATGGCGTTCATGTTGGTCGAGTCATAGATCTTCCCGGTGGCTGCCCTTTGAAATCCATGGTAGGAGCTTTCCGAGGTCAGAGAGACGGAGGAAGTGGGGCCGCCGTCATTCTTGCCATAACCGGCAACAAAGATACCCACAAAGGGTCCGAAGGCGACCCGCACCGGTACTGCCAGGTGATAAGCGGTCATGCTGCTATCCCATCCGGCCGGCAATTTGTCCCATTTGACGTTCTGATAGATCATGCCCGGAGTGACCATAACCTTTCCGAAGTTCAGGGTGGCCTTGGCGGCGATGGCCGGATACCCGGCATAGGACAGGGTGGTGTTCCCTGAACCGGCTTCGTAGGTACCCGTAGTTACCAGGGCTACATAGTAGCCGAACATCTTGTTGATCTGCTGGCCGAAACGGATCTGGGGGTATTTATTGTCGTAAACCGATCCGAAGGCGATGCTGTTGATGTGGGATCCGGTGCCGAGGTTATACCCCAGAACGGACGGTCCCTGAAAGTAGGTCCAGGTGGAACCGATTTTACCGGCCAGGATATAGCTGTTGCCGAATTTGTAGGTGCCGTAGAAGACATCGATCAAATCGTTGTCTTTCTGGTTGCCAATGGTCCCGCCGGAGCCCTGGAGGTTGCTGGACATGGTCCCGCTCTGGGTGGCGATGACCCAGTTGGCGCTTATGTCACCAACGGTATACATACCATAAATATGGCTGCTCTGGGACAGGACGGAGAAGAACTGGGTCCGGTCCACGGTTTTGCCATGAGTGGTATCTACATAGGTGTTGTAATTTTTATCGGTACCCATGTAACCGATGTCATAAATAAAAGCGCCGCCCATGGTGAAACGCTCCCCTTTGGCGCCTTCCACGGTATAGGCAAAGGCCGGCAGGGCAAAAGCGACCACGAGGGCCGAAATAAAAGCAAACATCCCTAATTTTCTCATCTCTTTTTTCTCCTTGTGCGTAATCTTTTGTCAAAGTTTGGGTGAATGAAACACTTCCCTGATTTTGCCAAATAGTTAACTAACTAATTCAATTTATTAAATAAATCCGGCAATCACCTCCTTCGCAAATCAGACTCCACTCCAAATTTTAATTTTTTGTAACAGGAATAAGCCCGTATGTCAAGGTTTTTTTGAAGAAAAAAATATTTTTTTAAGGCCCTTATCCCTTTAAATTAACTTGACAATAAATAAAAATGAGGTAAAAAGATACAAGGATCTCAGTATGGTTAAAGGGCGGGGGCCTTAATCTTTTCTAAAGATTCCCAAAACTGATTGGGGAAGAATCAACCGAACCTTTTGAGCGAATTTTTCGAAGAACAATATATTTTAAAAAAGGAGCAGGGAATGACCTATTTTAAAATTTTTCTTTGTTGCCTGATGTTGGGTGTTTTGGGGATCGCCGGCTGTTCCAACACGTCTTCTTCCAGCGGATACGGGTCAGGAGCGGGGTATAAGATCAACCTGACCACCAGCGCGGACCGGGTTCCTCAGGGGGGGAATGCCATAATTTTTGCAAATGTCCAGGATGCCCAAGGCAATCCGGTTAATGATTCCACTTCAGGAAGAATAACCTTTACTTCCGAATGGGGAGGGACTATCTCAACTGCGGGTCCTATCACAATGGGCAACTGTACAGTTACCTACAATGCTCCGGGGAAAGACGATGACGATCAACCCGCGGTGATCGTCGATAGAATCACCGCCAGCTACCAAGGAGCTATTGCCTGGGTTTCCATTCAGGTTTATAAACCATAGAAAGAAAAATATTTAAACTGGAAGTTCAAATTTCAAAGCGCAAATTTCAAAGTTTAACAAAAAAAATCCAACAAGCCCCTCACCCAAACCGAATCGCTAAGCAGCGGTTGATTTTTCTGGGGATTATTCTTTTTTCTCTGCTCCCCACCTTCACCATTGCCGCCCCACCGCTTCCTCCCGACCAGGCTTTTTCTTTTCAAGTCCGCCAAAGGAATCCTGCCCAGATCGAAGTCCTCTTTCGTATAGCCCCGGGATATTATCTCTATCGGGTCAAATTTAAATTCAGGAGTGATACTGAGGGACTGACTATCGGAAATCCTTTTATCCCGTCCGGTCAAAAAAAGAATGATCCCATTTTCGGCCCCACGGAGATCCTGCGTCAGGGCCTGACCGTGATCCTGCCTGTTCTGCCGCCTTTTCCAAAGGACCCGAATATGGTTCTGGCCATAACCTATCAAGGCTGTTCCGATGCCGGTTTGTGTTATCCTCCCCAAACCCGAAAAGTGGGATTGAAACTCGCTTCTTTTCAGCAAAGCGGGACTTCATCCCCCTCCCCATCTCCCTCCCCCTTAAGGGGGGAGGGCCGGGAATGGGGTGATCTCTCCCCCCTTTTTTCAAGTCAGAATTTCGGTTGGATCCTGCTCAGCTTCTTCGGCTTCGGTCTCCTCCTCTCCCTGACTCCTTGTGTTTTTCCCATGATGCCCATCATTTCCGGGATCATCATCGCCCAGGGGAAGGATTTGCCCAAGACGAGGGCCTTCCTGCTCTCCCTCACTTATGTCCTGGGCATGGCCCTGACCTATGCCGCCGCCGGGGTGGCCGCCGCCCTGTCCGGAACGCTGATTTCCTCAGCTTTCCAAAACCCCTGGGTTTTATCGGGTTTTGCCTTGATTTTTGTCGCCCTGGCCCTGTCCATGTTCGGCCTTTATGACCTGCAGCTTCCGGCGGCTCTGCAGAGCAAACTGACCTTGACCGGGAATCGCTATAAGGCCGGGACCTTCGCCGGCGTGTTCATTATGGGCCTTCTTTCGGCCCTGATCATCGGTCCCTGCGTCACTGCCCCTTTGGCCGGGGCCTTGCTTTACATCAGCCGGACCCATGATGTTTTACTGGGGGGGACGGCCTTGTTCGCCCTTTCCCTGGGCATGGGGGTCCCTTTGTTGATTCTCGGCACCTCGGCCGGGTTTTTATTACCTAAAGCCGGGGCCTGGATGAAAGGGGTCAAGATCTTTTTCGGGGTCCTCCTTTTGGCCCTGGCGGCCTGGATCATTTATCCGGTGTTTGCCCCGCCGCTTACCTCGGCCCTTCCTTTTCAACGGGTAACCGGCTTAAAACAACTTGAAGCGGAACTGGAAAGACAGAAAGGGCTCCCGACCATGCTTTATCTATCCGCCGACTGGTGTGTGTCCTGCAAAGAAATGGAGTTAGGGACTTTCCGTGACAAGCGGGTCGGGGAAAAACTGGAAGGGATGAAACTGCTCAAGGCCGATGTGACGGAAACGAATGAGGAGACGACGGGTCTGTTAAAAAAATTCGGCCTTTTCGGCCCCCCGGCGGTTTTGTTTTTTGATCAGGAAGGACGGGAAATACCGGGGACCCGGGTGGTGGGGGTGCAAAAGGCCGGGGAGTTTTTAAGAACACTTCAGAAATTTTTCCCAGGGAAATCCAAAACATCAACCCCTTCGACCAACCTTCACCGGAAAAATAATCAGGCTATTCAACAATAATTTTTGTTGAATTTATAGTGCCTTCAATACTCGGGGCATAAACTTCTATGGTATCTACCCCGGTATAGTAAAGGGCAGCATAAGTTCGACTGGACCATCCTGAGTTATTGGTGGTTGTTTCGCAGATGGTAGCATAGCATTTATCTTCCAGTGGAAAGCAGTTAAGAACAGCTGTAAAGCAGACCATGGTTCCATGAGGGACTGGGGCGCCAGTAACATCCCTAACCACGGCGGTTACCCCTGTTGTAGCATAGAGAGGTATTTTGGATTGACCTGTAGTTATGGTGGTCCTGAACTCCGTACCTGTTCCCGAACCACCCCCGGCGCTGGAACTGCTGTTGGTTCCCTGATTACAGGAAAGGAGGAAAGGAATAACAAGCAGAAGAACAACCAAAAAGCAGCCCTTGCCCATCATTTTGAAACCGTTTTTTAATGCATATGGAGCCATATCTCCTCCTTCATAGCTGACTTTACGGTTTATTTACTTTTTTCCTTTCGGCAACTCCGGTGAAAACTTAAGTGCTTTCCCCAACAGCCTCTTCAGCCAAAACAACCTTTTGTTGAAGCTTATAAAAGACGGTTGCGCAAAAAGTTGCCGAACGCCTTGTTTCGTCATTCCGGTCGGTCGGGGCGCCCGATTCCATCGAGCTTTTAAAGAGGCATCCATTCTGATGCCGATTACCGACCTCCATTATGAGACCTCCGAAGGAGGTCGAGCGAAAATCGGAATCCAGCATTTTAATTAAGTTATGAAATCCCTGGACCCCCGTTTTCACCGGGGTGACGATTTTTTGCGAGAACAGTAAATAATCGTTTTTTCAGCTCTTCGCCGATCACGATCTATTTGGATCCAATATACTCCTCGTATGCCGCCTTGTCCATCAATTCATCCAGTTCAGCGGGCTTTTTTAAAATGATCTTGACCAGCCACCCCCCATCATAGGGTGAAGAGTTGATCAGTTGTGGTTCATCGTTTAACGCTTCGTTTATTTCAATTACCGTACCGCTCACCGGAGCGGTTACGTCCGTAGCCACCTTATTGGACTCCAGGGCGCATAAGGGCTCACCGGCTTTCATCTCCGTATCAATATCCGGTAAGTCCACATAAATAACCTCCCCCAACTGTTGCTGGGCATATTCCGAAATGCCGATCGTCCCGTGATGACCGTTGACCGAGATCCAGGCATGTTCGGAATGGAATTTCAGGTTCTTCATGAAAGATCACCTCTAAGCGCTTACATTTTCATTAATTCTACCATAAAAACTGAAATGGTCAATATCCTTAATAAAAAAAATATTTTATCCTGAACGGGGTAAAAAACCTGTTTTCCCCTGTTATTTTTGTTTCTTTTAAATTAACTTATTGAAAATACTGTAAAATATAACTTATAGCTAAAAAGGTAATGATTACCCCTAAAATCAATTTTATAAGACCCTGGGGCAAATATTTTTGCGTCCTGGCGCCAAAATACATACCTATAAAGCCTCCGGCGCCGAAAAGAAAACCGAGAAGCCAGTCAGGGGCAGTGGTTATTCCTGCCGGGGAAGGGATAATGCTGTAAAAAAAGACCCCGGCTACGGAGGTGATAAGGGTCCCCAGCAGGGCGGCCCCGGCCACGGTATAGACCGGAAGATGAAAAACCGTCACACAAAAGGGGGCGATAATGGCCCCGCCGCCGATGCCGTAGGTCCCGCCGATCACCCCGACGGCACAGGCCAGCAGGAACATGGCCGGAGTGCTGAAAGAAAATCGTTCTCCCAAGAATTCGTAATCCACCCGGGAAAAGGAAAAGTGCAGGGTTCTGATAATAGCTTGGGCAGGTAGCCCTGATGGCCTAAGGAACTTATCTTCAAGGGTCTTTGCCTGGATTTTTCTTTTATGGGAGCGGGGGGTCATTTCATATAACAGTCGTATTCCCAGATAGAGCAGGACACAGCCCACAAACAGTTTAAAGGTCCTTGGATCCGGCAGATAGCGAATGCGGAGAAAATATCCCAGAAAAACCCCGGGCAAGGTACCGGCAATGACCACCCAGGTCAAGGGCCAGGCCATGCGGCCTTCTTTCAAATATTGATAAACACCGCTGGGGATGGCCACGATGTTGTAAACAAAATTTGTGGCGCTGACTGACGGGCTGGTAAAATTCAAAACGCTCACCTGAAAAGGGAGCAGCAGAAAGGCCCCGGAGACCCCGCCCATGGATGTAAAAAAAGAGACGACAAAAGCCACCAGAGGTGGGATGAAGAAATAGGTTTTTACGCCCGAAACCGGGAAAAACCAAAAGAAATAATCCATAGACACGCTAGTCCAAAATAGTTTTTACCACAGAGCTCGGTGCCTCCGTGGTGAACCTGGTTTTGAAAAAAACCCCCCAACAGGCTTAAAAACCTAAGTTAAATCAATACAACACTTAAAGCGTTTGAACCTTTTTGTACAGCAATGAGGAATAATACAGGATATCATCTTAAATAGTCAAAAAAATTATCAGGTTAGATTCTTGTTGACATTGGCCTGAAATCCGCTAAAATAGAAGTATAGAATACAAGGGGAGTAGTTTTTAGGGTGGCTATCGTCAATACGTCTGTGAAGAGCAGGCCGGTACCGCCTGTCCGGGAAACCTGACAAACGAGACCTTTATTACGAATTTTTTATGTCGTAATAAAGGTTTTTTTTTACAAAAAAAGAAAACGATTCTTGAGCAGGAATAAATGACGGCCCTTTGGCAAAAAAGTCTTCGACAGGTTAGAAGGATCATCATTGCCGTTATCGGGTTCACTTTGCTTGGGGTGGGGCTGGTGATGACCGTTTTGCCGGGACCGGCACTGCTGGTCATCCCCCTCTCCCTGGGCATCCTGGCCACGGAATTCGTCTGGGCCAGAAATCTGATTAAAAAGGTAAAAAGCAAATTGCCGATTAGAAACAATAAGGAGGAAAGACTATGAAATGTCCGGTATGCAACGTTGCCCTGACCATGTCGGAAAGACAGGGCATAGAAATAGATTATTGTCCCCAATGCCGGGGGGTCTGGTTGGACCGGGGAGAACTGGATAAAATTATTGAAAGGTCGGCGGCCCTGTCTCAAAGGGAACTGCGGGAAAGGCCGGAGTCTCCCAGGGATTACCGCGAAAAGGAAGATTACTCAAAGCATAAACACTATAAACGGAAATCCTTCCTGGCGGAATTGTTTGATTGATTACACCCATTCTCTGCCGGAAGTTGATTTAGCTTATCCACTCTGCCCCCTACTCCACATGGTAATTAGGGGGGATTTATTACCATTCCAAAAAAGATTATACGGTACCACTTAACATGGTTTCGCAAAAAGTACTATTTTGTCATTTCGAGGAGAGAAGCGACGAGAAATCTTTTCGGTCAATTTCATTGACCCTAACAGGAGATTGGCAAGTCGGTCGGGCCGTTCGACTTGGTCGAACTAAGAGAACCGACCGGTCGAAATGACAACGAAGGGATTTTTACACTTTTTGCGAGACCATTATTAAACCCGGATTGAATGAGGAATTTTCGGATATTCCATTTTGGTTCCGGCTGGTCCGGGTTGGGATAAGAAAGAACATCCATGCATTTTCATCAGAAGGAATGGGCCGAGGTCGTCCAAGATTTGAATACCTCTGCGGAAGGTCTTTCGGCGGCAGAGGCCCAAAAACGTCTGACCCAATACGGTCCCAATGAACTGGAGGAAAAGAAAAAAAAGACCCTTTTCGGGATCTTTCTGGCTCAGTTCAAAGACTTTATGATCCTGGTCCTCATGGCCGCCGCGGTCATCTCCGGATTCATCGGTGAGCCTTCCGATACCATTGCCATTCTGGTTATCGTCATCCTTAATGCGGTAATCGGCTTCGTTCAGGAATACCGGGCTGAGAAGGCCATGGCCGCCCTGAAACAGATGGCCGCCCCCTTCGCCCTGGTACTGCGGGATAAACAACCGATCCAGATTCACGCTTCCGAGCTCGTCCCCGGAGATATGGTCCTTCTGGAAGCCGGCAGAGTAGTCCCGGCCGATCTCAGACTTATGGAAGCGGCCCAGTTGCAAGTGGAAGAAGCGGCCTTGACCGGGGAATCCGTTCCGGTGGAAAAACAGGTTCAATCCATCCCCGACCCCTCCCTGCCCCTGGGCGACCGCAGAAACTTGGCTTTTAAGGGGACTTTTGTCACCTACGGACGCGGGGCCGGAGTGGTTACAGCCACCGGCATGAAAACCGAGCTGGGCCGCATCGCCACCATGCTTCAGGAAGGGGAGGAAGTCAAGACCCCGCTCCAAAAACGTCTGACCGCTTTTGGTCAAAGGCTGGCCCTGGTGGTCTTAGCCATTTGTTTTATCATTTTCGTGGCCGGCCTGTTCCGTAATGAACCACTCCTGCTTATGTTGCTGACGGCCATTTCCCTGGCCGTAGCCGCCATCCCCGAGGCCTTACCGGCGGTGGTAACCATCACCCTGGCCCTGGGGGCCAGGAAGCTGGTCAGGCAGAATGCCTTAATCCGTAAACTCCCGGCCGTGGAAACGCTCGGTTCGGTAACCTATATCTGCTCGGATAAAACCGGGACCTTGACCTTGAACAAAATGACCGTGGAGGAGATTTTCCTGAACGGAAAAGTAGTTCGGAGTTCGGAGATTTCGGCGAGTTCAATCGAGTTGTTCGGAGATCAGGGATCAGAGATCAGAGTTCAGAGTTCAGAGAACGAAGATCAAAAGATTGGAAATTTCATGGGTGAGTCAGGCAAAGGTGGAAACGAGCTCCGACCCCTTCCCACCTTCCTGACCGCCCTGGCTCTGAATAACGACGCCCAGGTCGATCAGGAGGGCAAATTGATCGGGGACCCCACCGAACTGGCCCTCTTTGATCTGGCCCGGCAAAAAGGTTTCGAAAAACAGACGTTGGAAAAAGTCCTCCCCCGCCGTGATGAAATTCCTTTTGATGCCGACCGAAAATGCATGACCACCGTTCATCGCTTTAACAGGGCGAATAGTCAGGGCCCGAAATTCGTTTCCTTTACCAAGGGAGCCGTCGATGTCCTGTTGGAAAAATCCGAGCACTTATTGACTTCCCAGGGACCGGTAATAATTGAAAGGGACCCGGTTGACCGGATCACCGAAAAAATGGCCGAAGAAGGCTTGAGGGTCCTGGGTGTGGCCATGCGCCTCTGGGAAACCCTGCCGGAAAACCTGTCCCCGGAAACTATGGAAAAAGGACTCATCTTCATTGGGCTGGCCGGCTTAATGGACCCCCCAAGGGAAGAGGCCAGGGAGGCCATCCGTCTTTGCCGTACGGCCGGGATCATTCCGGTCATGATCACCGGCGACCACCCGGTTACCGCCGCAACCATAGCAAAAAGGCTGGGCCTGGTTGAGGACGACTCCCAAGCGGTCATGACCGGCCGGGAATTGGAAAAAATGCCCCTGCCGGAATTTGAGAAAAAGGTGGAGCACATCCGGGTTTACGCCCGGGTGGCCCCGGAACAAAAACTGAAAATCGTCCAGGCCCTGCAGGATAAGGGTCAATTCGTGGCCATGACCGGAGACGGAGTTAATGACGCCCCGGCTTTAAAACGGGCCGATATCGGCATCGCCATGGGCATCACCGGCACCGATGTCTCCAAAGAGGCTGCTCATCTGATCCTGCTGGACGACAACTTCGCCACCATCGTCAAGGCCGTTAAAGAAGGTCGGAAGATATTTGACAATATCAGGAAATTTATCAAATACCTTTTAACCACCAACTCCGGAGAAATCTGGACCCTTTTCCTGGCTCCCCTGGTAGGTCTACCCATCCCCTTGCTGCCCATCCACATCCTCTGGGTAAATCTGGTTACCGACGGGCTCCCGGCCCTGGCCCTTTCCGTAGAACCGGAAGGAGGGGATGTGATGAAGCGGCCTCCGCGGCACCCCAAAGAAAGTATTTTTTCCCGGGGTTTGGGACTTCATGCGATCTGGGTGGGTTTGTTGATGGGCCTGATCACCCTCTCGGTTCAGACCTGGACCCTCCATACCGGGAACGGACATTGGCAGACCATGGTTTTTACCGTCCTGTGCCTGACCCAACTCGGTCATGTCCTGGCCATACGATCCGAAAAAGAATCGCTTTTCACCCAGGGTCTATTCACCAACATACCTTTGCTGGGGGCAGTCGGTTTGACTTTCGCCCTTCAAATGGCCACGATCTATGTCCCTTTTCTCAACCCGATTTTTAAGACCGTTCCCCTGACTTTCCGGGAATTGGTCATTACTCTGGCCCTCTCCACTGTGGTTTTTTGGGCGGTGGAGGTGGAAAAATATTTTAAAAGAAGGTCAGACGTTTTCTGAAAAACGATTAAAAATCAATTCAAGGCGGCCGCTATGTCCTATATAAAAAAGGCGATTCGGGTTACTTTCCTGCTTTTCTTGCTACTATCTGGGACAGGTATTTTTCAGGGATCGGTCTGGAGCGCCACCAAAATAGTTAAAATTGGATTTATCACGGAAGAGACCGGTTATAATTTTCCGATAGCCCTTTCCCAGAAAAAGGCCCTGGAGGTCGGCCTGGAAGAGATCAATTCCTCCGGAGGTTTTCTGGGAAAGAAGGTGATCCTGATTATTAGGGATTCGGGCTCCAAACCCGAAAAAGGAGCGGCCCTGGCCAGGGATTTGATATTAAGGGAACGGGTCGACTTCCTGTTGGGTCCAACCAGTTCGGAAGTGGCCTTGGCCGTTTCCCGTGTCGCCAGGGAGCATAAAAAAATAATCGGTTTTCATGCCTCCAACGGGGATAAACTGACCGTCGAACAGGGACACCGCTATCTGTTTCAGGTAATCCCCAATACCATTATGGAGGGGCGGGCCCTGGCCGCCTTTCTTTCCCAAAAACACTTTAATAAATTCGCTTTAATCGGTCCGGACAACGAACAGGGACAAAGCCTGGCCCAGGCCTTTAAGAAACGTTTATCGGAATTGAATCCGGGGGTCCAGGTAGTCAGAGAAGTTTGGACCAAATCGGGGGAAGAGGATTTCAGCTTCTCTATTTCCACCATCCAATCCCATCCGCCGGATGCAATTGTCGCCTTTCTGGGCAGCGGGGACCTGGCCCGTTTTTTACGCCAGGGACGGACCGCGGGTTTGTTTCCCCAGGTCTCATTGATAGGGAGGTTTGATTATGATCTCCTTAAAGGCCTTGGTACGGACATGCCCCCTAACCTTTATGGATTTGACCGGGCACCCTTCTATGCCCTCAGCAATCCGCAAATGAAGGCCTTTTTGAAAAAATTCAGGGCCCGCAGCGGGGAGTATCCATCGGCCTGGGCCGTGACCGCTTATGATGGGCTGATGGCTTTGAAAAGGGCCGTAGAAAAGGCCAAATCTCTGGAAACGGAAAAGGTAATTCTGGCCTTGAAAGGCTTACAATGGGATTCCTTGCGCGGGTCCCTCAGCCTCCGTCCTTTTGATCACCAGGCCAACAGCGGGATCTATTTCGGCCTGACCAAAAAAGATCCCCGCTATTCCTTTTACATTTTAAAGGAAATAACCTATAGTTCGGGACAAGACCTCTGGTATACGGAAGAGGAAATAAAGGCCCTGCGCAAATAGGCTTCTTTACGATTTCATAACGAGAACCAAGTCGAACTTTGGGAGTCCCCCGGTAAAGCCTGGGGTTTACCAATCAGGAACACTATGAAAGAACTGGGAAAACTAATCGACCGGATCATCAACCGGGTCAATATCAATCTGCGGGAACCGGCCTTCGATGTGCGGCCCTATATTCAGGACATCATCCCCCTGCCCCAATTCGGGAAATTCTATGCTTTTTACGGCCTCACCTCCCATCACCCCCTGTATTTCCGTTTTCAGCATTCCAGCCTGGCCGGCAGTTATTTTTTGGGGAAATGCATAGTCGATTACTCGGTCCTGTATAAAAGCGATATCCGGGGTGATGAGCTGAAAAGCAAAGGGGATATCCATCGTTACCAGGAGTTGGATATCCCTTTGCATGATGATGAGGTCATCCATATCAAGGACAGTTTTCTGATGAAAACGCTGGTCCATAGTTTTTCTCATGACCCGGAAAACCTGGAGGAGTTCCTGATCCAGAATACCGTGGCCTTAAACTACGCCAACATCCATGGTTCTACTGTTGAGGGCTGTTTTTTGGCCCCCTTCAGTTCTGTGGACCTGACCACCCTGCATGATTGTGTGATCGGGACCTTTGCCTATGTTCAGGTGGGTGAGTTAGCCCATCAACTGGTGGAACCCGGAAAGATCTGGATCCAGAAGGGCGACCTTTTCGATTTTCAGTATGTTTTTCCCCCGGAAACCCTCAAGAAATATATTGATTTTGAGCCGGGGAAGGTCCCCAGCGGCACCTTTATGGATTTTATCGAAATTTGTAAACCGGACTTTCAAAGGGTCTTTGACGGGGTCCATGCCAAAACACCGGTCAAAGTTCCCCGGGGGGCAGCCTTAAACCGCTTTGCCGTAGTCAAGGGTCAAACCCGTATCCGGAGGAACTGCTTAGTGGCCCAAAGGGCCTATCTGGAAAACGCCTACCTGGGACGGGGGGCTAATGCCCAGGAAAACTGCTATATCCTGGATTCCCATCTGGAAGAAAACGATGTCACCGCTCACGGCGGAAAAATCATCCATGCCCTTATAGGCAGCAAGGTCTTTGTCGGATTTAATTCCTTTTTGCGGGGCCGAAAGGAAAATCCTTTGAAGATCGGGGCCGGCTGCATCGTCATGCCCCATACCATTATTGATCTGGAAGAGCCCCTGGAGATCCCGGCCGGACATCTGGTTTGGGGGTTTATTGAAAACAGAAGGGACCTTAAAGAACACTGCCTCCCCTTAGAAAAAGTCACCGAACTGACAAAAAAATTCACACTGGGCCGGATGCGGTTTCAAGGGAATGGGGCTGCCTTCGTGAAGGGCTTCCAGAATCGGATTGATCACATTCTGGAGGCCAATGGAGCCTTTTTTGACGGTTCCCGTAACCGGGGTCACGCTCAGAAAAACCAGGAAATTTCTTTCAATACCATACAACCTTATTCCTCCGGGCTGATGAAAGGACTTTATCCGACCATTGAAATCAGACCGTAAGAGACAGGCAATAGGCGAGAGACAATGGGCAATTGGGGGGGGAATAGATACTGTGAATGATCAATTATGATGGACTCGTAAAAAGTCTCCGGTGTCATCCCGACCGAAGGGGAGGGATCTTATAACAGGCCGACAAATAAAGATTTCTCCCTCCGGTCGAAATGACAAATTCGGTGATTTACGAATTTGTCAATTGTTATTTCGGGCACCGATTTCTAACCTCCCGCTTTTCAGCTAATTGCCTATAGCCCAAAAAAAGTGTCACCTTTTCTTTACATTAAGTCACCTTTTCCTTTAATATTCGCCCTTTTTATCCTTCCCGGGGAAAAAAATCACGATCAGAGAAATTCTTTGGTTTTATTAACCAGTTATTATCAAAATAAAGTAAGCTAATAGTTACACTTTGAGTCAATTCAGGTGACGCATATTCGTAACTATTTAATTTTTATTAAATTTTTTTGTTGTTTTTTAAAAATAAGTTTGTTACAACTTTCACCAATTATCAAGAGTGATGAGTTGGTAAGAAGTTACCAGGAGGCCCCAAATGTCATTTCGACCAAAGGGAGAAATCTTTTACCCAGTAATGATCAAGATTTCTCGTCGCTCTGCTCCTCGAAATGACTTCTTACCGATTTGGAACTCCTCATCTATTTTGTCTATAAATGAAAAGGAGGTAAAACCATGCCGCATGAAAAAAAAGTCAGCGAGCTGATGATCCACCTGACCGATTATCCTCATATCCCCTACTGGTTCACTATCAAGCAGGCCATCGCTATTGTTAAAAAGGCTGCTCTGGGTTTGGAAGGAAAGTTGGAGCCCACCATTTTATTAATCTTCGACGAAAAATATCAGCTTATGGGATCTCTTTCCATCAAGGACCTGATCCGGGGCATAGAAAAAAAGTTCACCCGTTCCGGCGATTGGATGTCCAAGGAATGGGACACCCCGGTTTTTTTTGAAGGGCTTTTCACCGCCGGGGTCAAGGAAGAGGCCGAAAAGCCGGTCAGTGAAATTATGACCCCGGTCAAAGAAACGGCCCAGGCCGGCGACTCCATTATCAAGGCCATCTATGTCATGATGGAAAAGGACCTGACCCTGCTGCCGGTTCTGGATAAAGGGGCCGTGGTCGGAGTGATCCGCTTGAATGAAATTTTCAACGAAATTTCCAAGCTGGTGCTGGGCGATTAAAGGGGGATCATTATGGCCAAAGAAAAATCAAAACCGGTTGTTTCCGCGGGACTTCCTGACATCCCCGACCGGATTCAACTGGCCCCGGTCTATAAACGGATCGACTGGAAGCGGATCTTTTTCATTCTTTTAGGGCTGGGCTTGTTTTTGTGGTTTTATCTCATGCCCCAACTGCCCGATGCCGTGGATCCCACCGGCAAACACTTCACCCTTTCTCATCAGGGCAAAGCCGCCCTGGGTCTTTTTCTAATGGCCGGCATCTGGTGGGTCTTCGAGGTCCTGCCCATCGGGGTGACCAGTATCGCCATTGGCGTGGTCCAGGCCCTTTTTATGATCCGTCCGGCCAAGGAGGCCTTTAAGGATTTCATGGATCCCTCGGTCATGTTCATCTTCGGCTCCCTGCTGATCGGTATGGCCTTCACCCGTTCCGGCCTCACCCGTCGTCTGGCTTACAAAATGCTTTCCATTATCGGGGAGAACACCAAGGCGATCTTGTTGGGGACCATGATTATCACCGCCGCCCTGGCCCATTTCATGGCCCATACGGCGGCTGCGGCCACGGTCTTCCCCATCCTCATGGCCATCTATTCCCTATACGGCGAAGGCGACCGGCCCACCAAATTCGGCAAGGCCCTCTTTGTCGGCATGGCCTATTCGGCCGGGGCCGGCAGTATCGCCACCATGCTCGGCTCGGCCCGGGCCCCGGCCGGGGTGGGGATGTTTAAGGAATTCACCGGCATGGACATCACCTTTTTCGAATTATCAAAGTATCTATTCCCTGTGGCCTGGATCATGGTCTTTCTGATCTGGATCATGATCCTTATTTTCTTCAAACCGGAAAAGCCGAGGATCGAGGGTTTGAAAAAGAAGGCCCAGGACCTCTATCAACAGCTCGGCCCCATGACCGGCAAGGAAGTCTTCGTCATCCTCTGCGTCATTGGGGTGGTGATCGTCATGACCCTTCAATCCTTTATCCCGGCCATGAAGGTCTTGGACCGTTCGGCCCTGATCCTGGTCGCCGGTCTGCTTTTTTTCCTGACCCGGCTCCTGACCGTCAAAGAGCTGGAGGAGGTCCCCTGGAACATCATCTTTCTTTTCAGCGGGGCCATGAGCATCGGTTTCTGCCTCTGGCAGGTGGGCACGGCCCAGTGGCTGGCTGTCCAATGGCTGACCATGTTCAAGGAAGCCCACTGGCTGGTCTTTCTCCTGAGCATTGCCACCTTTGTTTTGATCATGACCAACTTCATCATGAATGTGGCGGCCATTGCTATCGCCCTCCCCGTGGCCTTAGTCATCGCCAAATACCTGGGGGTGACCCCTGAAGTGGTTTTTTATGCCGCCCTGACTGTGGCTGGTATGCCTTTCCTGCTTCTGATCGGAGCGGCCCCTAATGCCATGGCCTATGAATCCAAACAATTCACCACCGGTGAATTCTTCGGGGCCGGTATCCCGGCCAGTATCGTTTTGTTGATCGTGCTGGCCCTTTGTATCCTGACCATCTGGCCGATTTTTGGAATGCCTATTTTGGTGAAATAAAGGCCGGTATAAGGTTCAAGGTGTAAGAATACAAACCTAATAAATATTTTTCTGCCCGTTGTTTTATAGGGATTGAACGGTCAACCAATGCTTGTCATTTCGACCGAAGGGAGAAATCTTATCCTCATATATAAAAAAGATTTCTCGCTTTCGCTCGAAATGACAGCCTTATAAATGGCAGCACAAGCTCTTCCCTCGAAAGGATGAGTTTGGAATATATAGCACTCTATCCCAGGATGCGGAATAGGGGAAATTAAAAGGAAACTATTATTTATGAAAACTCGATTTATTAATTCAATCATCATTCTCTTTTTTCTGGTCGGCTTATCGGTCTCTGTCTTGGCTGCTGAGCCTTCAACATCAGCCGGTCCTTCCGACCTCCTGATCGTTTCCGGTACGGTCAGCAACGCCCAGGGCAAGCCGGTTAAAGAGGTGGGGCTTCATTTTTTCCTGAATGGGCAAAAATGGGAAATGGAGGAAGAAGTGACCACCTCCAAGGCCGGACGATTTGAAGCGGAACTCAAGCTGCCGTCCGGCACCCTCCCCAACGCCAAAGTGGAGATGGAGGCCCAAAAACCATCTTATAAAGCCTCTGAAAAAATCCTGTTGGATAAGATCGTCAAAGAGACCACCGATGAAAAAGGGAATACCGTCTATTTGTCTCACCACAGTTTCATCCTCCAAAGGACCATATCCCCAGCCTTCTGGATCGCCGCCCTGGTCCTGCTGCTGGTCTATGCCCTGATCGCCTTTGAGGTCATGCACCGCACCCTGGCGGCCATGCTGGGAGCGGCGGTTTTATTGTTTATCACCTATACGGCCGGGACTTTTTACCCCGGTTATACCATCCTGACCTTTGAGGACGCCATGCAGGCCATGGATATGAACGTCATTTTCCTGCTCATGGCCATGATGATCATCGTCGGGGTTATGAAAAAGACGGGTATTTTCCAATGGATGGCCTATAAGTCCTTTCAACTGGCCCGGGGCAATGTCTTCGCCCTGGCGGCGATCCTGATGTTCGTCACCGCCTTTACCTCGGCCTTTCTGGATAATGTGACCACCATGCTCCTGATCATACCGGTGACCATTGAAATTGCCGTGACGCTCAAGATCAATCCCATTACCCTGCTCATGTCCGAGGTCTTTGCCTCCAATGTGGGGGGGACGGCCACCCTCATCGGCGACCCGCCCAACATCATGATCGGTTCCTATGCCAAGTTAAGCTTTGTTGATTTTGTCAGCAATTTATCCATAATTTGCCTCATTTCACTGGTGGTCACTATCATCTATTTCATCTATTGGTATAAAAAGGATTTCCTCAAGGCCCAGATAGGGGATGTACATAAAATGATTTCCGTCCTCAAGGAGGAATACAAGATCACTCAGAAAAAACTGTTAACGTACTGTGGAATCATGCTGGGGATTACCATCTTCCTCTTTATCATCCACGGGGTCCTGCATATGGAACCGAGCATCGCCGCCCTGATCGGGGCCGCCATCCTGCTGGTGATCAGCCGGGTTGATATCGTGGAAATG
The DNA here is from genome assembly GCA_040755035.1 of Thermodesulfobacteriota bacterium. GTDB lineage: Bacteria > Desulfobacterota > RBG-13-43-22 > RBG-13-43-22 > RBG-13-43-22 > RBG-13-43-22. The sequence continues at coordinate 95,642 of JBFMBU010000082.1, forward strand.
CTGGAACACGAAATCGAGTGGCCGACGTTGATCTTTTTTATGATGCTCTTTATCGTGGTCGCCGGGGCCGAGGAGACCGGATTGATTCAGATCATTGCCGACTGGGTTAAAAATGTCTCCGGTGGTTCTTTAGTGGCCGCCATCCTGATGGTCCTCTGGGTCTCGGCCATCGCCTCGGCCATTATCGACAATATCCCCTTCACCGCCACCATGCTCCCCATCGTGGCTTATCTGACCCAGGTCATCCCCGGGGCCCAGAGTGGGGTCCTCTGGTGGGCCTTGGCCTTGGGGGCCTGTCTGGGCGGCAACGGGACCATGATCGGGGCCAGCGCCAATGTGGTCACCGTGGGCATGGCCGAAAGGGCCGGATATAAGATTTCCTTCATGTATTATATGAAAGTGGCCGCTGTGCCCATGCTGATCACGATCGTGCTCTGTTCCTTCTGGTTGCTGTTAGTGGAAATGTAGTTCCATTGCCGATTTCGGATTGCGGATTGCGGAATGGGCTAGGGGAAAGGGAAGAGGCAGAAGGCGGAAAAAACAGGAAAGGAACCGGGAATAGCTTACCATTTTCCATATTGAAAACATAAAGGGAGGACTTTTGGTTTTGCCTCAAGCCTCTTGCCTCCTGCCAGATTCCTCCCTCCTTCCGTCTTGCGAATCTCCCCTTTCCAGCTTATACTATTTAGAAAAACCCAAGGGAATTTATTTCCTCCATGAGCTTTTTGGGCCTTTTTAAAAAAGGAAACCAGGCTGGAAAACCAAAGGGATCCGAATCCCTGGAAAAGGTCTTTGACCATTTCACCGCTCTCTTACAGGAAAACAATGAAACCCTGGAGTTGATGGCCGATATGGGGGAAAAACAGGGTGGGCACTTCCTGTTTGACATGACCTATATCCGTTCCACCGCTCGGAGCATCAACGAAAAAGTAGACCTGATCGTCCGGCACCTCACCGATATCGCCCCTGGCCGTTATGAAGAACTCGGGGAAATCCGGCAGCGGATTTTCCAGGAAATGGAAAAGACCCTGGACCCCAGGATGGAGATTCTCAAGGGCGCATTTACGATCAATCTGCAGCAGATCACCCAAGAAAACCTGCCCCAGACCGGAGGAAAAAATGCCCATCTGGGGGAGGTGAAAAACATCCTCCGCCTGCCCACCCCTGATGGTTTTGCCATAACCACCTCCGGTTATGTCCATTTCTTGTCAAATAACAACCTTCAGGAGAAGATTTTCGATCTTCTGAACCGGTCCACACTCTCCGATCTGCAAACCCTGCAGAAAACGGAAGAAGCCGTCAAAGCCCTTATCCTGGCCGCCCCCCTTCCGTCAGACCTGGAAGAGGAGCTTTTATCTTCCGCCGCCAGGATCAGAATCGAAGGTCAACAAGCCGGTGGTTTGGCCTTGCGCAGCAGCGCCGTTCTGGAGGATACCCATTTCAGTTTCGCCGGACAATATGCCACCTTTTTAAATATCAGCCCCCAAGAGGTTCCGGAAAAATACAAAGCTGTTTTAGCCAGCCAGTTCAATGCCCGCGCTCTTTTCTACATGAAAAGCAAAGGAATTCTGGAGGAGGAACTGGCCATGGCCGTGGCCTGCCAGACCCTCATTCCGGCCAGGGCCGGCGGGGTATTGTTCACCCATCATCATGATCCCCAGGAAGGAGAAACCGTCCTGATCAATGCCTTGTGGGGCCTGGGGAAATGGGTGGTGGAGGGGGCGATCAGCCCCGACCTTTATCTGCTCGAGAAAAAAAGCGGCCGGCTGATTCAGGAAAAAATTTCGAAAAAAACAAAACAATTAATTGTAGGTGAAGATGGCCTCCTGGGGGAATATCCGGTTCCTGGTCCCCGGCAGGAAACTCCCTGTTTAAGCCCAGGCCAATTGGCCACTTTGTGGCAATGGGCGGATCTGTTGGAAAACCATTTCGGACAGGCCCAGGATGTGGAATGGGTCTTGGGAACGGATGAACAGCTTTATATCCTGCAAACACGCCGATTAAGGACCCAGGAAAACCAGGAAAGGAAGAGATTTGAGGATCGACTATCCCGGGACTATCGGATTTTATTGGAGAGTGGTACGGTAGGGGCCTTCGGTGCCGGATCCGGCCCGGTTTATTCCGTCAAGTCCGGCGATAACCTGGAAGGATTTCCCAAGGGGGCGGTCCTGGTGGCTCCCCATACTTCCTCCCGCTTCGTTTCGGTCATGGACAAGGCCGCGGCCATTGTCACCGATGTGGGCAGCGCCACCGGGCATATGGCCGTTCTGGCCCGGGAATTTCATATCCCCACACTGGTCGATACCCGGGAGGCCACAAAAAAGCTGAAAGAAGGGGAATGGGTGACGGTGGATGCCTTTAACGCCCGGGTTTATGCCGGCCGGGTCGAACCCCTTTTAAAACACCTTCCTAAGGAGAACCCTCTTTTTTTACATACACCGGTTTATGCCCGTTTGCAGGAAGTGATCCGTCATATTGTTCCCCTGACCCTGGTGGACCCCAAGCTGGATAATTTCCAACCCCGCTTCTGCCGGACTTTTCACGATATCATCCGTTACGCCCATGAAAAAAGTATTGAGGAAATGTTCCGGCTCTCCGAAAGAGAAGATCTTCAAAGAATAGCTCCTGTTCGCATCAGGACCCCTCTGCCTCTCAACCTCTACCTGCTGGACCTGGGTGGGGGAATAAAAAAGTCCGGGAGCCACCGGTCCCTGCCGCCGGAAAATATCCTCTCCCTCCCCTTTATCGCCCTCTGGAGAGGGATCACCTCCCCCGGGATCCGCTGGGCCGGACCGATCGGTGTTGATGTCAAGGGGCTCCTTTCGGTCATGGCCCAATCGGCTGCCCAGCCCTCTGATGATTTCTGGGATCGCACCCTGGCCCTGGTTTCCCTGAATTATCTTAACTTCAGTTCCCGTTTGGGGTATCATTTTGCCACCGTGGATTCCTATTGCGGAGCGGTTCGGAACAATAACTATATCACCTTTGTCTTTAAAGGAGGAGCGGCCGACCTTTTAAGAAGGGGCAGAAGGGCGCGTTTTCTGGGGATCGTCCTGGAGGAATTGGGCTTTGAGGTCATGGTCAAGGAAGATCTGGTCAAGGCCGATTATCGCAAATACCCGGAGCCGATGACCGAAGAGAAACTGGGCCATTTGGGCCGACTGATGGGCTGTGCCCGGCAACTGGACATGACCATGTCCGATGAAAATATGGTCTCCTGGTATGCCCAGGCTTTTTTGGAAGGCAATTATGAGTTTAAAAGAGAATAAAAAAATGTTGCTGGTTACTGGTTGCTCGTTAGAGTCGTTAGAGAAAGAACACTAAGGCGAGGTCGGTAAACATGAAGAGTTATCGGGACTTGGAAATTTATAAGTTATCCTATAAAAATGATTTTCTTAGATTCTTAGTTTATGCGCAAGCTTCCTGCGACGAGACCACGCTCCATTTGAATTTTATTCATGATGCCGGTCATATCTCTGACGAGGTTTACAAAGAAATTCTTGAAGAAAACGATTTGCTTGGAAAAAAGATAAACAGCTTTATTCAATATGTTGAAACCCAATGGAATCAAATTAACCAGCAACCAGTAACCAGCAACCAGTAACCGTTTTTGAAAGGTTTTTCATGTTTAAAACCAAGAAGTTAATCCTGGGTGTGGGAATTTTTACTGTGGCCCTATTGATCGCCGGAATGATCGTCGGTTTTTATTCCCTCCGTTATATGAAGGAAATCGTCAGTGATCAATTTAACCAGCAGCAACTGGAACTGGCCACCCATGCCGCCCGTCAGTTGGAAAATAAGTTCTCCAACATCATTCAGGACCTGAGAACCCTGAATCAATCCCCCTCCGTCCAATACCTGGAGAAAGTTTCCTGGGCCAACCGCATATCCATAACCTTCTCCACTATGCAGGAAAGCGGGGTCCTGGAGATCGGCCGGGTAGACGGTAATGGAAAATCCCTTTATGCGGTAACCCCCGAACAGGAGGTTCGCAAGGACTCCGGGGCCTTTGACCGGGAGGAACCTTTTCTTTGGGCCCGAAAACCGGAGCATAAAAATAAAATACTCTTCCGCTCTTTAACGGATGCGGGGAAGAAACAGGGCCCCTCTCAGGTCCTCAAAATAATCCTCCCCACCTACCAGGAATCGGTCGATGACTCCCATCCCGTTCCCAGCTTGCGGTTTGCCGGATACCTTTACCTGCTTTTAAATAAAGAAATTTTCGTAACGCAAATGTTAAAAGACATCCGCTCCGGGAAAACCGGCTATGCCTGGGCCATTGACGACCAGGGACGTTTCATTTATCACCCGGTTCCGGAGTTCATCGGGGAAAGCGCTTTTGCCGTGCGAGGTCAACGGGAAGCCACCATTTCCTTTGACCAGATCAACCGCATTCAGAAAGAAAAGATGCTCCGCGGCGAACAGGGGACTTCCTGGTACGTTTCAGGCTGGCACCGGGGGGAAAGGGGCAATATTACCAAATTAATCGCCTATGCCCCGGTCCATTTGCGGGGGATCTCCCATAAGGTCAACTGGGCTGTAGCCGTGGTCGCCCCGGCCACGGAAATTGACGCGGTCATTCATACGCCCTACCTCTGGCAGTTTATCATGCAGGGGTTCATCATCTTCGCCATTATCCTCGGCAGTCTTTCCATCATCGGTTTTGAATGGCAATATACCAAAACCCTGAAAACCGAAGTGGAAAAAAAGACCAGAGACCTGCAAAGCTCGGAGGAGCGCTACAAGAAACTGGTAGAAGGGGCTCAGGACATTATTTTTTCCGCCGACCGGGAGGGGAAATTATTGTCCTTGAACCGCTATGGGGCCAGTTTCCTGAGTGGAAAAATCTTCGACCTGGAGTTGCAGGAAAACCCCCAAATCCGTCATTACGAAGATTATACGGCTCAATTCATCGGAAAGGAACTGGGAGATTTTTTTCCTTCCGACGGTTCTTTTCATCCCGAGTTGCTGGATGAAATTTGGCAGACCGGAAGACCCAAGGCCCTGGAACATAACTTAAAAATCGGGAACACTGACATCTGGTTGAACACCCAGTTGATGGCCATCAAGGACGAAGAGGGACAGGTCCAGGGTGTGTTGGGGATATCCCGGGACATCACCGAAAAAAAGAAAATTGAAAAACAGATGATCAACACCGAAAAACTGGCCTCCTTGGGGTTGCTGGCCGCCGGGGTAGCCCATGAAATCAACAATCCCCTGGGAGTCATCCTTGGATATTGTGATTATATGCTGGATAAAATCCCGGCCGATGAACAAACGCATAAAGTCCTGGAAAAAATCGAACGGCAGGGCAATCACTGTAAAAAAGTGGTGGAAAACCTGCTCAGCTTCTCCCGTTATACGGAACATTCGGATACCATCAGCGACATCAACCTCAACCTGGAAAACGTCCTCTCCGTAGTGGAAAACAACCTGATGATTAAGAAAATTCATTTAAAAAAGGAGTTGGAACCCAACCTGCCCAGGGTCAAGGCCGATCCGGTACAATTACAGCAGGTTTTTCTGAATCTGATCAACAACGCCGTGGCGGCCATGGCCAAAGGAGGCCTTCTGACCGTTCATTCCCGCTGGGATATTTTTGCCGACAAGATCGAGGTGGTCGTGGCCGACACCGGGACCGGCATCAAAAGGGAACATCGGGAAAAAATTTACGATCCTTTCTTTACCACCAAGAAAGTGGGAGAAGGTACGGGTCTGGGATTGACCGTCACTTACGGGATCATCAACCATTATCAAGGGTCGATTCATCTGGAAACCCGGACGGAAGAGGAAGACCCGGAAAACCATGGAACCAGTTTTACCGTAACCCTCCCGGTTTATCACTCCAAGCGGGAAGCGGAAAAAGCTGAAAAAAAGGGGGCGTAACATGGCCGAAAGGATTCTGATTGTTGACGACGAAATCGACATGCTGGAATTGCTTGAATTAATCATTACCGATCGCACGGAATACGAGGTGGTCACTACCAACAGCCCTCTGGAGGTAACCGATCTCTTGAAAAAACAGCCTTTCGATCTGCTGATCACCGATCTGCGCATGCCCGATATCGACGGGATCGAGCTGATCGAACGGGTTAAACAGGTAGACGATCAACTGCCCTTCATTATTATAACCGCCTATGGGACCATCGAATCGGCGGTGGAGGCCATGCGTAAAGGGGCCTTCGACTATATTACCAAACCCTTTCGTCAGGAACAGATCCTTTTGACCATCGAAAAGGTCATGAAATGGCGGCGATTGCAAAAAGAAAATATCGCCCTCAAGGCCGAATTGGAAAAAATGAAGAAAGGGAGTGATGCGTAGCTTTAAGGGGTGGTTCAGGAAAAAAGAACCGGAATCCTTCCCTGACCCGGCCTTGACCGCGGCTTTGCGTCAAAAATACGGGGCCTTCCGCCGGTTGTTAGCCGACGACCAGGAGGTCCTGGAGATCATTACCGATCTGGAGGAAAAATATAACGGGGAATATCTCTTTGACATGCAGTATCTCCGGACCAATATCCGCCGCCTTTCCGAAAAGGTTTATAACCTGATTCATCTCCTGAACGAAATTTCCAACCTGAAATACACCGACCTCTACCGGACGTATGAACAGATCCAACAGGAATTGAACGATCTTTTGGCCCAGAAAAGAAAAATTCCGGTTGATGAAATGGTCCTGCCCTTCGAACGTATTTCACTGGAAAAGGAAGAAAGCGTGGGGGGGAAGATGGCCAATCTGGGGGAATTGCGTAACCGTTTGGGGTTGCCTGTCCCCAGAGGATTCGCCATCACTGCCTATGCCTATAAGGCCTTTATCGGTTATCATCAGTTGCAGGAGGAAATCTCCAGACAATTAAATGCATTGGATATCAACAGACTGGAGGACCTTCTGGTCGTCAGCCGGGATATCCAGGAGAGGATTCTGGAAAAACCCATTCCCCCTTTTCTGGAAGAGACCCTGACCAAAAGTTACCGGGAGCTGATAGAAAAAACAGGATCGGAGATCAGGGTCTCGGTCCGAAGCAGCGCCCTGGGAGAAGACAGCCGGCTCTCCTTCGCCGGCCAGTATGGGACCGTTCTTAATGTGGACCCCAGAGAGATCGGCGAGAAATACAAAGAAATTCTGGCCAGTAAATTCACCCCCCGGGCCATTTTCTATTTTATCGGTAAAGGCTTCCGGGAGGAAGAGCTGGCCATGGGGATGGGCTGCATGATCATGATCCCGGCCAAGGCCGGAGGGGTGCTTTACACCGTGGGTCCGGAAAATCCTGAAAGACCCGAGGCCGTCATTCATGCCCACTGGGGTTTGGGGAAAACCGTGGTTGACGGATCCGTCTCCCCCGACTTGTTCCGGGTCTCCAAAGAGCCTCCTTTCCGGGTCAAGGAATCCCTCCCGGCCCATAAGGAAAAAATGATGATCGCCGATGCTGAAGGGGGGATTAAGTGGGTTGCGGTCCCCTTGGCTCGACGGGACCAGCCCTGTCTTTCCGGGGATACTATTTCCCGCCTGGGTCATATGGCCAAAATAATCGAGGAACATTTTAGGCACCCCCAGGATATCGAATGGGCACTGGATGAAGAAGATCAAATCATCTTTCTGCAAACCAGACCGCTGAAAATCTTTTCCCGGAAAGGAAATCCCCCGGTCTTGAGTGCCGAAGAACTTTCCCAATATCCGGTTTTATTAGACACGGGGGTGACGGGTGCTCAAGGCGTGGGCTCCGGCCCGGTATTTATCGTAGGGCAGGAACGGGACCTGATCGACTTTCCCTCCGGGGCGGTTTTGGTAGCCAAAACCCCTTCTCCTAAATGGGTGACCGTTATGTCCAAGGCCAAAGGCATTGTTACCGATTTGGGGAGCTCGGCCAGTCACATGGCCGCTTTGGCCCGTGAATTTCGAGTGCCGACTATACTGAACACGCATAAGGCCACGCAAATCTTGATACCCGGGCAGGAGGTTACGGTTGACGCCGGTCAGTGCCGGGTCTATCAGGGCCAGGTGGACAAACTGATCGATTATTTTGAAGTGGAACCGGGAAATCCCTTTGAAGACACCCCGCTTTTTATTCTGTTTGAGAAGATTTTAAACCGTATTGTACCGCTCAACCTGGTCGATCCGACCCAGCCCGACTTTAGCCCGGCCCATTGCCGGACCTTCCATGATCTCATTCGCTTTACTCACCAAACCGCCACCCAGGAAATGTTCTCATTAAGCCATTCAGCCCAGTCTTCAGCAGGGGAGGCCCTTCAACTGGAAACGAACCTGCCCCTGGAAATCCTGCTCATCGATCTGGGGGGCGGGATCAGTCCTCTATCCAAAGGGCGTAAAGTTAAAGGGGAGATGATCCTTTCCTGGCCCCTGCTGGTCTTCTGGAAAGGTGTGCAATCCATGAAATGGCCCGGCCCCAAGCCCTTGGATATGAAGGGGTTCGCTTCTGTGGTGGCCCACACAGCCGCCGAACCGGGAGGTGAAAGCCGCATCTATTCTGAAAAAAGCTTTGCCCTCTTGGCCGCCGATTATATGAATTTCAGTATTCGCCTGGGTTATCATTTATCCACCATCGAGGTCATGGGCGGAGCGGAGGAAGGGGAAAATTTCATTAATTTTATTTTTAAGGGCGGAGGAGCGACTATCGACCGCCGTGACCGTCGGGCCCGGGTAGTGTCTACCGTCCTGGAACGTCTTGGTTTTCAGGTGAATCAGAAGATGGACCTGGTTGACGCCCGGTTGTTTAATCACCCCAGGGCCGAAATGGAAAAAATTCTCCTTGCCCTTGGTAAACTGACTGTTTATACTAAACAATTAGATATGGTTATGTTCAATGACGCCATAGTCGACTGGTCGATTGAGGAGTTTATTAAAGAACATCTGTGATAAAAACAGGGACCCAAGGTTTCGAGGGGTCAAGGATTCAAGGGTTTAACTATCAGTTCCCGACCCGGACCAGCCGGACTCAACTCGGAATGCAGTACATACTTGATTAGGTCCGGGTAAATTCCGTTTTTAGAATAAATTCTATTTGATTTGCGTAGAATTTATTCGTAAGTTTCTATAAGCCCTCGGCTTTTTGGCCCCGGGGAACCGTCAGACTGCGCCGAGGCGATAGAGAAGGGGAGCGATTTCTTTACTAAGGGAAGATAAGGGAGAAACTATGGGAGGCAAGATTCTTATTGTAGATGACGAGCTGGATATGCTCGAATTGCTGGAAATGATTATTGTGGAAAGGACCCCGCACCGGGTGGTGACCACCAATAATCCCCTGGAGGTGCCCAAGCTGCTGGAAGAGGAAGCCTTTACTCTGTTGATCACCGATCTGCGCATGCCCGGAATGAGCGGCATAGAACTGATCCGGGAAGCTAAAAGAATAGATCCTGATATGCCGATCATCGTTATAACCGCCTATGGTTCTTCCCAATCGGCGGAGGAGTCGATCAGCGAGGGGGCGTATGACTATATCACCAAACCCTTCCGAAAGGATCAGATCATTATTACCATCAACCGGGCCATGGAATGGCAGGCCTTGAGGAAAGAATTAAAAGCGCTGAAAGCCAAGACAGTGACTTCAGGGGACTGACCCCTGGGAATATCTTTCCCTAATCGTACCTAAAAATCTAAGGTCGGAACAAGGTGGATGAAGAAAAAACTCAAATAAACTTCAGAAATAAAATGACCTCCCTCCCACCCTCACCCTCCTCTTTGTTGGAGACTGTGTCGCAAGGTCATTTCGAGGCAATAGCCGAGAAATCTTGTTTTGCGAATAGTTGATATTAAAAGATTTCTCCCTTCAGTCGAAATGACCGGCAAAGTGAAAAGCCTATTGCAACACCGCCTCTTGAGGGGGAGGAAAGTGGGGGGAATTATAATAAAGTATTTTTGTAACAGCTTGCGGATATCAGCAGATCTCCAATTTGCTTGAAAATGATGAAAATGGAGGTGGGCCATGGCCGAGCGGTTATTGATTGTGGACGACGAATTGGACATGCTGCTTTTATTGAAAATGATCCTGACCGAAAAAACCGCCTATGAGGTGGTGACCACTCCCAACCCCCTGGAGGTGGAACATCTGTTCAGTGAAAACCCCTTCCAGTTGGTGATCACCGATTTAATCATGCCTGGAAGGGACGGGATCGAAGTAATCGAAGTCGTAAAAAAAAGGGACCCTTCGATCCCGGTTATCATCATCACTGCTTTCGGAAGCATTGAATCGGCCGTCGAGGCCACTAAAAAGGGGGCCTTTGATTATATCACCAAACCCTTTCGTAAGGACCGCATCCTTCTCTCGATGGAAAAAGCCCTGGAGCAGCGAAGGAACCTGAACATCAACCAGCGGTATAATGCCCCTGGGGAATTCGAGAGCGGGCCGGCTCCGGATCTCTATAATCTAACCTATGACCAGGCTAAGGAAACGGCCCTGGACCGTTTCCGGCGGCAATATTTCCAAAATCTGTTTGAACGGTTTCCGGGGGATTTGACCTCAGCCGCCAAAACATCCGCATTGTCCGAGGAGGCCTTGAAGCAATTTTATAAAAAAGAGTTAGGAATCGGATAAGGGATCCCTCGTTCTCCCTTCCCCCCCAGTGCCCCATTGTCTTTTGGATGCGCCCCGGCCCGGTAAACCTTTTCCGGTTGTATTACCAGCCCTTTTCCTCCAGGATCTTCTTGATCTTGTCCTCATTCTGTTTTTCCACGATCAGCATCTTTTTGGCCTGGGCTTTTTTGATCTTTTCCGTCAACTGGCCCAGATCAGCCGGTTTTTCCAGAAAATCCATAGCCCCCAGTTTCATAGCCTCGATGCCCTTTTCTATAGTGGCGTGGCCGGTCAGTAAAATGACCTGGAGTTCCGGCCTTTTGGCCTTGAGAATTTTTAAGGCCTCCAGCCCATCCACCCCTGGCATCTGCAAGTCCAGGATGATGACATCATAGGCTTCCTTATCCACCTTCTTCAAGGCCTCTACCCCGGAACTGGAAGTGGCCACCTCCATCCCGCGATTACGCATCCGTTCGGAAAGGGTATCTAAAAATTCAACCTCGTCATCCACCAGCAATACTTTTTCGGACATCGTTCGTCTCCTTTCCGGCCTTCCCCCATCCGGGTTTCCCGATGGGCAGGGCCGTAACTAAATGGTTTTAGGCAGGGTAAGAATCACTTCCCCGGGTTGGGGTTCCAGCCGGATTTCGGCCTTTAGAGCCTTCAGCAAGGCCTCTTCAGTAGTGGAGGGGAAAGCCTGTATACCTTCGGGGGTGAAGGTCGATCCGCCGGATATTTTTATCCGAACCTCTCCGACCCCTGAATCCGCGGACATGCGGATCTCTTTCTGCTTATCGGCCAGGAAAAAACTCAAACAGGACCAGATTAGGTTTTCCAATAAAAAGGGGTTGGTGTTCACCATGACCGGAGGATCGGGAATGACCAGATCGACCCGAGCCTCGTGCATGGAAGCCAAACGCCCGGCGATGGCGGTAATTAATTCCAGGGTTTCTCCCAGATCAATCGTTTTCATTGGATCATCGGAACTGTGGGCGAAGCGATTCATACGCTTGACCAATCCATCCGCCCGCTGGATCTGTTTCATGATGTCCCCGGCTAAAGATTTTAAACGTTCCGGATCAATCGGTCGTCCTTGCCCGGCCAACATCGTAAAATCTTCCAGCAAACCAGCTTTCTCGTTGATAATGGCCAGGGCATTCTTAATTTCATGGGAGATGGAGGCCGACATCTTCCCGAAAAATTGAAATCCGGATTGAGCGATGGTTTCCCAGGGGTCGATCATAATCTCTTCCTTTGCCGTTTACTCGTTACTGGTTACTGGTTTTAACGAGAAACGAGTAACCCGTAACCAGAAACAGAGAAAGTTCTATAGCAGGTTAAGTTTTGGTAATTTCTTTCAGTTTTTCGATCAATAGATTCAAGTCTACCGGTTTGATCAGGTAGTAGGCCTCTCCGGCCTCAGCCGAGCCGATCCGGAAATCCTCTTCGGAACCGTGACCGGTCAGGAAGATGAATTTGAGGGCGGGATCCTTTTCTTCCAGCAGTTTTTTCAAGGTCAGGCCGCTGACTTTGGGGATCTTGATATCCAGGACAGCAACGTCGTAACGCTGCTTTTCGACCCTCCCTAAGGCTTCTTCGGCCGATGTGACCCAATCGGCTTCGAT
>JBFMBU010000083.1:0-19776 GCA_040755035.1 Thermodesulfobacteriota bacterium
ATTGTTCCAATAATATTTTTCCGGGTCCTGAACCGATTCTCCCACCAGACAATAAGCGGCCAGATGAACTACGGCCTCAATGGGATAGGCGTTAAAGATCTTTTTTAAAAGATTTTCGTCTCCCAGGTCCCCCTGAAAAAAAACACCTTGATCCGGCAAGGCCTGACGGTGTCCTTCCTCCAAATTGTCCAGGATAACGATGGAATGCCCTCTTTCCCAAAGGAGTCGGCAGACAGCGCTTCCGATATATCCGGCACCGCCGGTAACCAGGATTGATTTCATAGACAGTTACTTATGTTTCGGATTTATTGAAAAAAGGGGTCAAGGGCTTCTATTTCCAGGTCATTCGCTTTTAGGTCCGGTTCCGGCGGATCCTGTCATCATTTTTTAACCAGCGCATATTTAATTATGCACCATAAGGCCCTTAGGCCGTCTTTCCAGTTTATTTTTTTCCCCTCGGCATAGGTCCTTCCGGTATAGGAAATTCCGACCTCATAGATACGGCATCCGGCCCGGGCAATTTTGGCCGTAACCTCCGGTTCAAATCCGAACCGTTTTTCCTGCAAGCGAATCGACTTAAGGACCTCGGTCCGGAAGACCTTATAGCAGGTCTCCATATCGGTCAGGTTCAAATTGGTCATCATATTCGACAACAGAGTCAGGAAACGGTTGCCCAGATAATGCCAGAAATACAGGACCCGGTGTGGCTCTCCCCCCATGAAACGGGACCCGTAAACGACATCAGCCTTGCCCTCGATCAGGGGTCTTAACAACTTGGGATATTCCTCCGGATCATATTCCAAATCGGCATCCTGGATGAGAAGGATATCCCCCGTTGCCTCCCGGATGCCGGTGTGCAGAGCCGCCCCTTTCCCCTGATTCTTTTCATGATGGATCAGACGGATTATCCCCTCCCCTACCAGCTTCTCGGCTACGGCCAAGGTTCCGTCCTGGGAGCAATCATCGATGACGATTACCTCGGTTACCATATTCAGGGAAGTCAGATCTACGGCCAGTACCTTCTGAACCACCCCTTCCAGGGTTTGAACCTCATTAAAAACCGGAATAATAATGGATAGGCGCTTCATGACTCTGGTTGCTTTTCTATCCCAGGTCTTGCTGTTTTTTTAAGTTGAACCGAATATATAGATATTTTATACGATTGTCAAAACCAAAAATGAAAAAACCGGGGCCGGGGGAGGGGTAAAGTCCAATACCTGGAAAGGGATCTTTGAAATCGAATCTGAAAATGATGCCGACCTGTCGTCCCTTCCGATCCGGAAAGGGGTTAATTTCTCCCCCTGAGGAACATAAGAAAGAAGGCGGGTAGTCTTTTACGGCGGAAATTTTTAATTGCACTGAGTAAGTTACGTTTTATCCGCTTCCCTGGAAATCAGCACCTTGTCCACTCGTTTCCCGTCCATATCGGCCACTTCCAACCGCAAACCCTGCCATCGAAAATATTCCGAAGCCTTGGGGACCCGTCCCATCTGCATCATGACAAACCCCCCCAGGGTTTGAAAATGGCCGCTTCCCTCGCCCGGCAGGTCCCCCTGATCAAACAGTTCTTTAAATTCATCGATGGGCATCATCCCGTCCACCAGCCAGGAGCCGTCATCCCGCTGAACCGCTTGGGGTTCATCGGATGGATTCCGGGAAGAGATCTCGCCCACAATGGATTCCAGGATATCATTCAAGGTGATCAACCCCTGTATCCCGCCGTATTCGTCCACCACCAGGGCCAGATGGGGCCGCGACTTTTTAAATAATTCCAACAGATGCATAGCCGGTGCGTTTTCCGGGATAAAAAGAGGGGGGCTCATCTTCTCTTTAAGGTCCAGTGAACGACCGGAAAGCCCCTGGACTAACAGGTCCTTGGCCCGCACCACCCCCAGGACATTATCCAACCCGCCCTGGACCACAGGAAAACGGGAAAAGGGATTTTCCATGATCTTGAGGCGGTTTTCTTCCAGAGGAGCATCCTGATCCAGCCAGACAATCTCCAGGCGGGGGGTCATCAACACCCCGACTTCACGATCGGCCAAACGAAAAACACTTTTGACGATCTCCCTTTCCGATTCCTCAAAAACGCCATCCCGGGTGCCCTGCTCGATGAGGATCTTGATCTCTTCTTCTGTAATGGAAGGTTCTTGGGAAGGCTTGTATCCAAAAAGTTTTAAAATCCATTCAGAGGAAACCGTTAACAGCCACACCATAGGATGGGCCACCCTGGAGATCCAGAAAAGGGGCAAGGCCAAGACCAAAGCGATCCGTTCGGCATTATTTAACGCCAGTCGTTTGGGAACCAGCTCCCCGATGACAATCGAAAGGTAGGTCAGCAGGAGTACCACCGTCCCCACGGAAAGGGCCTTGCTGTACTCGGCAAGAAATGGTATCTCTTGCAGAAAAACCTCCAGAGAACGGGCAATGGTTGTCCCCCCGAAGGCCCCGGCCAGAATTCCAATCAGAGTGATACCCACCTGAAGGGTGGAAAGGAAACGGTTGGGATTTTCCGCCAGATCCAGGGCCGTACGCGCCCGGGTATTACCCTCCCTGGCCCATTGTTGCAGCCTGGTCTTGCGGGAGAAGATAACCGCCATCTCAGACATGGAAAACAGGCCATTCAAGATCATCAGCAGGAGAATAATCAGGATCTCCACGTTCACACCTCGGGCAGAAAATGAAAAAGCCCCCGGGAAATCTTCCTCAGGGGCTTATCATCCATTAGTATATGAGCCTTTGAATAACGATGAATAAGTCTGTTGAAATAATTGGTGGAGGCGGCGGGAGTTGAACCCGCGTCCGAAAATACATCACTTAGGCCTCTACATACATATTCCGTCTACTGAAATTTCACCTTCCGGGGATCCGGCGGACAGGAGACCCGGCAGGCTATCCTGTAAAAGGGTTCGCCCTTCCGACTACAGGCCGTTCGGTTAGGCTATCCTGCTGATCGTCACCCTTATCCTCCTCGCAGGAAAGAAGGACAGAGTGTCGGCCGACTAAGCGGCCAAGGCGTAATCGTAGTTGTCTGCGATTATTGTTTCCTATCTGTTTTACGAGCCGATAGGACCTCGGTATGCCACCTAAGCTAAATATCCCCGTCGAAGCCGTTTCGCCCCCCTTTCTAAAGTTCACCGGGAAAAGTCTCTTGCCCAAAGGCACCTTTCCCACTGTTATTAGTAAGTAATATAATAAATATCAAAATGGAAGTCAAGGTACTATTTTTTTTGCCCCAATGACCGATCCTCTCCGATAACTCTCCACCTGCCATCGACCTTTGTTCAGGGTAATCGTAATCAGCCCCTCGACATCGGTCCTGAACACCCTGACCCCTTTTTCCTCATAACGCCGAATTACTTTAGGATGGGGGACGGGAAACCGAGCAGAAGCCCGGCCGGAAATGACTGCCCAGGAGGGGGCCACGGCCTCAATAAAGGCCGTTGTGCTCGAAGTCAGGCTCCCATGATGAGGCACTTGAAGGACCCGGCTTTTTAGATCATCCTTCCTACCGATCAATTGCTTTTCGGCTGCGGCCTCAATATCGGCCGGCAAAAGGATATGCTCCCCAGAACGGCTTATCCGCAAAACCAGGGAATCGTTATTCTGATCATGCCACTCCTTCATACCGGACATCTCCGGCCTTAAAATTTTTTCGCTCCCACCGGACAAGACCTCGACCCGGACATCGGCAAAAAAACGGGACCATTTTTGTCCGGGATATCGGACCGGAATCTGCTTCGCCCTTATTTCCTCTTTAAAACGAAGAAAAGGTCCTGAATCCGTTTCCTGCCCATTGGACCAGATTTCTTTCACTTTAAAGCGGGAGAGAATAAAGGGCAATCCGTTCAAATGGTCCGGGTGGGGATGGGTCAGGACAACTACATCCAGGCGGTTGATCTTTTTGGCCCATAAAAAGGGGGCCACCACCCGCTCACCTATGTCGAATTCCGGATTAAAGGACCCGCCGCCGTCAACGAGCATCTTCTCTCCCCGGGGAAATTCGACCAGAACAGAACTGCCGTGTCCCACATCCAGGAAATGGATCCTCATGGAACGGAGCAGGGTATCTCGAATAGGGGGGAGGAAGAAAAAAAACAGGGTAGCCGCAACAGCAAACGAAATCCACCAGCCTGGTTTGGGTATTCTCCTGCTGTTAAAAATCAAGGCCAAGGCCAGAAAGTAGGTCCCCATTTCCGCGAACCCCGGCCGGGGAAGCGTCAGGTAGGAGAAGGGAAGTTCAGCAAAAAATTGCGTCCACCACAGGGTCCATTGTAAAAGTATATCCATGATTCCGAAAAGAAGGGAGGAAACCCAGACCGAGAGGGGAGCAAAGATCAGAGCCAGAAGGCCGATGGGCGTGATGAAAAGGCCGGTCAAAGGCACTAATATCAGGTTGCTGATCAGGCCGATGAGGGAGACCTGGTGAAACCACCAGATCACCAAGGGAGCTGTGGCCAACTGGCAGACCAGGGAAACGGATAAGGTCCCCCAGAGGTAATACAACAGGCGCCTCCAGCGGTTGGTTTTTTTTCTTTCAACCGTTTTAAAAGGGTCCCAGATCCTGGGCAGGAGATAGCCGATGGCCCAGACCGAGATAAAGGAAAGTTGAAAAGAAGGAAGGAACAGGACCTGCGGTGAAAAAAGCAATAAAATTAATGCGGCCAGGGCCAGACTGTTCAATAGATCGGAATACCGTTGAATGATAAGGGCCAGGATGACCAAGGTGACCATCAAAAAAGCCCGCACCGCCGGTGGGCTCAATCCGGCCAGGAGGGCATACCCCAGGACCGGAAAGAAAGAAGCGACCAGGGCCCACTTCCTGACATTAAGAAACAAGAGGACCTTTTCTGAGAGACTTAATAGAAAACGGAATAATAAAAAGGAGAGACCTCCCACTAAGCTGAGGTTCAATCCGGAAAAGGCCAGGAGGTGGGAAACCCCGGCCCGGCTGAACGTTTCCTGAACACTCTTGGGTATCTGACTCTGATCCCCGGTCAGAACGGCCCGGGCCAGGCTGGCGGCAGGAAACGACACCCCGGAATCAATCCATATTACGACCTGGTTCCGCAGCCGGGACAGGCTCCGAAAAAGCCTGGTTTTCTTATTGAGTCCGTTCAAAATTAAAAGTTCGGGGGTTTCAATAAATGCGGAAACCCGAATCCCATTACGGGCCATTCTCCGTTCAAAGGGGTATCCGCCGGGATTGTGATACCCCTCGATTAAACGCAGGCGGCAGACAAACCGAACGGGATCACCCTGATAGAATGCTCTGCGGTTTCCACCCCCACCTCGATCTTCCCCCTTCCATAACGAGGAAGCGGTAGGTGAAGAAAGGGGGGAAGGAAGGTGAGGGTAACTGGTTTGTTTATTGGTTTCTGTGAGGTTCGGATTAGAATGGTTAACCGTTAAAAGTATCATCCCTTGAGCAGGATAGTCCCTTCCCTGATCCGAATAAGCGGTCAGGCGAATGACAAAGCGTTTCTGGTCCTGATAGGAAACGGGTTCCTCCATGATCTCCCCGGCCAGATGCTGTAACCGGTGGTTTAAGAGTTGAGGAGGAACCTGGGCTGCAGTAACCCGCGGCGAGAGAAAAGTCATCAGACATAGACCGGTAGCCACCAGAAAAGCGCAAGCAAACCAAAGGGCCAGAGGCCGGAAGAGAAGAATACCCAGGGCAAAGGCCGGCAATAAGAAACCCAGTATCCAGGGCAGAATGGAGGAAGCGGGATCGGGGATATGATCCCCCCCAATCAGTCCGGCCATCAGAGACAGGACCAGAGGAACAAAGGGGCGGGTGATTTGAAAAGAAATAGATATCTTGCCTATAAGAGGCATCTAATCGCCTGGATATTCGGATCTATGGGGATCGGTTTGAAAAGAAGTATCGATTGACGTGAAAAGTATAAGGAAGGAAAAAGACTCCGTCAAGGGGAAAATACCATAAAAAGACCCATAGCGAGGTCTCCCCTGAAAAGAAGGGGAGTTCCCCCTGATCGATTTACGAAAAAGAAACCTCTTCCTTTTTAAGTCGCGCCCCTATTCCTTGATCCGCTCGATCCGCGCCCCCAGGGGTTGGAGCTTTTTTTCCAACCTTTCATATCCCCGGTCGAGGTGATAGACGCGGGAGATTTCGGTGGTGTTGTCGGCGGCCAGTCCGGCCAGAATCAGAGAAGCGCTGGCCCGCAGGTCCGTGGCCATGACCGGTGCCCCTAAGAGTTTGGAGACCCCCTTGATAACGGCCTGATTCCCGGAGACCTGAATATCCGCCCCCATGCGCCGCAGTTCGCTGACATGCATGAATCGGTTTTCAAAGATCGTTTCTTTGATGATACTGGTATCCTGGCCCAGACACATGAGGGCCATGAACTGGGCCTGCATATCCGTGGGAAAACCAGGATAAGGCCGTGTGGTCAGGGAAACGCTTTTTATTTTTTTCGGGCCATAAACGGTCAGCCCGGATTTCTTCTGGGCAAACTCCAGACCGGCCTCCCGCAGCTTGACCATCACGGCTTCCAGACAGGATCCCTCATAATCGGCCAAAGTGATTTCACCACCGGTAATGCCGGCCGCGGCCATATAGGTGGCCGCTTCGATGCGATCCGGCATGATGCGAAAGGGGGTGGCCTGAAGCCGGGTGACGCCCTGAATGCTTATCGTATCCGTTCCCGCCCCTTCGATTCTGGCCCCCATGGCCGTCAGAAAATTGGACAGGTCCACCACTTCCGGTTCTTTGGCCGCATTGCCGAGAATAGTCTTTCCTTTGGCCAGACAGGCGGCCATCATTAAATTTTCCGTGCCGGTAACCGTAGGAATATCAAAGACGATTTCCGCTCCTTTTAAATGATTGGCCTTGGCCTCCACATAGCCGTGTTTCAGGTCGATCCTGGCCCCCATCAACTCCAACCCCTGTAAATGGAGATTGATCGGTCTGGCCCCGATGGCGCATCCTCCGGGCAAGGACACCTTGGCCCGTCCGAAACGGGCCGTCAGGGGGCCCAGGACCAAAATGGAGGCGCGCATGGTTTTCACCAGATCATAAGGGGCTTCGAAACGATCCACCTGATCGCTGTTGATCTCCAGGGCCCCCTCAGGGCCTTCGGCAAAGGTAACACCCAAATGGGCCAGAAGCTTTTTTTGGGTTAGAATGTCCCTTAAGGCCGGAAGGTTGGAAAGGAGAAACCGCCCTCCGGTCAAAAGAGTGGCCGACATAATGGGCAGGGCGGCGTTTTTAGCTCCGGACAGGGTCACCTTTCCTTTCAGGGGGACCCCCCCTCGAATACGCATCTTATCCATGATAGCAGGCCTTCAATGCCCGATCCTTACCGGCATAATCTTTTAGAATTTCGACAGGATTAAAAAAAAATCGTTCAGCCAGCTCCCCAACCGGCTCCCCTTGTTTTTCTCCGATTTCGAGTACCAACCACCCTCCCAATTTTAAATGGAGGACCGCCTGGTTGAAAATGGCTCGAATCGCCTCCAGCCCATCCGGCCCACCTTTGAGGGCCGCCAGGGGTTCGAATTGCCTGACGGTAGCCGGCAACTGCTCCAGGTCCTCATCGAAAATATAAGGGGGATTGGACAGCAACAGATCGATCCATCTCCCGCTACAGGAAAAAGGAGCCAGCCAATTCCCCCGCACCCATTTTACGACCTCCTCCACCCCGTGGGAACGGGCATTTTCCCTGGCTGTTTTCAACGCCCCGCTTGAGATGTCCGTAGCCAGGATCCGCCAAGAACCCGGTTCGGGAATCGACTTGGCCAAGGTGACGGCAATCGCCCCGGAACCGGTTCCCAATTCCACCATTGTTTTTAATCCGCTATCGGGCCAGGTAAGATTCAAAGCCGTTTCCACCAGCAATTCCGTTTCCGGCCGGGGGATCAATACCTCGGGGTTGACCTGAAAATCTCTGGACCAGAATTCCTTTTGGCCGGTTAAATAAGCGACCGGTTCCTGGTTGGCCCGGCGGCCAATTTTTTCTTTATACGCCCTCCATCCCGTCGAATCAAGGGGTTGATCTCTATGGACCATCAGGGCTGAACGGTCCAATCCAAGGATGTTTCCCAGCAGCACCTCGGCGCTCAACCGTGCCTCGGGAATATCTTGGGATCGGAGAAATTCCACCCCCCAGACCAGGGCTTCTTTAATGGTCCGGGGTTCAGCCTGAAAATGATCACATTTAGCTTGAGGAAGTATCATTCAATTGAAAATTACGGACTGACCAAACCTTTTTTATTTTTCCCCGGTCTTTAGCTGTTCGGCCTGGAAGTGGGTGATCAGGGGATGGATGACCTCATTCAGGTTGCCTTCCATGATATGGTCCAACTGGTAGAGGGTCAATCCGATACGGTGGTCGGTCAGCCGGTTCTGAGGAAAATTGTAGGTTCGGATCCGTTCGCTGCGATCCCCGCTGCCCACCTGGCTTTTCCGGTCTTCGGAAATCTTGTCCTGCTGTTCTTTAACTTTAAGATCCAACAGTCGAGCCCTGAGCACCTTCAGGGCCTTGGCCTTGTTCTTATGCTGCGATTTTTCATCCTGGCAGGATACCACCAGTCCGGTGGGCAGATGAGTGATGCGGATGGCTGAATCGGTGGTGTTGACGCTCTGGCCTCCGGGGCCGGAAGAACGAAAGACATCGACCCGGATCTCTTCAGGATCGATAACGATATCCACTTCTTCCGCTTCCGGGATAACGGCCACGGTAACGGCCGAGGTATGCAGACGCCCCTGGGCCTCGGTGGCCGGGACCCGCTGGACCCGGTGAACCCCGCTTTCATATTTGAGTTTACTGTAAGCCCCCTTGCCTTCGATGAGGGCGATAATTTCCTTGTATCCCCCCATGCCCGTTGGGTGCTCGCTCATGACCTCTACTTTCCATCCCAGGATTTCCGCCAGTTTGGCGTACATACGGAATAAATCAGCGGCGAATAAGGCTGCCTCTTCCCCACCGGTTCCGGCCCGGATTTCCAGGAAGGTGTTTTTGTCATCATTGGGGTCTTTGGGCAGGAGAAGGACGTGGATCTCCTCTTCGGTCCGGGCCAGATCTTCCTTGATCGATTCCATGTCACTCCTGGCCAGTTCCCGGATTTCAGGGTCGGGGTCTTCCAGCAGTTCCCTGTTTTGGTTCATCTGTTCGGAAAGAGATTTAAAAAGGCGGAATTTATTTATCAGCGGGGCCAACCCGGAATGTTCCTTGGCCAGTTTTTGAAAAAGGGATTGATTTTTGAGGACCTCGGCTTCGCTTAAGGATTGCTCCAAGGTCAGGAAACGACTTTCAACCTCTTCCAGTTTTTTTTCCCACATAATGTCTGTTTACCTGCAATTAAATATACTTTCTTCAAATAAAGGGAAAAATAGTATTCCCCCTCCCCTATTCCCATACTCCTGCAAGGCGATCCAGCCCGGGGATGGTTCTTCCGGAGAATAGAGGAACTAAACGATCTTTGGTTCGGAAATCCGGCCTTCCATAAGGATGACCCGGTTCAAGGCGGCCAAGGCAACTTCAATCTGGTCGTCTGTCGGTTCCTGAGTGGTCAAACGTTGGATCCATAGGCCGGGGAGGATGATGAGACGCACCCAGGGCAGGTGGGCCTTTTTACCCGAATACTTGATGGCCTCGTAGGCCAGACCGGTAATGGGAATCATCAGCACTATTTTAAAGGCGATATAGATCCCGTTTCGAAGCCAGAAATTCAAGGAGGGCAACTTGGGTAGTAGAGGGAATACAATAGAGAAAAACAAGAGGCTGATGACCAGCACCAGCAGAATAAACGAGGTCCCGCAGCGGGGATGCAGAGTGGAATGCCCCTTGGCATTGGCCACGGTCAGGTCCTGGCCGGCCTCATAGGTGTAAATCGATTTATGCTCCGCCCCGTGGTATTGGAAGACCTTGCGAATGTCCTTGAAACGGGAAATAAGCCAGACATAAGCAACGAAAAAGAAGACCTTGATCAGTCCGTCTAAGAGATGAAAGGAAAAGGAATCCACCCCGAATTGGAAGGAAGTCAATCCCCCCAGATAGGCGCTGATCCAGTGAGGCAAAGCCACAAACAGACCCAGCCCTAAAAGGAGGGCTAAGGTCATGGTACCGAACATAGCCCACCAGCCGATTTCCTGGCTTTCTTCCTCTTCGGCCATGGCCTGATTGGCGGAAAAATTCAGGGCTTTTATGCCCAGGATAAGGGTCTCCATCAGGACCAGGGTGCCTCGCAGGACCGGCCATTTTAAAAAAGGAAAACGGTCCGACCAGGGGTTTAGAAAATCCTCTCTGGCCACCAGTTCCCCGTTGGGACGTCTGACCACAACGGCCAGGGATTTGGGGGCTTTCATCATCACCCCTTCAATAACCGCCTGTCCTCCGACCTGTATCATAGAATCAACCGCTGGTCCTCAATTCTTTCTTCAGGTTACGCCTGGGTTTCCGCATCCGGAGCGGTTGTTTTATTGAGTACCTTGGCGTATTTTTTCTGGAAACGCTCCACCCTTCCAGCCGAATCCATGATCTTTTGTTTCCCGGTAAAAAAGGGATGGCACTGAGAACAGATTTCCACCCGGATGTCTTTGCGGGTCGATCCGGTGGGAATCTCATTCCCGCAGGCGCAGCGGATGGTGGTCTGGTGGTAAACCGGATGAATTTTTTCTTTCATGATCCTCATTCCTCACTTTCTTCTATAAACCGAGGGCAGGGCCTCCAAGGGATGGCTTGAAAAAAAACTTGCCTCCTTGATCCCTCGAACCCTTGAAACCTTTTTGGGGGATTATTTATTCATAAGACTTAAAAAATCGGCATTATCCTTGGTCCCATCCATCTTCTCCAGGAGGAATTCCATACTGTCCACCACGGTCAGGGGGGCCAATAATTTACGCAGGATCCAAACCTTGTTCAGTTCATCCTGCGGCAATAGCAGCTCTTCTTTTCGGGTCCCGGAGCGGTTGATATCAATGGCCGGGAATATCCGTTTGTCGCTCAATTTCCGATCCAGATGGATCTCCATGTTGCCCGTACCTTTGAACTCTTCAAAAATCACCTCGTCCATCCGACTGCCGGTGTCGATCAGGGCCGTGGCGATAATGGTCAGGCTCCCACCCTCCTCGATATTCCGGGCCGCACCGAAAAACCGTTTCGGGCGGTGCAGGGCATTGGAGTCCACCCCGCCGGAGAGTATCTTCCCGCTGGGGGGAACGACGGTATTATAAGCCCGAGCCAAACGGGTGACGCTGTCCAGGAGGATGACCACATCCCTTTTGTGTTCCACCAGACGTTTGGCCTTCTCAATGACCATTTCCGCTACCTGGATGTGCCGCTGAGCCGGTTCATCGAAAGTGGAGCTGATAACCTCGGCCTTGACCGACCGCTGCATATCGGTGACCTCTTCGGGACGCTCGTCGATCAGCAGAACGATCAGGATAATATCTTTATAATTTTTTGATATGCTGTTGGCGATGTTCTGGAGCAGCATGGTCTTGCCCGTCCGGGGCGGAGAGACAATCAGCCCCCTCTGACCCTTACCGATGGGGGTCAACAGATCCATGACCCGAATGGAATAATTAATGGGATCGTTGGTCTCCAATTGAATGCGTTCATTGGGATATAGGGGGGTCAGGTTGTCGAAGAGAATTTTATCACGGGAAACCTCGGGGTCCTCAAAGTTGACCGATTCCACTTTCAACAAGGCAAAATAACGTTCATTGTCCTTTGGGGAGCGGATTTGCCCTGAAGTGGTGTCCCCGGTCCTCAGATTAAACCTGCGGATCTGGGAAGGGGAGACATAGATGTCGTCAGGTCCGGGCAAGTAATTATAATCCGGGGCCCTTAGGAACCCGAATCCGTCCGGCAGGATCTCCAACACTCCTTCCCCGTAGATGAGGCCGTTTTTCTCGGTCTGGGCTTGGAGCAGGGCGAAAATCAATTCCTGTTTTCGCATCCCGCTTGCCCCTTCGATATTGAACTCTTTGCCCATCTGGGTCAGTTCACTGATCTTCTTCTGTTTTAATTCTGCTAAATTCATGTCTTCCTCGATTTGATTACTGATAAAAGATGAAAGACGGCCCTCCGGTCTTCAGGCCGGTTTCCTTTCTGTGCGATAAAGGGGTGTTTACTGGATTGTTGTGGCTAACCAAAAAAAACCTTTATTCAGCTTATGTGAGTGCAATGAGAAATGATGATTTTGGAATCAGTCGGTTTCTTCTTGGAATTATATCCCTATTCAGGCAGGCATCGGCCTTTCTTTATTGGAAGGGCCATGATCTCCTTTTTGTTGTATGAAATTAATGCAAAAATCCAAAAATGTCAAGCATTTTTTTATTGTTATCCCTTTGCTGACCACCTATTAAATAAAAAAAGAGCCTTGTCGTTCAAAACGTATTGAAATCATTGATCCCAATTCTTACCAATCGGCACTATTAAGACTTTTTGTCGGACCGTCCCTTACCTTTTATTATCGGAACATAACCGAAGAACCTTTAAGGCCGCTTCCATATCCTCAGGCAAGCAAGAAGAAAAATCTAAAAGATTCCCTTGGGTTGGATGATAAAAGGCCAAGCGGTACGCATGGAGCAGTTGCCGGGTCATCAGCGAAGCCAAGGCTTCGGGAAGTTCTTTATCCCTGACCAAGCCACTTTTCTTTCCGCCGTATAAAGGATCCCCCACCACCGGCCATCCCTGGGAGGAGAGATGGACCCGAATCTGATGGGTCCGTCCTGTCTTAATAATTAATTTAAGTAGGGAAACGCCTGCCGAGAACCTTTCCAGGACCTCCCATTCGGTGAGGGCCGCCTTCCCCTGCTTTTCATTAACGGCCATTTTTTTTCTATGAACAGGGTGTCTGCCGATAGGCTTTTCGATGCGACCTGAAAGGATCGCGGGCCCTCCCCAGACCAGGGCCTGGTATTCCTTGGAGATCCCCCCCTTCTGGAATTGCCGGATCAGGTCCTGATGAGAGGAATCGTTTTTGGCCACCACCATCAAACCGGAAGTGTCCTTATCCAGACGGTGGACGATACCGGGCCGCATAACCCCGCCGATTCCTGAAAGATCAGAGCAGTGATGGAGCAGGGCGTGGACCAGGGTCCCGGAAAAATTCCCTGCCGCCGGATGGACCACCAGACCGGCGGGTTTATCCAGCACCAAAAGGTCCTGGTCTTCAAATACTATCTTGAGGGGGATAGCCTCCGGGGTCAGTGAAAGCGGGACGGGCTCTCCCGGGGAAAAAGTGAGACAATCGCCTTCCTTTAATCGGTAACCTCCTTTTTCAGCCCGGCCATTGACCGATAGGCGTCCCTCGTCAATCCATTTTTTTATCTGGGAACGGGAAAAGGGGACCCTCTGTTCCACCAAAAAATGGTCTAAACGCTTTCGAACGTCAGGGGTCCGGGCTGTGAATAGGTAAGGAATGTTCAAAGAATTCCTGCTGGCAAAGGATGATTATCCCCTGTTACGCCCTTCCTTTTAACCGCTTTTAATTTCCGAAAAAATCATCCGGCCTGTCCCGGTCTGCAAGACACTGGTGACCACGACCTCGATAGTCCTTCCGATATGTCTTCGAGCGTTTTCCACCACCACCATGGTCCCGTCATCCATATAGGCAATCCCTTGGCCTGAGGTTTTTCCTTCCCGGATGATCTGGACGGTCAGGACCTCACCGGATAAAACAGCCGGTTTCAAGGCATTGGCCAGTTTATTCAGGTTCAGACATCTGACCCCCCGTAACTCCGCTACCCTGCTTAAATTAAAATCATTGGTTATGATCGTGGCGTTCAGTTCTAAAGCCAGATCGACCAGTTTGGCGTCCACGTTATCCTTAGGGGGGTTCTGATCCAGAATGACCACCTCCTGGTCCTCTTTTTTCTGGATCTTCTCGATCACATCCAGACCCCTACGTCCCCGGATTTTTTTCAGGGAGTCGCTGGAATCGGCGATATGATGGAGCTCCTGTAGAATAAATTGGGGAATAATAAGGGTCTCTTTGATGAATCCGGTCTCGCAGATATCGGCGATCCTTCCGTCGATGATCACGCTGGTGTCTAAGATATAACGGGATGGGCCTTTGGAGAAGTGGGATGGGGATAAGGCCTTGTTGGCAAAACGGCCGATCTCGTCAGCTTTGCTCCGGCCCAGGGTCAATCCCAGATACCCCAAAACACCGCTAAGCAGAATCATTATAATATAGCGAAAAAAGGTTTCCTCCCGGAAACAATCAAAAGGAAACATTAAAAGTCTGGCTACAATTAAACCCAGGATAAAGCCGGTTATCCCCCCCAGGGAAGTACGGGCAGGGGTTTTAATAATTAGTTTTTCAATTTCCAGGACAAGAAATGAAAAAAGCAGGCCCAGAAAGGCCCCCAGAAAAGGAGTCCAGGAGAGGTCCTTGACACCCTGGATTTCTCCGGAAAGGAAATATCCGCTCAATAGACAAATCAGGATCAATAAAATTTTGAGAATGAGTTGACTCATGTTCTCACCTCCTTTCACCACTGGCGTGCATAAAGTTCACCCCTATTTTAAAGGGAAGGTCAAATGTTTTTTTGCTTTTTCCAGGAATCGGTTGCGCCTTCTTTCAGGCATTGTTTTGATTTTTGAATAGAATTCGGTAGGGAACCCTTAATCTTGTCTTATATCAAAAAAGACGGTAAACCGACATCATCCGCTGTCTCGGAAGAGCGGTTGGATCTCTTTCAGGAAATATAAGGAGCCAAGGAATCC
The DNA here is from genome assembly GCA_040755035.1 of Thermodesulfobacteriota bacterium. GTDB lineage: Bacteria > Desulfobacterota > RBG-13-43-22 > RBG-13-43-22 > RBG-13-43-22 > RBG-13-43-22. The sequence continues at coordinate 14,703 of JBFMBU010000083.1, forward strand.
GGGATTGCCTTTTTAGTTCTTAAAAATCCGCCGGATGTTTTCTTCCACTTTGTTTTCTTCCATTTTTTTAGCTATAGAAATTTCCTTGACCAAAAGGCTCTTGGCCGTGTCCAGCATTTTCCGTTCGCCGAAAGAAAGCTCCTTCTCCAATTTCAGCAGAAAAAGATCGCGCAGGACTTGGGCCACTTCATAGACTGAACCGGTTTTTATCTTTTCCATGTATTCCCGATAGCGCCGGTTCCAGCTCTGGGTGTCAAACTCGATATCCTTTGTTTTAAGGATTTTAAAAATTTTGGAAACTTCCTCTTCTTTGATAATCTCTCGGAGTCCAACATTGTTGGCATTGCTGATCGGGATCATGATGATCATATTGTTTTCCAAGATTCTCATAATATAAAAACTTTGAGAAGAACCATAAAGGTTACGCGACTCTATGGATTCTATCCGACCAACTCCATGGGCTGGATAAACCGCCAAATCCCCCACCTTAAATACCATCATGGGGCACCCTCCTGGTTATTATTTTTTAACATTATAATTATATCATGTTTCCCCCAAAATCCCAACATAAAATTATTCATAATATTTCTATATGGTTACGTTGGTTCTGCTCCGGGAAAGACGACCCTCTGGCTGAGCCAAACCGATAACCGGGGCTTTTCTCCCTTATTTCCCGCCTTCCCTTCTCAACAGGGTTAGACTTTCCAGGTGGTAGGTCTGCGGGAAAAAGTCAATTACTTGAGACCATTGAACTTTCCATCCCTGATCTTTAAGCAGGCTCAAATCCCGGAAAAGGGTCTGGGGATTACAGGAAAGATAGATAATGCCTTCCGTAGGTATGGTTTTTCCATCCAACAGCGAAATGACTTCCTTTGCCCCTGATCGGGGCGGATCCAGGATTATCCAATTAATTTTTTTCCCGAAAGGTTTCAAGAGGGTTCCCCCCTCCTCTGCTGTACCCTGGAGAAAGGTGCTGTTGAAAATACCATTAACTTCCTGATTCCACATGGCATTGTCTACAGCCGGCGGGAAAGATTCGATACCGACAACCTCCTGGACGACACGGGCCAGGGGCAGGGAAAGGTTTCCGAGTCCGCTGTAGAAATCAACAACCAGGTCCTCTCTTCCAAAAATATCACGGTCTTCCAAGCTTTCAATCAATCGCTTGTTCAAGGCCAGATTGGCTTGGGTGAAAACCAGAGGGAAGCTTTTCAATCGTAATGAGGCCGACCCGGTAGAACCAAGGGCCGGCACAAAATACTCCGGGCTATCCTTTTTAGGATCGAAGCGATGTTCCCTAACCAGGTGGAAAGAGCTTCTTTCCCGGAAAAGGACATAATCCATCCCGGGAAGGGCAAGAAGGGCTCTGGTCAGGTCACGGCGGGAGCACGGCTTTATCATTCTTATGAAGGTTAATACCATCCCTCCCCTGCCTGACTCTTCATAGAGCTGCAACTCTATCTCCGGCGACTCCTCCCTCTCCGGGAGAACCTCCAGTGCTTCTCCCAGATGCCCAAGAACCCTGTTTACCCCTTCATTAGCCAACAGACAACGATCCATGCCGATGACCTGGTGGCTTTTACGACCGAAAAAGCCCACGATCCACTTGGAGTCCCCCCTGGCCGTCTTAAGCTGGAGACGGTGACGGTATCCGAACCCATCCGGGGAGATTAACGGGGAAAGCATCGGAAAGCCATCGCTCTTCAGGGCATGGACCAGACCTTCCCTGAACCACTTTTCTTTTTCTTTGCCTTGGCGAACTAGGTCGAGATGCTGCAGCTGACACCCCCCGCACTCCATAAAAAATGGGCAAGGCGGCTCAATTCGATCCAGAGAAGGTTCAATGATACGAAGGACCCGCCCCCGGTCGTAGGACTTCTTCGATTCGCTCAATTCCCACTCAACGACCTCACCCGGGAGGGTGAAAGGGATAAAAACCACCTTGCCCCCCACCCTGCCGATGCCTTCGCCGGTGGAAGATAATCCGGTGATTAAGACCTCCGGCATGTCCTTCTTCTCCAACGTGATATCACGGGTTTATTTTTCCTCTTTACTTATAATTCATTTCCATGATATATTTAAATATTTTAAGGTCTATTTCAAGAGGAGAACCAAATTCAATGCCCAATGCCGTCATTACCGGGAGCGGGAGTTATATCCCGACGGAAAATATAGAAAACAGCTTTTTCCTGGACCATCAATTCTTCGGACCGGACGGACAGAAAAATCCCAAAATAAATCAGGACATCATCCGCAAATTCAACGAGATCACCTGCATTAACGAAAGAAAATATGTCCCGGATCACCTTAATACATCGGACATTTCTTTCCTTGCCGCCGAACAGGCCTTGGAAGGTATCGACCGGGAAACCCTGGATTACATCATCGTCGGTCACAATTTTGGCGAAGTGCGGGCGGAAAATCCCAGAGGGGACATGGTCCCTTCCATCGCTTCCCGGGTCAAACACAAACTGCGGATAAAAAACCCTTATACGGTCGCCTTTGATGTCCTTTTCGGCTGCCCCGGTTGGCTTCTGGGAGTTATTTTAGCCGATACCTATATTAAAGCCGGTAGCGCAAAAAAGGTTTTAGTCATCGGAGCCGAAACCCTCTCCAGGGTTTCTGATCCACACGATATTGACAGCATGATCTATTCCGACGGAGCAGGTGCCGTCTTGGTGGAAGCCGTTGAAGGGGATGCCGGAGTCCTTTCTCATGTCAGCCGGTCGGACACCTATAACGAAACCTACTTATTGCGCATGGGCCCCTCCTACGGTCCGGAGTTCGGGTCCAACCGTCTGTTCCTGAAAATGGACGGCCACGAGATATATAAATACGCCGTCCGCCATGTGGCCGAGACGGTCAAGCAAAGTCTGGATAAAGCCGGTCTGTCTTTGAACGATATTAAAAAGATCTTGATTCACCAGGCCAATCAAAAAATGGATGAAGCCATTTTAAAAAGGGTTTTCAAGTTATACCAAACGGAAAAAGACCTCGAGGGAATTATGCCCATGACCATTTCCTGGTTGGGCAACAGTTCGGTGGCCACCCTGCCGACTTTGTTTGACCTGCTGCAGAGAGGCAAACTGAACAACCATGTCCTGCATAGCGGAGACATTGCCGTTTTCGCCTCCGTGGGGGCGGGCATGAATATCAATGCCCTCGTCTATAAGATGCCTTAGCGGCCCCTTGAAGTTGTTGCCGTCCGGAAATTTAAAGGTCGGGAACAATAAGAAAACATTCAAATTTATTATACAACTTTAAAAGAGGTTATGCCTCTCGGACAGGAATGTCCCTTCCGGGATCAGGTCTCTGGAAGGAATCTCCTTGATCCGTTCACCCGACCGGGACAATCCTTTCTGGGGGCTGTTTCCGCAAGTAAGATTTCAAAAAACTCAGAATAGGAGAATATCCTATGGCCAACAGATCCAAAGCGACTTTCAGGAAGATTGAAAAAGAAAAGGCCCGGCAACAAAAGCAAAAGGACAAGGAGGCCCGCCGCCTCCAATCCAAATCGCTCCCAACCAGGCCGTCAATCAACACCGGTGATGAAGATCCGGATATCGCCGGGATCAAACCCGGTCCCCAACCTCTTCCCGAACAATGGAACGAGTCGGGGAAGGAACAAGAGGGATTATAACCCTTCGCTTTGGGATAATTCCTCTTTTTCCTTCCTCATGGCTTCCTTTCCGGCATCAAAGGCCGAGGACAGGACGCCCCGTTTCTGTTCCACAAATTCCTTACCTTTTTCGATAAAGGTCGCCGCTTTTTCTTTCCATTCCTGGGAGAGGTGGCCTGATTTCTCCTTCATCTCCTCGGTCAGGTCCTTCAACTTATCCCGCGTCTGCCTGCCTTCCCAGGGTGCATAGAGGATAGCCACGGCTGCCCCGACCACCCCGCCCAGGATAAAGGACAACGCTAAAGCACTTCCGGCAAACCCTTTGCTTTCTTCCGCCATATTATTTCCCTCCTTTTTCTTTTCCTTTAAATAAAGTCCGCCCCGCTGTTTTAACCCCGACGGCCAGTCCGGCCAGGTTCACCAGGGTCGGGGTGATCCCGCTGCGCAGGATCCGGTTGACCATGGAAAAAACCTGGGTGGATTCCTTAACGGTATGGAACAGGGTTTCAAACTGATTAAGCCGCTCCCGTGTTTGGGCTGTGATGCCGTTCAGGCTTTCTGAAGTCTCTTTCAGATTCCGGACCAGAGGGGCAATTTCCTTTTCCAGAGATTTTAAAAAGTCATCGAGGTGACCGACCGTTCGGGAAACCCGGTTCAGGGTCCGGATCAGAAAAAAGGCCACCACCGCCGTCACAACCAAGAACCCCACACCTATCCAGTTCCAATCCAAAAGGAATTCCCCCTTCCCGGTCAATTTTCACTGAAAGTATAACACGTTCTGAAGGGAAAGGCAAAGGATTTAGGGCCGACTCCCTATCAATCCCTATCCATATTTAAATCGGAGACCAAGGGTTAAACCCGAATAGCCCCTAAAAGGAAGGCCCCTGGCCGGCCGCCGATGGAGACCCGTTCTCCTTTATCGACACAGAACAATTCCCCGCCCCGTTGGGAAAGCTGCCTGGCCTGCAATTCTTTTTTTCCCAGCCTTTCCGCCCAATAGGGGACCAGGGTGCAATGGGCCGATCCGGTAACAGTTAAATCAGAAACCAAAAAGGATAGGAAAGACAGACTTTTTCTCTTAAGTTAATAGCATTGGGTTCGACCCCAAACCCGAGGGTATTATCATTTCGAGTGAAGCGAGAAATCTTAATCCCTTCTTTACCCATCCCCGAAGGAACCCAAAACTTCACCTGCCATTATTCGTTTCTGTGAACCATTTGCACATGAAATTGTGCAAGTTCACAAAAACGAGTGCAAAATAATAAAAAAAGGTTTGGGGGAAATTTAGACATCAACTTGATATTTTTATGTTTATTGTCTTAACCCCTTTTGGCATCTATTTTGCTAATATTATTTCCCCAATAACCCACCCTCTCTCCTTCAATGCCCCACAGTACAGAGAGGTCCCGGGCCAAGTCCCTCCCGGTCCGGGACCTTCTTTGTAAGGAGAGGGGC
>JBFMBU010000084.1:0-3414 GCA_040755035.1 Thermodesulfobacteriota bacterium
GGTTGGTCTGATGGGTTTCAGCTTTTTGTTCGGATTACATCTTTTCGTGAAGGAGGCCGCTGCCGACCCGCTTCATTCGGAAATAGAGGGTCTTGCGAAAAAAGTCGAAGCGAAAGTCATTCAATGGCGTCGGGATATTCACGAGCATCCCGAGTTGGCTTATCAGGAAGTCAGGACGGCAAAACTGATCGCTGATCATTTGAAAAATCTGGGCCTGGAAGTGCAAACAGGCGTGGCTAAGACCGGAGTAATCGGTATTCTCAAAGGCAGTAAAAGCACGCCGGTCGTTGCCCTGCGGGCCGATATGGACGCCTTACCGGTCAAGGAACTGACCGGCCTGCCCTATGCTTCCAAGGCCGAAGCGACCTACAAAGGATCGAAGGTTCCCGTGATGCACGCCTGCGGCCATGACAATCATACCGCTATCCTGATGGGGACAGCCGAAGTACTGGCCGGCCTGAAGGATAAAATTCCGGGCACCGTCAAGTTCATCTTCCAACCGGCTGAAGAGGAACCTCCGGGAGGAGCGAGTGAAATGATTAAAGCCGGCGTCCTGGAAAATCCAACCCCGAAGGCCATTTTTGGGTTGCATGTCGCCCCCTACCCGGCCGGGATGTTAGCGGCCCGCAGTGGAGGAACCATGGCCAGCGCCGATCCTTTTAAAATTATGGTAAAAGGTTCTGCCACCCATGGGGGGACCCCCTGGACCGGCGTTGATCCCATTGTAATCTCTTCCCAGATCATTCAAGCCTTGCAGACCGTGGTCAGCAGACAGTCCGATCTGGTTAAAACCCCTGTTGTAGTATCCATCGGAATGATTCGAGGAGGGGAGGCGCCTAATTCCATTCCCCAGTCAGTCGAGATGGAAGGAACCATACGGACTTTTGACCCCGATGTAAGAAAACAGGTTCATGAACGGATTATAAAGATGGTGCCGTCTATTGCCCAGGCCTCCGGGGCCACGGCCGAGGTATCCATCCCGGGCTACGGGCTGCCGGTGACTTTTAACGATCCAAGACTCTTTAGCAAAATGGAACCGACCCTGAAACGCGTTTCAAAAAATTTCTATATGGAGGCCCTGAAAACCACCACGGCCGAGGATTTTGCCTGGTATCAGTCTAAAATACCCGGAATGTTTTTTTTCCTCGGCAGTCTTTCCAAGGGGGCCAAACCCTATTTCAACCATTCTCCTTATTACACCATGGATGAAGCGGCCTTAATCGTTGGCGTTCAAGCCCTGGCCAATCTGGCTGTCGATTTCATAAATCAAAACCAATAGGTCCCTCCTTCGAACGAAGAAAGGGGTTCCGCCTAACCGCGAGGCGGAACCCCTTTCTTTAAAACCCTGCCCCCTTCTCCTTGCGCAAAGGACTACTTGCCGCTCTTAAACCATAGGGGATGGGACCAAATCTGGCCTTCCCGCGACCTTATATACATAGGGTTATTCCATCCCTGAACTTTCTTGGCGTAGACCCTGATGGCCATGGGGTACCAGAGAAAGACATCCTCATAATTGTCATAAATGACCTTCTCAAGTTCATGATAAATCTTGGCCCGCTTGGCCTCGTTCATTTCCGTGCGGCCGGCTTCGACCAGGGCGATGGCTTTGGGATTGTTGCTCCGCCCATAATTAAACCCCCCGTCCGGATGGTAAAAGTTCGTGGCCAGAATATCGGGATCGTAAATCCAGACCGCGCCGCCGCCGGCGAAGTCGTAGTCGACTTTCCTCAGCCTTTCGGAAATCGCGGCCGCATCGAGCAAATCCACCTTCCAGACGATGCCGACCTTGGCCAGCATCTCTTTAACGGCTTCGGCGAGGGTCTGCGAAGTGGCGGTGTTGAGCATATAACCACGGAGGGTCAGGCCGTTTTTGTAACCGGCCTCCTTCAGCAGCTTCTTCGACAGGGCCGGATCGTATTTCACCGGTTTCAAATTGGGATTATGACACCAGTGGTCATCGGGAAACATGGCGCTGGCCGGTCGGCCGAGGCCGAAATCGACCCCCGCAATCAGGGCCTTGCGGTCCAAGGCGTGAGAGACGGCCTTGCGCACACGGATATCCTTGCAGGGCCCCCCTGTTGTATTAAAGCGCATGCCGACCAGATGATTGACCGGATAAATATTGATCTGAAGATTCCGGTCGTTCTTGACCATGGGGTATTCATTCGGTTCAAGCATGACGAAATCCAGTTTCCCGGCCCTGAGATTGGCGAGTCTGACCGACGGGTCCGGAATGACGCTGACTTTGACGCCGTCAAAATAGGGCATATTCGGCATGCCGATGAACTTAGCCAACCACCAGTTGGGGTTCCTCTTCAACTTGACATAGTTTCCGGGACTGCCTTCCTCAAGCATAAAGGGCCCGGAGCCGACGGGATGGTTGTCGAACTCCTTGACTCCTTCCGCCAGAACGGCGGCTTTTTTATATTTCTCTTCCACTTCGGCCAGTTTTTTTCTAGCCCTTTCCAGATTGGTATTGGCCTTGGCAGCGGAATCTCCGGCGGCCTCAGAGGCCTCTTTCTCGGCCTTTTTTACCTGCTCTTTTTCTCTCTCTAACTGACGAGCAAGAGTCCTGGATTCCCGTAGAGCGACATCGGCCTTGAGCGCCTTGGCCGAAAGGGGATACCCCGGCACGCTGGCCATGGTGCCCAGGAAGCTGGCCCAAGGTTTCTTGAAATGCCATTTAACCGTATAATTGTCCAGTACTTCGATGGATTCGAGGGGATCCAGCAAGGCCCGCGACCAGGCGCCATTTGCGGGATTCTTGATCCATTCCATCTGGTATTTTAAACTTTCGGCATTGAAGTCCGACCCGTCATGAAACTGGACACCCCGGCGAAGCTTCATGATGCAGGTCAATTTGTCCGGGAAGCTCCACGATTCAGCCAGCCAGGGGATGGTGGCCCGATAACTTCCATCGGTGTAGACTATCCGGTCGAAAATGATGGCCATGGTCTGCCAGTCATTAACCGGCCAATGGTTAGGGTTCATCAAGCCGATGTATTGAGGCCAGGAGGCCTGCAGGACACCGCCTCGAACCGGTTTGCTGGGCCAGTATTTCGGCCCCCAGTCCAGACCAATTTTTTGGGCCCATTCCTTTCCGGTAACGGTTTTTTCTGCCGGGGCCGTCGTTCCCTTTTCAGGAAATATCGTAAGTGGTAACATAAAAAACAAAATACCGGCGACCATCATAAAAGTCTTTTTTCTTATACGCATTTTCCTTTGCTCCTTTCTAAAAATAAATTCCTCGGGTCTCTTTTTGCCTCTCCACCGGTCTGTTCGGCGGTTTGGGCTCATCAGTCGTTGAAAATCCTTTTTTAAGTTGTCCGGCTCCCTGCGCCAGAAAGCCGGATCACCGCTTTTGTATACCTAAAATCCGGCGGGCTTCATCGGGAGTCGCCGGAGTTCGGCCGA
>JBFMBU010000085.1:0-4840 GCA_040755035.1 Thermodesulfobacteriota bacterium
CGGACATCTTCTCTATCCTCACCGAGGCCACCTTCAATTCCGGGATCTTGGCAATCGGATCAACAGCGGTCTGGGTCAGGAGGTTGGCCGCCGCTTCGGCATAATGGAAAGGAATAAAGATCGTCCCTTGAGGAGAACGGTCGGTTATGGTGGCCTTGGCTTCCAAGACCCCGCGGCGGGAGATGACCCGAATGCGTTCTCCCTCTGCAATTTTTAAGGTGCCGGCATCAGCAGCGGAAATTTCAACCAGACATTCCGGGGCAACGCTTTCCAGCCCTTTGCTTTTCCGGGTCATGGTCCCGGTGTGATAATGATATAAGATGCGCCCGGTGGTTAAAACCAGGGGATATTCCCTGTCCGGAGATTCCTTGGGACCTTTGTAGGCGATAGGATGGAATTTTCCTAACCCGCGGGTAAAGGTTTCCAAGTGCAACACCGCTGTCCCCGAATGTTCCAGGGTCGGGCAGGGCCACTGAATGCCAGCCCGGTTGAGACGCTGATAGGTGATCCCCGCATAAGAGGGGGTCAGAGAACGCAGTTCTTCAAAAATGGCCTCCGGGTTTTCATAATTTGCTCTTAGTCCCATTCGCTGTGACAGGTCAGCCAGAATTTGCCAATCCGGTTTGGAATCCCCCTTGGGCCGGATGGCCTGTCGAACCCGCTGCACCCTCCGTTCGGTGCTGGTGAAGGTACCCTCCTTTTCGGCGAAAGAGGCCCCCGGTAAAACGACATGAGCGAATTGAGCGGTCTCCGTCAGAAAGATATCCTGGACTACGAGAAAATCCGTGGCCTTCAAGGCCTCCATCAAATGGTGGGTATCCGGATCGGAGACCACCGGATTCTCCCCGAAGATGAACAGACCACGGATTTTTTTGTTTTTGGCCCCTTCCGTGATTTCCATCAGGGTTAACCCCGGTTTATCCGAGAGACCTTTAACCCCCCAAGCCCCCTCCATCTTATCCACTAAGGCCGGGTCGCTTACGCTCTGGTAACCGGAAAAGACATTGGGCAGGCCGCCCATATCACAGGCCCCCTGGACATTATTCTGGCCCCGAAGCGGATTGAGCCCCCCGCCGGGGATCCCGATGTTGCCGCAAACCAGGGCCAGATTGGCCAGGGCAATGACATTTTCGGTCCCATGGGTATGTTGGGTGATGCCCATGGTATAATAAATGGCCGCCGTATCGCCGGCATAGATCCTGGCCGCTTGGACCAGATCTCCTTCCGGAATACCGGTGATTTCTGCTACCCGGGCCGGCGTAAATTCGGCCACGGCCGCTTTCAGTTCTTCAAAGCCCTCAGTCCTTTTTTGGATGTATTCGACATTCAAGAGATTCTCTTTTATGATGATATGGACCAATCCGTTGATCCAGGCCAGATCGGTACCCGATTTCGGGCTCAACCACACGGTGGCCAACTCCGCCAGTTCAATCCTTCTCGGGTCAACCACAATCAGCTTGGCCCCGTTCATCAACGCCCTTTTCACGGCCGCACCGATCACCGGATGGTTTTCGGTAGTGTTGGAACCGGTAATCAGAATGACCTTGTTCGATTCGATCTCGGCGATGGAATTCGTCATGGAACCGCTTCCGAAGGCTGCGGCCAGACCGGCCACAGTGGAAGCGTGTCAGAGACGGGCGCAGTGGTCAATGTTGTTGTTTTTAAAAGCCCCCCTGACCAGTTTCTGCATGAGATAGTTTTCTTCATTGGTGGCCCGGGCTGAAGTCAAACCAGCCAGGGCCTCCGGTCCGTATTGGTCACGGATCTGTAAGAATTTCTTGACCACCAGATCAAGGGCCTCATCCCAGGAGGCTTTTCTGAATTTGTCTCCCTCCCTGATTAAAGGTTGGGTCAGCCGCGCTTCATGGTTAATGAAGTCAAACCCGAAGCGGCCTTTGACGCAGAGGTGGCCGTAATTGGGCGGGGCGTTGTCCACGCCGTTGACCCGGACGATGCGGTCGCCGACCTTTTCTAAGTAGAGCTGACAGCCCACGCCGCAGTAGGTGCAGGTGGTCCGCACCCTTTCCAGCTTCCAGGGACCGGGCAGGCCGTCCCCTTTCTCGGTCAAGGCCCCGGTGGGACAGTTGGCCAAACAATAGCCGCAGGAAACACAGCGGTCATTGATAAAGGGTTTGTAGACCGGCGGCCCTCCTTTTCCTTCCATCTCCTGCAGCTCAAAGGCATTCTGGACCTGATACTCGGCACAGCCGTGAAAACAGCGGCGGCAGGTGATGCACTTGTTGGGGTCCACGGTAATGAAGGGATGGTCGTTCTGCTGGGCATAGCGGGGCGACTTCCAGACCGGGAGTTTATCCATGTCCACTTGATACAGGTCGGCATAGGCGCGCAAGCGGCAGTCCATGACATCTAAGCAGCCGCAGGACAGACAGCGTTTGGCCTCCTCCATGGCCTCGGTTTGGGTTATCGTCGCCTCCACTTCCTTGAAATTATGTTCTCTCTCGGCTAAGGGCATATGGGGCTGATGAACCCGCTCTTTTTTAGGAATCCCCTCAAAAATTGACGCGTCCACCTCGGACAGCTTCTTGCCCTTGCTGATATTAAAGGCCTTTTTAATTGCCTTGACTTCCCCCCGGGTCAGATACTGGTGTATGGCATTGGCCGCGGTCCGGCCGTCGGCTATGGCCTGGATCACCGTCTGGGGGCCGCGAAACAGGTCCCCGCCTATAAACAGGTCCGGAATCGAGGTCTGCAAGGTAATGGCATCGGCATCCGGGGTCCCCCATTTGGACAAAACCAGGTCCTTCAAATCCGCATCCTGTTGTAAAAAGGTCAGGTCCGAAAACTGGCCGATGGATATAACGGCTATATCGGCCTCAATCAGTACCTCCGAACCCGGTATGGGCACGGGCCTGGCCCGGCCCCCGCCTTCATCAGCCTTCAATTCGTTGCGGATAAACTCCATGGCCTTGAAGCGGCCATTCTCCGAGATGATCCGGGTGGGAGATACCAAAAGTTCCAGCTTCACCCCTTCGGCTTCCGTGGCCGCCACCTCTTCCGGGTGGGCAGTCATCTCTTTCCGTGACCGGCGATACATCATGGTCACCTGCTCGGCCCCCATGCGCAGGGCCGTCCGGGCCGCATCCATGCCCGTATTCCCGTTGCCGATGATCAGCACCTTCTTGCCGATATCGATCTTCTCCCCCTTCGAGGTCCGGATCAAGAGGTCCAGGGCATGCATGATCCCCGGCATATCTTCCCCTTCCATCCCCAGGCGCGAGGACTTCCAGGTCCCCAAGGCCATAAAAATGGCCTTAAACCCTTCCTCCCTGAGTTTGGCAATGGTAATATCCTTTCCAAAAACCGTATTGGGCCTGACTTCCACCCCCAGGTCCAGGATCCCCTGAATTTCCTGGTCCAGGATCTTCTTCGGCAGCCGGTATTCCGGGATGGCATAACGCAGCATCCCCCCCAGTTGGGGCTGGGCGTCGAAAATGGTCACCTGGTGCCCTTTCTGGCGTAAATAATAAGCCGCCGACAACCCTCCCGGTCCCCCGCCGATCAGGGCCACCCTATGTCCGCTGTCGGCCGCAACAGAAGGCCGGTAATTAATCCCCTCCAATACATCGTAATCGGCCACATACCGTTTCAACGGGTTAATGGCAATAGGCTGGTCCACGTTGTTCCGGCGGCAGGCGTCTTCGCAAAAATGGGGGCAGACCCTTCCGATGCACAAAGGCAGGGGGTTCTTTTCCTTGATCAGTTTCAAGGCCTCCCTAAACTCCCCGCGGCTGATATGGGCCACGTATCCCTGAATATCGATCCCCGCCGGACAGGCCAGGTGGCAGGGGGCCAGGCAATCGCCATAGTGGTTCTCCAGCATCAGCTCCAGGATCCCCTTGCGCGCAGCCAGCACCCTCTCCGAATCGGTCTCCACCGTCATCCCGGCCTTCACCCGGGCCGCGCAGGAGGCCACCAGCTTTTCCTCCCCCTCCACTTCCACCACGCAAATCCGGCAGGCCTCTTCCGGCTTCAACAGCGGCGAATGGCATAAGGTCGGTATAAATACACCCGCTTTCCCCGCTGCCTCTAAAATCGTATTCCCGGCCTCCGCCTCCACGGCCCGGCCGTTGATGTTCAGGGTCACTTTAGACATCTTTCACTCCTCAGGAAATAAATAGTTGGTTCTCATCCGGAAAAAGGCTTTCCGGAAGGAGACTGGCAATCCTCCCGGTCTGAAACCGGCATAAAAATACCGCTTTCTTATAGTATGAAACTGAAGGAGAGTCAATGGGTTTTGATGTTTTCAAGGTGAATTTTTTTCAAGGGCCGGACCCTGCCAATTCTTTCCCTCTAATCCCATAGTTCAGGATAAACAATCAGTTATCCCCCCACTCCCTCATCCGACCTCGAAGACCCTGCCTTCTCCCGGGAAGAAAATGAGAAATATTTAATAAATTTTATGAATCTATTTGACTTTTATTGAAAATTAAGATACATTTTCAATTTTAAAAAAGGGTTAAATCTTCCGAATTCCCATAAGAAAGGGGTGTTATTAAGCATGTCCATCAATGTGTTTGTCAAAGACAACAACATTGAGGCGGGCATCAAGCTGTTACGGAAAAAAATGCAGATGGACGGCCTGAAAAAAGAACTCAAGCAGCGGGAGTTCTATGAAAAGCCAAGCGTCAAGAAAAAACGAAAACAGCGGGAAGCCGCCCGCCGAAAAAGGAAGGCCAATCTGTACAACAGGTAATTTGGTCATAATGATTTCATGTTAATTTCCATCCGGAAATTCAAATTTACGGATGAGAACGAGTTAACACCAATAAAACTCATCTGATCTCCTCGGCCTGTAGCCTTTACGTAAGCTTGATAAGGT
>JBFMBU010000086.1:0-31307 GCA_040755035.1 Thermodesulfobacteriota bacterium
AGATCAATGATCCGCCATTCCGTTGAAAAAATTATTCAGACCCTGCGCGATTCCCAGTGGGCACAGGTCTGCCGGGAAGAGGCTTTCTGGAATCATTTGGCCGAGGTTTTACAGACATCCTTCCTGCCTAATTTTTTGGATGAAATTACCAATCAGATCGACGCCATCACCGAAATCGATCCCGACCTGACCGAACCTGAAATCCTGGCCCGGGCCACCCAGTATATGGTCAGTTTTTTAGGGGCTTTGTCGGCCTCGGTCAGGATTTATGATCCGAATACGGGACAGATGCTGTCCTATGGCTCCCATCCTTTTCGGGAGGCCTCCAGGGCGCGATATATCCCGTTGGAGAACACCGTTGCCGGCCAGGTGGTTAAAACACAAAAAACCTATCTGGTCCCCAATATCCTACAAGAAGAGCTCTATGGAGACAAAGAAGTCGTCTCCCGGCGGGGAGCCCATTCTCTTTTAGCTGTACCCTTTGCCATTCCCCGCTTTTTCCCGCATGAAAGGGAAACGGTGGGGGTTATTCAGATTTATTTTACCGAAGAAGACCGCCGCTTTCCCCCTTTGCATATCCAGATGGCCGAGCTTATGGCCCGCCGCCTCAGTTTTGTCGTGGCCCGGAAAAAGATCCTCTCTCTGTACAAGATCAACGAGAAAAAGGAAGCTATCGTCCAGAAGGTTTTTCAGAAAATCGGGTCCCGGGGCGGGGTGAAGATGAAAGAGGTTTTTAACCGGGTAATCCCGGAGATCGCTGATATCATCAATGTCCAAAGCTGCGCCCTTTTCTCGGTTTCCCCGGATCAGGAACATGTGGTTCTCGAGGCCGGATACCCTGAGATTCAGGGTTATCACGGGATCGGAAAGAGCTTTCCCATAAAAACGGAGCCGGCCTTCGAATTGGTCTTGGGCCGGGAAACCGTATATGGAGACTTCCCTTATGAGGTGGTCACCCCCTCTTATGTCCTGATCGTCGATCCTCAAAAAAGTGAAAAGATCTCTCACAACCTGAAGCGGTTCGCGGCCTCGCATAATATCAACTCCATTCTTTATGTGCCCTTGAAAGTGGGGGAGGAGGTCACCCATTTCATGACCTTTGACGCCCTGGATATGAGGAAGAGGTACAGTGAATGGGAGATTGAGATATTCCTCTTTCTGGGGCGTGAACTCATGCACGCCCAGAAAATGGAACAATTGGATGACACCCTTCATGATTTTAAAAATCCGGCTATTGCCATCGCCGGTTTTGCCCGGCGATTGAAGAGCCTGCTGGACAGGGAACCTCCTCTGAAAAACAATCAGTCCATCAGAAAGTATCTCGATATCCTGGTCGATGAAACCACCCGCATGCAGGAAATGGCCCTGAGCATTCATCAGGCCGGCAAAGAGCAGATTGTCGATCTGACCGCAGTCCTGAAACAACGTTTTGAGATCAACAAAGAAGCCATTAAAGAAATGTTCAAGGCCAATGTGGCCTTGGAGGAAGGCCCTTTTCAGGAACCTTTGCCGGTCCGTTGTTATGCGATTCATCTGGAACGCATTCTGGATAATCTGCTGAACAACGCCACCAAGGCTATTCCGAAGCAAGGGGGGGTCCTGTCCGCGCGGAGTTATACTGAAGCCCACTGGGCTTGTGTCGAAATCGGCAACAGCGGTCAGATTCCCGAGGAAGAACGTCTGAAACTGTTGGAAGGAGAGAGCCAGGGACGGGGTATTTATATTACCCATCGCATTATCCGCTTGCTGAACGGACAAATCAAGATCGAGGTGGGACGGGATTCCACCTCGATGGAGGTCCGTTTCCCCTTGGCTTCCGGCTGAAAGTTAATCCAACCTCACGATTCAAATAAGTTTAAAAAAGACAGCAGTTTTATTCGATCTTCCGGGTTGATGATCTGAAATTGGATACCGGTCCCCTGGCCGTCCTCCCCCAGATGAACGATCCGGGCTTCCACTGGAATGAGTCCTATCTCCGGCAGGTCGATGAGCAGCGACAGGGTGTCTCCTATGGCTCCCAAGCCGGAAGCGGGGAGAAAACAACCTGTTTTTGATAGATTATGGGAGATTATTTTTTCCATACTGGGCGTTAGGATAGCCACCCCGATGGGTATACGGGGGGCCCTTCTTCTTTCCCATGCGGAATTCGAATTATCCGTTGGATCCATCCTTTTCCCCAAGATGATATATTTTTGGAAAAAATGCCTTTTTACGGTTTATTCGGTTAAGGCTGTTTTTTCTTCTTCAATAAAGCGAACTAATTCCTCCTCTTCCATCAGGGGGCGCGTCTTTTTTCGGTTTGCTTTTCCGTTCAGCCGATAAACGACGTCATTGAGCTCTTCAAAATACCAGAAAAGTTCCGGGGTCCTCTCTTCCATGCGCAGCCATTGGATAAAAGGCACCAAAAAGGAGAAATAGCCCGATATGGGTGGACCGAAGGACTGCCAGACCTCTTTCCGGGGCAGGGTCCCCTGCTGCACCAAAAAACCCAGGCGTTCGAAAAAATTCAAAACCGCCTCCGATCGGGCCTGGAGGGCTTTCATGTCCGTCCGCTCGGTCGACAGTAAACGGAACCGCCATTGGCGCATTTCGGCCGATTGGAAATAAAACTCCAGATGCCCCAACTCCAGTGCGGCAACGGTTTCCTTCAACCCTTTCAAACGTTTCAAGATAATCCATAGAAATAGGGCGAAGAAGAGAAAGGCCAGAAAGAACCATGTCTCCGGAAGCATAACTCCTTCCAGGACCATTCCGAGTTCATTCATATCGTATCCTCAGGTCGGGGTATGAGGGCCCCTGAATAATGGTGAGATGACGGTTTCGGGGTTGAATTCTGATTCCAACCCATTGATCTTTTGGCGCTAATAGTTCTCCCTTTTACTCTGTCCTTAATTTTATCTGTTTTCCGACGAAAATCAAGCTTTTCTATAAAAGCCCTTTTTCTCCTTGACCCACGCTTCCCTCCCTTTTATAATTTCAAAAATTTGCTTGAAATCCATAGGTTGGAATTTAGAGATGGACGACGGATCCTCTGACAAGAGACGGCTTGTGCCGGGAGTCGAATCGGATTGCCTTCAAACCCTGGAGAAGCAACTGAAAGATATTCAGGAAGAGAACCTGGAGTTATCCGATCTTTTCGAGGAAACCATATCCCGGGCCAATACCCTGACCATGGAAGTGGAGATCGCCCGTCTTGAATTTGAACAGGTTTTTAATTCGGTCGGTGATGCCACCTGGGTGATCAACGACCGGTTCGGCGTCATCCGTATCAACCGCTCTTTTTTAAACCTCCTTGGCATTAAGGAAAAAGAGGCGGCCCTCAATAAAAAATGCTTCGACCTTTTTCCCACCGCAATGTGCAGAACCTCGGCCTGTCCCCTGGAGCAGATCCGGAGAAAAAAACAGCGGATTGAGATAGAATTGGTCCAGGAAACAGGACCGGCCAAGACCGTTCCTTTTTTATTGACAGTCATGCCTTTGTTCGGGCTGGCCGGAGAGCTGGTGGGCATTGTCGAACAGTTCAAAGATATTACACAAATAAAGAATTATCAGCAAGCCCTGGAAAAGGCCAATATCGAACTGGAACAATTGGCCACTGTGGATGGATTGACCCAATTGGCCAACCGGCGGGTTTTCGATGAAAGGTTCAAAACGGAATGGAAACGGATGAAGCGGGAGAAAAAGCCTTTTTCCCTGATCCTCTGTGACATTGACTTTTTTAAGAACTATAATGATCATTACGGCCATCAAATGGGAGATGAATGCCTGCAGGACGTAGCCGCCCGGATCAAGGCCTGTGTGCGCCGGCCGGCCGATCTGGCAGCCCGTTATGGCGGCGAGGAATTCGCCGTCCTTCTGCCCGATACTCCTTTTGAAGGCGGGTATCACCTGGCTGAGAAAATACGGGAGGCGGTCTGGGAAATAAAAAGAGACCACGCCCGCTCGGAGGCGGGGGACCGGGTCACGCTCAGTCTGGGGATCGCCACCCTTCTTCCCTCTGATCAAACCAAATCGCCGGAGGACCTGCTGAAGGCCGCGGATACGGCTTTATATACCTCCAAGAAGACAGGACGTAACCGGGTCAGCGGGACCGTTCAATGATTAAAGGAAAAAAAGGATTCTTTGAAGCATTCGTTTCCATCCGGAAATTTATATTTCCGGATGGAAACGAATTAAGAATTGTTTGACAGAAGTTTTTCTAAGAAATAGAATATCCGACATAAATAAATCGTCTGCAAAGGAGAACCGTTCATGATTTCCATTATTGCCAAAATCCCGGTCAAAGAAGAAAAGCTAAACGATGCCATCGAGGTCTTCAAGGAATTTTTTACTGAAGTAGCCAAAGAAGAAGGGACCCTTTCCTATACCTTGAATGTTTCAAAAAAAGAACCCTTCACCTTGGTTGTTTTAGAGCGTTATAAAGATATGGAGAGTTTTACTGCTCATGGCGCCACACCGCACATGAAAGCCTTTGGTGCAAAGGTTGCTGAGTTTATTGCCGGCAAGATGGAAGTTATAAAAATGGACGAATTGGCTTCTATCTAACTCATAGGTGTTCAACCTCCAAAATATTTTCCCTGACCTATTTATTTTGTTTTTTTTCTGTTTTCCTCTCTGGTCCGAGAGGGGAAAGGTTTTCAGTTCCTGGTAAACGAACCTGCTTGACGGAAGGGACGACCCCAAATCGTCCCTTTCTTTTTGTTCCAGCGGTCCGCTCAACTACCTTCCGCTGCTTTTTTACCCGTTATCCTGACGATCAGGATACTTCCTTCATAAAGAAGATACAAAGGGATGGCCAGCAGAATCTGGGAGACGATGTCCGGCGGGGTGAGGACGGCGGCGATGATAAAAATAATCAGGATGGCGATTTTTCTGTTTTTGCCCATCATCCTGGCGTTCAAAATCCCGGCCCGTCCCAGAAAAAAGGCCAGCACCGGCAATTCGAAAACCAGCCCGAAACCGAGCAGCAGTTTCAAACAAAAGGTCAGATAAAGCTGTAATGAGGGTAGGGCGCGGATGCTTTCCGTGGAAAACCCGACCAGAAACCTGAAGGCTACGGGAAATACCACATAGTAACCAAACAGGGCCCCGCCGATAAACAGGAGGGAAGAGATCAGGATAAAAGGCAGGACGAATTTCTTTTCCTTTTGATAAAGCCCGGGAGCGACAAACATCCAGAGTTCATAAAAGATGACCGGTGAGGCCAGGATGATTCCGGCGATGAGGCTGGTTTTTAAGTAAATAAAAAAGGCTTCGGGCAGGGCGGTAAAGACCAGTTTGTCGCCCGGCGGCAAGACCCCGATCAGGGGTTGAACCAGCCATTCAAAGAGTTGGGCCGAGAAGGCATAGGCCGCTGCGAATCCGCAGCCGATAGCGATAAAACAGGCGATCAGCCGTTTTCTCAATTCCGCCAGGTGGGCGGTGAAAGGCATCTGAAGATCCGGCATCAGGGGGTTTCCTCAGGTTTCTCCGGCGATGCTTCCGGAAGGGGTTTGGCCTCCGTTTTTTCCAATTCCCTGTCTTCCGCGGATGGAATCTGGAGAGGGGTATCGAGATAGGCTGCGGGATCAGCCAGGTCTTTAATGTCTTT
Source organism: Thermodesulfobacteriota bacterium (assembly GCA_040755035.1). Lineage (GTDB taxonomy): Bacteria > Desulfobacterota > RBG-13-43-22 > RBG-13-43-22 > RBG-13-43-22 > RBG-13-43-22. Next base: position 5,591 of record JBFMBU010000086.1, read on the forward strand.
TTGAACTTCTTTTAAGTCCTCCCCAAGGCTGATATTTTCCTTTAATTCCTCGGCTGTTTTTTTAAATTCCGCCAAGGCCTTTCCTATGGTACGGGCCAATTCCGGTAATTTTTTGGGACCGAGGACCACCAGGGCTACAACCAAAATCAGTAAAAATTCCGGCATCCCGATTCCGAACATGGAAACATCCTCCCAGAAGAAAATCGCCTGAGGTGATCAAACCCGGCAGCCCTGCTCCGGTTCAGGCCGATCCGTAGCTATGCAGACCGGATAAAATAAAATTGACACCAAAGTAGGTGAACAAAACACAAGCAAAGCCAATGATGGAAAACCAGGCGATCCGGGAACCGTGCCAGCCTTTCAATATGCGGGCATGGAGTAAAGCGGCATAGACCAGCCAGGTAACCAGAGACCAGGTTTCCTTGGGGTCCCAGCTCCAATACCTGCCCCAGGCCGATTGGGCCCAGATCGAGCCGGTGGCGATTCCCACCGTCAACAATAAGAAACCCAGGATAACGGTCTGGTAAATCAATTCGTCCAGGGTGGAAATTCCAGGAATATTGAAAGAGGCGTCCTGCTGCAGGCCGGTCGGGTTGGAGCGGGATTTTTTTATCAGGTACATAATGCTCAGGCTGAAAGAAACGGCGAAGGCAGCATAGCCTAAAAAACAGGTGATGACATGGGCGATGAGCCAGTTGCTTTGCAGGGCCGGCAATAAGGGTTGAATACGGCTGTTGATATCCGGAGAAAAAGAGGCATAGGCCATGGAGAGAAAAGCCAGAGGGGTAACAAAAACCCCGATGGTTTTGGATTTCGTTTTCCATTCAATCCAAATATAAAGAAGGGCAATCGTCCAGGAAAAAAAGATCAGGGACTCATAAAGGTTGGAGAGGGGGGCGTGTCCGATTCCCATATGATAGGATTCAACCCAACGCAGGATAATCGCCAGGGTATGAATAAGGAATACGGCCCAAAGGGTCCAGCCGGCCGCCCGGCCGATCCCCTTTTGTTTCAGGACTAAGGCCATAAGGTATAAAAGGGCGGAAAAAAGATAGCCGAAGGTTACCCAACTTAGTAAAAAAGAACTGCTCATTTTACCCACTCCGATGTTTTTCAGTCAATTTTTCCATCTTTCGAATAAAGGCCGCCCGGTTCTTGTGCGCGGTCCCGCCGATGCGTACTTCTCTGAATCCTTTGTCGGGAGAGGCTTTTTCTTCCCGGATCCAAATCCAGACCTGTTGATGGGAGAAATAAAAGGCCACAATAAAACCCAGAAGCATCAAAGAGGCCCCGATCCAGATGAACCAGACCCCGGGATCACGGTTGACCTGAAAGCCGGATTGGTATTGCGTTTTCAGGTCCAAAACCCGGACCTGAAATTCTCCCAGGCGATTGCCATGAAAATCAGGATGGTTGACCAGAATCAGGCCTACATCAGCGCGCTGCTCTTGTTCAAACAGAATAACCCCAAGGGCCGGACCGAAATTGGCCATGTCGTTGATATAGCGGACCGCTTGCAGGGAAAAAGGGGTGCCGGTCAAGGGGATTTTCTCTTCCATCTTAAGGACGATTTCCGATCGTTTTCCGTCTCTTACCAATTGCAGCTTGATCAAATGGGGGAATTTATCCCAGGAGGATTGATAGAAGTTGATGCCCTTATATGAAAATGGGCTATTGACCCGCACCACCGCCCTTTCCTTGATCTCCCCGCCCTCCCTGAAAAGCAGATCAGAACGATACTCTTTGGGTGATTTGTTGGGGTAGAGGGTCATAGTAAAGCGTTCCAGTTGAACGGAATACCCCAGTTCCCTGAACGTATGATCGCTCTTCAGAAAAATCCGGTCGGCGGTTTCTCCCTCTTTCAACTCCAGAAACCCTTTAAAACCGAAAAGGGAACCGATAATGGCCCCCAAAAAAATGATCAGGACACTCAAATGGACCAGATAGACTCCAAAACGGGAGAAGCGGCCTTTCTCCAGATAAAAGGCCGTTCCATCCGCTGAGGGGATTGGGGTGAACTTCCTAAAATGATGTCCCACCAGGGAATGGGCTTGGGATGACGGGTCCAGCAGCGTCTCTTTGATAGAAAAGGTGCGATGAAAGGGAAGGGTTTCAAAAAGCCGTTCGGAAACCGAACGGGGTGCGCTGCGGGCCACTTTCCAGACCGTGGGGAAACGTTTCAGGGAACATACAACCAGGTTGGCCGTAAGCAACAGCAAAAGCCATTGAAACCACCAGGAATGATACATGTCGTTAAGTTGAAAAAAACCGATCAGCCGGACGGAAAGAGGGGTATAGTGCCGGCTGTAAAAAGCCAGTGGTTCATCCTGAGGAAGAATGGTCCCCAGGATAGAGGTGGCGGCCAGGGCGATCAACAACCCCAGGGCCAGTTTGACGGAGGCGAAAAAATCCAGCGCTTGGGATAGGGGATTATCGGTTTTTTTTGTCTGTGACATGGGGGATAGCTATCATATCCGGAACGAAGGAACAAGCTTTTTCCTGTTCCCAGGGCTTAGGTTTTCTTACTATTTTAAGTTCTTTTATTCCAAAAGCAAGAATTGTATGATAAAAAAAGAAAAACACAGGTTTATAAAAGGAAAGGGAATGGGCAATTCGAAGTCCGTGTTTGTGGGGGTGGATGTGGGGGCCTCCAGAGCCAAAGCGGTGGTATTGGCCCCGGACAAGACCCTGCTTGGCTTTGCCGTGGAAAAATCAGGCACGGATTTTGAAGCCGTTTCCCGTCTTATCCTGGAAAGCTCACTGGCCATGGCCCGGGTTTCCTCGAAAGAGATCATCAAGGCCGTTTCCACCGGTTATGGACGGAAAAACGTCCCTTTCGTCCAGGGGGACAAGACCGAGATCGGCTGCCACTCCAAAGGGTGTTTTTTCTATTTTCCGGAAGCTATTTCCATTATCGACATCGGCGGGCAGGATAACAAGATCATCAAGCTGGATGAAAAAGGGCGCCGGATTCAATTCAAGATGAACCGGAAATGTGCCGCCGGGACCGGGGCCTTTCTGGAGGAAATGTCTTTGCGGTTGAATATCCCCCTGGAGGAGATGGACGGCTTGGCCCGTCAGTCCCGGGACCCGGTCAAACTGGGGAGCTATTGCACGGTCTTTTCCGCTACCGAGGTCCTGGAGAACATCCGACAAGGGAAAAAGGTGACGGATATTGTCAAGGGGCTTTTCTATTCGGTGATAAAAAGGGTCCTGGAAATGGATTCCCTGACCGAAAAGGTGGTTATGACCGGCGGGGTGGTGGCCCATAACCCCTTCCTGGTCACCATGATTGAAGAACTCATAGAAAGAACAGTCCTGGTCCCCCCTCATCCGCAATTGACCGGGGCCATGGGGGCGGCCCTTTATGCCCTGGAGGAGAGTTGAATGACAAGAGAAGAACCTCAAAAAACCGTAAGAAAAAAGATTGAGGCTACAGCGGAAATGAATCGGATCATGTCCGAGTATTTTTATGAGCTGGACCGGGCTTCAAAAACAAAGGAGAAAAAAATCGCCTGGTGTACCAGTGTCGGCCCGGCGGAAATCCTCCGGGCCCTGGGTTTCCTGGTCTATTTCCCGGAAAACCACGGGGCCATGCTGGGCTCCACCCGGCTGGCCACCGATTTCATCCCCGAAGCCAATGCCATGGGGTACTCTCCGGATATCTGCTCCTATTTGACCGCCGATGTGGGGGCCTTTTTAAGGGGAGTAACACCCTTATCCCGGGCCTATCCCGGGATCGAGGGGGTCCCCCGGCCGGATGTCCTGGTCTTTAATACCAATCAGTGCCGCGATGTGCAGGACTGGTTTTCCTGGTATGCCAGAAAGCTTAATGTCCCCATCCTGGGGATAACCACCCATTGCGGGGTGAATGAGGTGACTGAAGCCGTCGTCCTCTCCATTGCCCGGCAGATGGAAGATCTGATCGAACCGTTGTCGGGGATTTCAGGGAAGAAGTTCGACCCGGAGGAAATGAAACAGGTCCTGGCTTTGTCGCGTCAATGTTCGGATCTATGGAAGGCGGTCTTGGATACGGCCGCCGCCATCCCCTCGCCGATTACTTTTTTTGATGGCACCATCCATATGGGGCCGGCAGTGGTCTTGCGGGGCACCAAGCAGGCGGTCGATTATTATCAGACCCAGCTGGCGGAACTGGAAGGAAGGATAAAAAACGGTCTGGCCGCCGTGGAGGGGGAGAAATTTCGTCTCTATTGGGAAGGAATGCCGGTTTGGGGCCGACTGAACGCCCATTCTCAGCTTTTTGCCGGCTTACAAACGGCGGTCATCGCCTCCACCTATTGCAATAGTTGGATTTTTTCCGCTTTTGACCCCGAGGACCCCTTTAAGAGCATGGCCCGGGCCTACACCGAGCTCTTTATCGTCCGCTCTGAAGATTACAAGGAAGGGTATATTAAAAAGATGATGGAGTTTTTCAAAGCGGACGGTATTATTTTTCATGATGCCAAGACCTGTCCCAACAATTCCAACTGCCGTTACGGCATGCCCCAGAGGATCCAGGAGACCACCGGACTGCCCAGCCTGACCATCAACGGCGACCTGAACGACCTGCGCCTTCTTTCCGACGAGCAGACCAAAACCAATATCGAGGCCTTTATCGAGCAATTAGAAGAGAACCGCTGATAGAAAATAAAGGGACGCTGTTAATTTATTAACTTACGTCGGAAGCGGGTGGGAAGCGGTTTCCGTCTCTTCCAATCTGACCGGGCTGACACGGGATACCACCTACCATTACCGGCTGGTGGCTACCAACAGCGCCGAAATAATAAAGCAGGTCGTGGAAATGGTGCATCAAGGTTTCTTATGCCTTTCACATCTCGTGGAAATTTTGGTTTGAAAGAAAGAATTGGAGGTATTTTTCTGAATATGCTCTTGACCGCGATGGTTTTTTCCTCCTCCTTCGCTGCCACGGTCACCCATATCTTCGACAATCTAAACCGTCTGACGAAGGAGGCCTATGCTTAACTTACTTATGGGCGCTATTTGATGAGACCAAGTCTCTTTAGATCGTCTTCATTCCAGCATGTTCCCTGGAGGAAACTTTGCAGGGTCCCTGGGGGCAAGGTATCTTTGGGATGGTGAAAATGGAGGACAACACGTCGCCCATCGATATGACGATACACCCGCTGACTGCCCTTTCGACGTGTGTATTGGAATCCGTCTCCCTCGAGGCCTCGGATAAGATTCCTCACCGGGGTATTTTTAAGTTTGCCGATCATAAGGAGACGGCAATGGCGGGTTCATCTAAAATTTTTATTCTATCTGAAGGAGAGGGGAAGCCCTTGCCGGAATCGACCATATCTTCGAGGTATATTTCGGCGGCATCTTTAATGTTGTCCAATGCTTCTTGTTGGCTATATCCCCAGCTTGAACAACCGGGAAGATCGGTTACTACAGCGCTCCAGCGGCCATCGGCTTCTTGGGTTAAGGATACTTTTAGAACCACTGTTTTCATGGCTGACCTCCTTAAACTGACTGGGAACATTGTACTATGAATTATTTGAATCGGGAAGGAAAAAACCCATCGTCTAAAGGGGAAATTCAGGAATTGGAGAACAAATGAGAAGGAAACGGGCAGGAAGGATTTTATTCGGCCTTACTATTTTAGCCCTTATCTTTTTTTTAAAAATTATGGGCTTGGATTGACGCAGCGGATTAATTGTGCTAACAATATAACCTGTTATAAATACTTAGAAGGCGGAACGCCATGCTGGATTTAAAAACGATTCGGGAAAGGTTGTCCTGGGTGAAAGATCGTCTTTCTTTAAGGGGTCAGGAATTGCCCTGGGAGGCCTTTGAGTCCCTGGACCGGGAACGCAGGAACCTCCTGCAAGAAGCCGAGACCTTGAAATACCGCCGGAATACGGTTTCCGAACAGATCGGCCGCTTGAAACAGGAGAAAAAGGAAGCCAATGAGGCCATCGAAGAAATGCGCCTGGTTTCGAAACGGATTAAGGAACTGGATGACCGGCTGGCAGGCATTGAGGACCAATTTTCTTCCATTCTGCTGACCCTTCCCAACCTCCCCCATGAAACGGTCCCGGTAGGCTATACCAGCGAGGACAATCCGGTGGTCCGCACCTGGGGAGAGAAACCGGTTTTAGATTTTGATCCCCGTACCCATTGGGAGATCGGGGAACATCTGGATATCCTCGATTTTGAAAGGGCCACCCGTATGACCGGTGCCCGGTTCGTAGTCTATAAGGGGTTGGGAGCGCGTTTGGAACGGGCCCTGATCAATTTCATGCTCGACCTGCACACAGGCAGGCACGGCTATACGGAAATTCTTCCCCCCTTCATCGTCAACAGTCAGAGTCTGACCGGCACCGGTCAGTTGCCTAAGTTTCAGGAGGATCTTTTTAAATTGGAAGGGTGGGATTATTTTCTGATACCGACGGCCGAGGTTCCGGTCACCAATTTTTTCCAACAGGAAACGCTTTCTGAAAAGGATCTACCCAAACATTTTGTGGCTTATACTCCTTGTTTCAGGTCTGAAGCCGGTTCCTATGGGAAAGACACGCGAGGTCTGATCCGCCAGCATCAATTCAATAAAGTGGAACTGGTAAAATTCTGCGCCCCGGAAGACTCCTACAACGAACTGGAAGCCTTACTGCAAAACGCCGAAGAGGTGTTAAAGCAGTTGAATCTTTCTTATCAGGTGGTCAGCCTCTGCAGCGGGGATCTCGGATTCGCCTCGGCCAAGACCTATGACATCGAGGTCTGGCTGCCGGGCCAGGGACTCTATCGGGAGATTTCTTCCTGCAGTAATTATGAGGATTTTCAGGCTCGAAGGGCCAATATTCGCTTCCGCCGGGAGGGAAAGAGCAAAACCGAACTGGTCCATACCCTGAACGGTTCCGGGCTGGCTGTGGGCCGGACCCTGGTGGCGGTGCTGGAAAACTACCAGCAGGCCGACGGCAGCGTACTGATCCCTCCGGTCCTGCAACCCTATATGAATGGGGTGGATTGTATTGGGAAGGCCGACACCAAATAACAAAAGGTCCCCTTATTCTTCCCAATAGGTGGCGCAGGCTGTATCGGATTCCCAGACCGAGACCTTGCTCACCCGGGCCCTTTCATCATTCAAAGTGCGGCTTAATTCCCGGAAAAGATAACGGGCAATGTGCTCGGAAGAGGGGTTTTCCTTTTGAAACGGCGTTAAATCGTTCAGATAGTGATGATCGAGGCCGGACAAAACCTCATGGGTAACGGCTTTGATTTCCCCGAAGTCCCGCACCAGACCGGTATCGTCAAGCAGACCGGAACGGACATAGACCTCCACTTTCCAATTGTGGCCGTGAAGTTGTTCGCATTTACCCTTAAAATTCCGCAAATGGTGGGCAGCGGCAAACTGGGTTATGATTTTTAGTTCAAACATGGTTCAGGATATCCTTGAAGATTTTAATATTTTTAATCGGTTTTGAAATTTCTGGACCAGGGCATGGATATCCGACTGGAGCCCGGCCATGTCCTGATGCCTCTTTTTTAAGATTCCTTCCAGTTCGTTCAACCCGTACTGGAAGACCTCAATCTCCTTCTTCAGCAGTTCGTCCTGAACCCTTTGATTGATCTGTTTTAGAAGTCCCGGATCCATGGGGAATTTCGGCCTCCTTTAATTTTTTTTGTCGATCAAGAAAGTTGACCGGAAGCGGACGTACTTTCCCGATCTCAAGTCCGGCAGGGAAGAAAGAGCCAAATTTACTCTAAAAGTATAAAGGAAACCCTTTTTAAAGGCAAGCGATGGTTTATTGGAATATACATCGGGGTTGACAGAAATGGATTAGCGTGCTATTTTCCCGAATATTCAAGGAGAATGATGATGCATTTAAAATTCGCTTCCGGTTGCCGAAGAGCTGTTCTGTGGGGAGGGGTGTTGCTTTTAGTTTTATTTCAGACCGCCTTTTCACAGGCGGCCGAGGTCAAGCGGGTGGCCATTTTTCCCTTTGTCATCAATGCCCCGGAACGCATGGATTATGTACGGGAAGGGGTCAGGGACATGCTGGCCTCCCGGCTTTCCTGGGAAGACAAAATCGTAGTCATCGATATGGCCCAGGTGCAAAAGGTCCGGGAAAAGGATCCGGGAGCGTTGGATGAACCCCGGGTGACGACCATGGGCAAACAATTGGGAGCGGATGTGGCCCTGTGGGGGTCGATCAATGTCCTGGGCACCACTGTCAGCATTGATATCAATTTGATAAATTTCGCTCTGCGACAACCGGTGAAAAAATTCTATGCCCAGGCTAAGAATATCGATGAGGTCATCGTCAGGGTAAACGAGCTGGCGGAGATGATCAACGAAAAGGTCTTTGACCGTCCCCGCCCGGTCGCGGCCGCTCCTGCGGCGGCACCTCCGAAGACCGATCCCGGAACGGCCGGCGGGGGCACGGCTGCGGGTAAGCCCCCGATATCGCTGAAAGGTCTTACCATTAATCCCCTTTCCCCGCAGATCATTATCAATGCCGGCGGGTTTGATATGGCCGGGGTCTGGCGCAGCGCAGTTTTGCCATTTGCGCTGATCGATATCGCCTTTGGCGATGTAGATGGAGACGGGAAGGTTGAAACGGTTCTGATCTCCAAAAATAAGATTCATATCTATCGATTCGATAAGGACCGTTTTGAACCGGTGAAAGAAATTCCCGGAAGTCCCTGGGATTCCTATCTGAGTGTGGACGTAGCCGATATTCATGGGAGCGGGACCCCTCAGATTTTCGTCACCAATTACCGGGACAATACTTTGAGGTCATTTTCCCTTTCCTGGACCAGGGGGGAATATAAAACCCTGGCCGGTAACGTCCCTTATTACCTGCGTGTTCATCAATTGCCGGGAAGAGGGACGGTCCTTTTAGGCCAGCAAAAGTACGGGGACCAGTTCTTCGCCTCGAAAATCGAGGTCCTTTCCTGGAAGAGCGGCCGCTATGTCCCGGTGGAACAGCTCGCCCTCCCGGAGGGATTGACGATTTATGATTTTATTTTGCTGGAAACCGGTAAGGACGGTTCTCTGGAAATCCTGCACATCAACCGCTTCAACCGGTTGTTGATCGTCTCGGAAAAGGGTAAGGCCAAGTATGCCAGCAAAGAAAACTACGGCGGGACCCTTAACCTGATCCGAGGGATGGAGACCAATACCTACGGCAACATCCGCGATGAGGAAAAACTCACCTTTTATATCCCGGCCCGCCTGCTGGTGACCGGTCAGGGGGCCTCAGGGAAAAAGGAATTCATCCTGAACAGGAATAAAGGCTCTTTCTTTAATTTCCTGGATCGCTATAAAGCCTATAACAGCGGGGAAGTTTATTCCCTTTCCTGGGAGGGAGGATCGCTGAAGGAAATGTGGAGGACCCCCGTGATTCCGGATTATATTGCCAATTACAACGTGGGCGAGTTCAAGAACAACGGACAGAAACAGTTGGTATTAGGGGTGGTGCAATCCACGGGACCTATCCCGGTTCTGACGGATGCCCGCAGTATCCTCTATGTTTATGAACTGGGAATGGTTGTAGCCAATCCCAAATAAAAAAAGTTATACCGGCGGTGTAGCTCAGGTGGTCAGAGCATGCGGCTCATATCCGCAGTGTCCGGGGTTCAAATCCCTGCACCGCCACCAAAAAAAATTTTCGGCAGAGGTGCCGCCCATGAATGGAAGGAAAGGCCTTGGGTTTTAAACACAAGGCCTTTTTTTCTGATACGCCTAAGTAACCGGAGGAGGATCTTGTGATATTAAAAAGCGTTAGGACTGCCTTTTTACTTTTTGCCTTATTGGCGGGATGGAAGGTCTGGGCTCCGGGTCTGACCTTTTCCCAGGTCAGTGGTCCTTCTATTCAGATCCCGATGGCTGACTTTCATTTTGGAGAGGTCAAAGAAGGGACTTTGATGTCTCACGATTTTCCGGTAAAGAATACCGGGTCGGCGATCCTGGAGATCCTTCAGGTCCGTCCCGGGTGAGGCTGCGCCGTGGCCCATTTTGACCGGGCCATCCCCCCCGGCGGGGAGGGAAAAGTGACCATGACCGTTGATCTCACCCATTATCAGGGGCCGGTTTGGAAGTCGGCGGTGGTTTACAGCAATGACCCCCAAAGGCCTTCGATTTCGATCAGCCTTCAAGGGAAAGTCCTGCCCCATATCGAGATCCGGCCGGAGGCAAGGGTCCGATTCGGGTCGGGAAAGGATGAGCAGCAGGAAAAAACCCTGGAATTTATCTCCCATGGCCAGTCTTTTCAAGTCCTGAAAATTGAAAATAGGTTGGCGGGAAAAGTCTCCGTCCAACTGGAGCCAATCATCAAGGAAAGGCAGTATCAGGTAACCGTTCGTAATCTGGCGGTCAACCAGGGATACGCCGGGGTCCTTCGTTTTCTGACCTCCCACCCCCAAAAACCGAGCTTGGAGATCTGGGTCCAGGCTGTTCCCTGAGAGCGAGTTGAGGTGATGCACATTGTTGCCCTGACCCATCTTTTTTCCCCAGCCCGGGGTGGGACGGAAATCGCCCTCAAGGAATGGGCCAAAATCCTGGTAAAAAAAGGGCACCGGGTCTCGGTGGTGACTTCCAACCAGACGGCCTTGGAAGATTTTCAGCATCCCAGAAGGAATCCGGAATTAGCGGCCCGGGAGGAACGGGAGGGGATTGATATAATCAGACTGCCCCTGGGCGGTACCCAGCGCCTGGCCTTGGCCAAGACCGGGGCGCTGGCCTTGCGAAGTCGGATAAAGGGAGGGGAACGCCTCTGGTTGAAGACCCAGGTCCCCCACCTGCCGGGGATGATTCGTACTGCCGAAAAATTAAGGCCGGATCTGCTGTATGCCGTCCCTTTTCCCACGGCCACCTGTTTTTACGCTTCGGCGGCAGCCAGGAGAATCGGCTGCCCCTGGGTCCTTCAACCCCATTTGCATTTCCGTGATATCAATTTCTCCCTACAAAAGATCCTGCGCTGGATCGGTCCGCAGGCTACGGCCGTTTTTACCAACACCCAAATCGAAAAAAAATTTTTAATAAATCATGGTCTGGAGGCAGGGAAAATCCAGGTTACCGGGCAGGGGATTGACTTATCCCTTTTATCCAAGCACAGGGGTGACGGTTCCAAGGTGCGGAACCGTTATGGCCTTTCCCAAAGGAAGGTCCTTTTATTTTTGGGGCGTAAAGTGGAAAATAAGGGTCTGGATATCCTTTTCCAGTCCATGCCCCTGATCTGGCAGGAATCTCCGGAAACGGCGCTGATCCTGGCCGGCCAGTCCAGTCCCTATTTTCAAGCATTGTATCAGGACCACCCCCTGCAAAGTGACCCAAGGATCATCTCGATTGACGATTTTCCGGAAGAAGAAAAGACCGATCTCCTGACCGCTTGCGATCTGCTGGTCCTGCCCTCTCAGACTGAAAGTTTCGGAGTGGTTTTTTTGGAGGCCTGGGCCGAAGGGAAACCGGTGCTCGGGGCCAGGATACCGGCCGTAGAAGAGATGATTGATGACGGTGAAGACGGAATCCTGGTCCCTTATGGAGATCCTGCCGGCCTGGCCTCGGCCGCAAAAACCCTTTTAAACAACCCTGAATTATGTCGGGCCATGGGAGAAAAAGGAAAACGTAAGGTGGAAGAACGCTTTGAAATCAACCGGGTAAGCGAGCGGATAGAGACCTTGTTTCTAAGTCTCCTGCAATAAGACGGAAGAGGTCCGCTTAAAAAGCGCTGCAACGAAAACAGATGAGAACAACACCGACGGCAACAGAAATCTTTCGACCTCCTGCTACGGTTTCGGTGGTCATCTGCACCTTCAACCGGGAAGAGCCCTTGATTCACGTTCTGGAGCTGTTGAAAGATCAGACCGTGACCGCCCTTGAAATCCTGGTCATTGATCAAAGCCGGGAGCATAAACCGCAAACCCGGGATTATTTTCAGGCTAATAAAAACCGCATCCGAGTCTTTACGCTTCCGCATCCCTCGACCACAGCGGCCAGGAACCTGGCAAAAAAAGAGGTTCGGGGGGATCTCGTTCTTTTTTTAGATGACGATGTCCTCTTCCGCCCCACCTTGATCGGGTTCCATTTGGATAATTACCAGGACCCGACTCTGGGAGCGGTAAGCGGTAAGGTTTTGTATGACGGATGTGAAGAAAACGATCTTCCCTGGGCCGGGCGCATCACCCGGAGCGGGAAATATTTGAGAAATTTTACCACCAATCAGCGCTGTCCGGTCCCGACCTTGTATGGCTGTAATATGTCGATCCGACGATCCGTCCTGGAAGAGGCGGGGGATTTCGATTTGAATTATTGGGGCAACTTTCTTTGGGAAGAGGTGGACTATGCCCTGCAGATCCGAAAAAGGGGCTACAGGATTCTCTATGACCCGAGGGCCTCTGTTTTTCATGTTATGGCCAAGAAAGGGGGCAGCAGAAATCCCTCACCCCGGGAATATATGGAAAGCACGGTTTTTAATGATTGGTATTTCTTTTTTAAATACATCTCCCCCTGGTTCGGGCCCTGTCTCTTCTATCGGCAGAAAAAGACTTGGTTTCAATATGTTATAAGAAATAAAGGGAAGGTTCTCCCATTATTCAAACAGGTCTTTCAAGCACGAATCCGGGCTGAAGCGGAAAGGTCCGATTATTTAAAAAATGAGTAAAAAAAACCTTGACCTGCCGGGGGAAGCCCCTTATAATGCACCATATTAAATCCGTCATTGACCCAGTAAGGTGTGAATGGCGGTCGAAGTTGGTGAACAATTCGACGGGCCAGGGCATCGGAGATGATTCCCGGTGTTTTTTTTTAGGCAGGTCGTATCCCAACTTGAGAAATACTTCAAGAGGAGGGATAAGACTATGCCGGAAGGAAAAGTAAAGTGGTTCAACGAGAACAAAGGCTTTGGCTTTATTGAGGTTGACGGCCAGGATAAGGATGTTTTCATTCATCATTCCGCTATCAATATGCAGGGATTTCGGACTTTACAAGAAGGCCAGCGGGTAAGCTTCGACATCGAACAGGGCAAAAAAGGCCCGGCCGCGGTTAATGTAAAAACCATTTAGGAACTTATCATTCAAAAAAGGGGAGGTTGATTATTCAACCTCCCCTTTTTTATTTAAAGTCCGTTAATTAAAACTTGCGGGATTTAAATGAGGATATGATACCTCTCAAAAGCCTGGCGATTTAATTCTTCCCGCCAGAGGGGATCGGCGATTTGAATCAAGGCTCTCATCCGTTCCTTGACGGTTTTACCTTTCAAGGCCGCGATTCCGTTCTCAGTGACCACAAAATCCACATCATTTCTGGAAGTGGTGACCGCCGCCCCGGGCTTCAGCACCGGCACGATTCGTGAACCCCCTTTCGCTGTCCCGGCCAGGGCGATGATGGATTTCCCCCCTTCCGATCTTCGTGCCCCTCTGACAAAATCCAACTGGCCGCCCACACCGGAAAACTGTTTGGGACCCAGGGTATCGGCGCAAACCTGGCCTAAGAGGTCCACCTCCAGTGCGGAATTTATGGAAACCATCTTGCGGTTTTTGGCGATAATCTCAGGGTGGTTGGTATAATCCACCGGATGCATCTCAATCATGGGATTATCATGGACCCAATTATAAAAGGTCCTTGACCCCATCAAAAAGGTGACGATAATCTTGCCCGGATGAAGGGTCTTCCTCCGGCCCGTTATCACTTCTGATTCCACCAGAGACTTAACCCCATCGGAGACCATTTCGGAATGTATGCCCAGATCCTTGAATCCGCCCAAATAAGCCAGCACCGCATCCGGAATGCCCCCGATCCCCAACTGGAGGCAACAACCATCTTCGATCAAACCGGCCACATTCCGGCCGATTTTTTTCTCGATTTCCGTTGCCGGACTGCCGTTAAGTTCATAAATGGGCTGGTTGACCTCTACCAGAAAATCGATCTCCGAGAGGTGAAGGAAGGATTGTCCATGGGTCCTGGGCATGGCCGGGTTGACCTCGGCCATGACCGTTCGGGCCAATTCTGCGGCTTTTTTTGTATAATCCACCGAGACCCCCAGGCTGCAGAAACCGTTTTTATCCGGGGGAGAAACGGTGATCATGGCCACAGTCGGAGTAAGGTCCGTTTCTAAAAGAGAAGGGATTTCACTGAAAGGACAAGGGATATAGTCGGCCCGGTTTTCCCAAATAGCCTCTCTCGTGGCCGGACCGGAAAACAAAGCCACATGTTTAAAGCTGTTGGCGTATTCCGGTCGACAATGGAGGGCCTCCCCCATAGGGACCATGTGGACAATTTCAATATTAGTCAGTTCCGCCGCCCGGTTGACCAAGGCCTGGGGCAGGACCCGTGGTTCCCCGCAGGCATGAGAGAAAACAATCCGATCCCCTGAACGGATCTTCCGGGCGGCTTCCTTTGCGGTACACCAGTGCTTCAGGGCTTTACTCAAGTATCACTCCGGTAAAAATGTTTTCAGTAAGGTATCCTATTTGACAGAACAGGTCAAGATTTGCTATTATTAAAAAAAGCTATCAAAGAAATTCATTCCCCATTCAGAAACTCCTAAATACAATCAGGTTAACGATGATGGAAAATTTGAATAACCCGGAAGCGGGAAACTCCTCCAAAGCGCAGCTTCTTTCCCCAAACAGGCAACGGTTTACCTTGTCCCGTTTAGAAATCATTTTTGGCGGATTGATATTATTGGGCCTGATTTATATCGGCTATATCATTTTTTTTCAAGATGGTCCGGGGAATTCTTCCGGTCTGGAAAAAAGGTTGAAAACCCTGGAGGCCCTTTCCCGGCAACAGGAGGAAAAAATCAACGGAGAAATCAAGGCCCTTCAAAACGCTCAAGCCCAATGGGAGAATCGGCTGAAAGCCTTGGAAACAACCGCCGCTAAACCCCGGCCGGCCCCGGCGATACCTGTCGCCTCAACTCCTGCGGTTGTGTCTCCGCTGCCGGTAAAAAAGGCTCAGGAAATAAAAGGAGAAAAGAAACCGACCCCGGCGGCCGCCGAAAGAAAGAGGACCCAGCACAAGGTAAAAAAAGGAGAGACCCTCACAAGCATTGCCGCTAAGTATAGAGTTTCTCCTAACGACCTGATCCGCTGGAATAAAAATATTAAAAATAAACAGGTCCGCGCGGGGGAGATCCTGGTCATACTCGCCCGATAGAGCGGTAAGAGTTTTCCATATAGAGTATGACCGGCTTAGAAAAGAAACCTCCAAGACCTCGCAGAAAATTTAAATGCCACTGCTGCGGGAAAGGAGAGGAATTCTGCTGGGTCTGCCCCTGTGGGTTTCAGATTTGTCTGCCCTGTTTTAAGAAAAACGCCTGGGGGCTGACTTGCAACAGTATTACCTGGACCTGTCCGGATTGCGGGGCTATCCGGTCACTCTAAAAAAATATTCCTGCTTATTTCTCCTGTGGATAGGCCTCCGACGAAGACACACTTCTGATACCCCTCATAACCAGCCGGAAACCCTTCAGGAAAAGGTTTCTGGTTAGAAAAATAAAAAAACCTTTCGATTTTATCCGGCAACTCGATTTTCAGAAGGGAACCTCTTAAAATATCCATGAATTATTTTTTTACCCTCTTGACAATAGTTATTTTTAACTTATTTTAATAATAATTATTATCAATAATATTTTCCTATGGATAGAAAAGATAAAATAATTAGAAACACAGATGCCCGCCGGGTTATTTTAGAGGAAATCAAGAGCGTAACTACGCACCCGACTGCTGATGAAATCTATGGACAGGTCCGCAAGCGCATCCCCAGGATCAGTTTGGGTACGGTATACCGCAACCTGGAGATCCTGGCTCAAAACGGCCTAATTCAAAAAATCGAGGCCGGGGGATCACAAAAACGTTTTGATGCCACCATTGAAAATCATTATCATTTCCGTTGCTTACGATGTGGGCGCATATCTGATTTAACCTCCAAACCGATTGATGAGATTGATCAGGCCGTGCGCGAATTGGCTGGTGAGGGTTTCCTCGGGTATCATCTGGAGGCGGAAGGTCTCTGCCCTTCCTGTCGTTTTCAAAATTCTTAATTCCATCTCATCCGGAAAGTATCTTCCGGATGAGATGGAATAGCCCTTTTATAGAAAGGAGAAGCTGATATGAATTTGAAAGGATCAAAAACCGAAAAGAACCTCTTAACCGCCTTTGCCGGGGAATCCCAGGCCAGAAACCGCTATTCCTATTTTGCCAGCCAGGCTAAAAAGGAAGGGCTGGTCCAGATGTCGCTCATTTTCGAGGAGACCGCCAATCAGGAGAAGGAACACGCCAAGAGACTTTTCAAACTTCTTCAGGGCGGTGAGCTGGAAATCCAGGCCGCCTTTCCCGCCGGGGTAATCGGGACCACGGCTGATAATCTGAAGGAAAGCGCCGGAGGGGAGCATTACGAATGGGAAGAGATGTATCCGGGTTTTGCCAAAACAGCCAGGGAAGAGGGGTTTGAAGATATCGCTAAAATATTTGAATCCATCGCCGTGGCCGAGAAACAACACGAAAAAAGGTACCTGGGCCTTCTGGCCAACCTCAAATCGGGGAAGGTGTTTAAAAAAGACAAGCCGTTGGTTTGGCGTTGTATCAATTGCGGCTATCTCCATGAGGGGGCTGAGGCGCCTGAAGAATGTCCGGCCTGCGCCCACCCCAGGGATTATTACGAGGTATTGGCCGAGAACTGGTAAACAAATAACAAGTCCGTTTTGGGTCCGGCTGGTCCGGGTTGGGGGAAGAGAAAAGGATCGTTGGAACCCCTGATCCGCTACCCGGCCTTATTTCTTTATTTTAATCTTCGTAGGCCTTCGGCCAAATGTAACCTAAAACCAATTAAATCTGAAAGGAGAAAGGATCATGACGGAAAGAATGCAGGTGTATAAATGTGAAGTGTGCGGGAATATCGTTGAGGTGCTTCATGCCGGCAAAGGACAGTTGGTTTGCTGCGGCCAGCCGATGAAATTGTTCGTAGAGAACACGGTTGATGCGGCCAAGGAAAAACACGTGCCGGTTATTGAAAAAACCGCTACCGGCTTCAAGGTCAAAGTAGGCTCAGTCGCCCATCCCATGGAGGAAAAGCATTATATCGAGTGGATCGAGGTCATCGCCGACGACAAGATCTATCGACAATTCCTCAAACCCGGCGATGCGCCGGAGGCGGTTTTCGAGATCCAGGCGGCCCAGGTCAGCGCCCGGGAATATTGTAACATTCATGGACTGTGGAAGGCATAAAACCATGCGCGATTCTGCACGTTATTCATTGGAGATGCTGGAGACGGCCCTTCAAATCGAAGAAAAAGGAAGGGCCTTTTATGACCAAGCCCAGCGCTCCTGCGGCAATTCAGAATGCCGGGAGATTTTTTCGGCCCTGATGAAGGAGGAAGTCCTTCATCAGGGCCGGATCAAAAAGATCCATGCCGAACTGACCGCCGATCAACCCTGGACCCGGAACTGGGAATCCCTTGGAAATTCGCCTGAAAAAAAGGAGGTGGAGGCCTTATTCCGAAAACTGGTCCGGGAAAAAAAGATGGACCCGAGGCCTGAAGCCACCGATCTGGAGGCCTTGAATACCGGATTAGCTTTGGAAGAGGCCAGCCTGTCCTTCTATCAGGAACACCATTCCAAAAGCACCGATCCCTTGGAGGCGGCCTTTCTGGAGCAAATGATCCGGGAAGAAAGAGGGCATTGGAGATCTTTACAGGATATCCGCTTTTACCTGACCGATCCGCAAGGCTGGTTCATGGAAAAAGAAAAAGCCGGGTTGGATGGCGTATGACCGACCCGGGTGGCCTCAATATCCTCATTGGAGGTGAAGCCGGACAGGGTCTGGTAACCATAGGCCAGTTGCTGGCCAAGGCCCTGGTCCGTTCCGGTTACTTCATAGTCGTTACCCAGGGGTATCAATCACGGATAAGAGGGGGCCACAACACTTTTAGTATCCGGACCGGCCCCCGGGAATTATCCACCCCCCGGGAAGCTGTTGATTTACTCATAGCCCTTGACCGGGAGACGATCTCCCTCCATCAGGGAGATCTCCATTCCGGGGGGCTGATCATTACCGATCTTTCCTGGGGCGGTGAGCGTTCGGACTTTGTCGGCGTTCCCTTTAAGGAACTCGGGCCGGTTAAACTGAATAACACCTTGGCTCTGGGAGTGGCCGGGGCCTTGATCGGTCTTCCCCAAGACGTTTTACTAAACGTGCTATCCGGTTTTTTCGGCAAAAAGAACCCATCCGTCCTTGAAGAAAACCGGCAAGCCTTGACCAAGGCCTTCCAATGGACGGGAAACAAGGCCCCGGTCTTCCCCAAACTTCCGCGGGTGTCCGACCCGGGGAAGCGGGTGATGATGAACGGCAATGAAGCCATTGCCCTGGGGGCTTTGTCCGCGGGTTTAAAATTTTTTTCCTTTTATCCCATGACCCCGGCCACTTCCATCGCTTTATCATTGGCCGCTCAGGCCGAATCCCTGGGAGTGATCGTTGAACAGGCCGAAAATGAAATCGGGGCCGTTAATATGGCTATCGGCGCTTCTTTTGCCGGAGCCCCCAGTATGGTAGCCACCTCCGGGGGTGGGTTTGCCCTGATGGTCGAAGGGGTCAGCCTCTCGGCCATGACCGAGACCCCGCTGGTTATCGTTGTGGCTCAACGCCCGGGCCCGGCTACCGGACTACCCACCCGCACGGAACAGGCCGATCTGGATTTTATTCTCCATGCCGGACATGGGGAATTTCCCCGGGCGATTTTCACCCCGGGGACGATAGAAGAATGTTTTTATTTGACCCGCCAGGCCTTTGCCTTGGCTGAATCCTTTCAAGGCCCGGTTTTTATCCTGACCGATCAGTTCCTGGCTGATTCCTATCGGGCAGTGAGTTCCTTTCCGATCGAGGACCTTCCCTGGGTCGGCCCGGTTTCCGATCCGCCCAATATTTCATTCCCCTACCAACGCTATGCCTTGACTGAAGAAGGGTTATCCCCCCGCCTTATCCCCGGAATGACCGATCATCTGGTAGTGGCCGACAGTGACGAACATACGGAGGACGGTCATCTGACCGAGGATTTGGCTGTGCGAAAAAAAATGGTGGATAAAAGGATGACCAAGATGGAGGGACTTCTGCGGGAAGCGTCGATGCCGGAATACAGGGGGGAACCAAACCCTGATGTTCTGTTAATGACCTGGGGCTCAACCAAAGGGGCGGTTTTAGAAGCCGCCGCCGAACTGAACAAGCAGGGGAAACGGACCGGGACTTTATCTTTTTCTCAGGTCTGGCCCCTGGTAGCGGATCATTTTTCTTCCATCCTGGAAGGGGCCAAGGAGGTGGTTGCCGTGGAAGGGAACGCCCAGGGACAATTCGCCCGGCTTATCCGCAGGGAAACGGGTTTTCCTATATCCAGGCGGGTCCTCCGTTATGACGGTTTGCCGATTACCCCGGAATACATCCTGAACTCCCTGAAGGCCTGAAATGACGGCAAAGAATGGTATAAAGAGAAAAGGAAAGGACAAGATGGTCTCGTTGGAAGATTTCGGAAGCTATGAAACGGCCTGGTGCCCGGGCTGCGGTAATTTTTCCATTCTCCAGTCCGTTAAGCAGGCCCTGGTGGACTTGCAGCTTAAACCGCAGGAGCTATTGTTTGTTTCCGGGATCGGTCAGGCCGCCAAGGCTCCCCATTATCTGAGGGCCAATGTTTTCAACGGGCTTCACGGCCGCTCCCTGCCTGTGGCCACCGGGGCCAAATTAGCCAATCCCGGTTTAACGGTTGTCGTGGAAAGTGGCGATGGCTGCAATTACGGTGAAGGGGGGAATCATTTCTTGGCCGCCATCCGCCGGAATATCGACCTGACCCTTCTGGTCCATAACAATCAAATCTACGGTCTGACCAAAGGCCAGGCCAGTCCGACCACTGCGGCCGGTCAGGTGACCAAGGCCCAGCCGTCGGGTGTGGCTTCGGACCCCTTCAATCCACTGGCGGTGGCCGTGGCCATGAAGGCCGGATTCGTGGCCCGTGGTTTTTCCGGGATGCCCGAACATCTGACCACCCTTATCGGGAAAGCGGTCAGACATAAGGGATTCGCCCTGGTGGATATCCTTCAACCCTGTGTCTCCTTCAACAAGGTCAATACCTCGGCCTGGTATAAAAAACGCTGTTATGAACTGCCTGCCGGTTATAACCCCTCGGACTGGGCCGAGGCGATGAAAACCTCAATGGAGTGGGGGGAGCGGATTCCCTTGGGGATTATTTACGAAAATAACCGGCCGGTCTATGGAGACCATTTCCCCCAAGTAAAACAAAAACCCTTGATTGCTATGAAACCCGACCAGGAACAATTGATTAGAATCATGAATAGTTATGCCTGAAGGCGAAAACAGGAAAGGGGAGCGCGGGATGAAAAAATATGTTTGTGAGGTTTGCGGATATGTCTACGATCCGGCGGAAGGGGACCCGGATAACGGGATCGCTCCCGGAACGGCCTTCGAAGATCTGCCGGAGGATTGGTTATGTCCTTTGTGCGGGGTGGGTAAGGACCAATTCAGCCTCGAAGAATAGGAAAGCGGTTGAATCTTTTAAAAATCCTGAAAACCTTTTTGGAAAGGGAGGATTATACCGCCTTATTACAAACAGCCCAAGGAAACGAAGGAAAAACAGCCGGCGGTTTGATCGGCCTTCTGACCGATTCCGACGAGCGGATCAAATGGCGGGCGGTAAAGGCCCTGGGTTTGGTAGTCGGCTTCCTTTTTGCCAGAGACCCGGAACGGGTTCGGACCATTATCCGTCAGTTAATCTGGAATCTGAACGATGAATCGGGTGGGATCGGCTGGGGAATGCCGGAGGCCTTGGGGGAGATCCTGGCCGAAATCCCTGCCCTGCGCTCTGAGTACCTCGGTCTTTTTATCGCTTATTTAACGGAAGCAAAGTGCCGGCTGGACAATCCGCAATTGCTGGCCGGGGTCATTTGGGGGATCGGGAGAATCAAACAACTGGATGAAGAGACAAAACAGAGAGTCCTGCCCTACCTATTGGGGGCTATAAATGATCAGTCGTCCTTGCTGCAAGGGACGGTAGTTTGGACCCTGGGGCGGTTGAAAGCCAAGGAGGCGTTTTTCTATCTAAAAACCTTGCAAAAGGAAAAACGGATGGTTAAAATATTTTCCGACGGTCAGGTGAAAGAACAATCCATCGGACAATGGGCCCAAGAAGCCCGGGCAAACATTATAAAGGGAGGGTGAATTTATGGCCGAAAACGAATGGAAATGCAGCAACTGCGGGTATACCTTGAAAAAGGAGGCCCCGCCGGATGAATGTCCATCCTGTAAACAAAAATGCGAGTTTTTGAACATCACCTGCTATATCCCGGAATGCGAAACCACCGGATCGGATCAAAGGATAAAATAGCGCTTTCAAAAGGAGAAACGGTATGGCGAAGATCAAATACAAAGTCCGGGCCGAATGTCCGGCCTGTGCCTGCGGCGATGTCAGTTTTTTGGGACCGGAAAAGCTCAGGGAAAAATTCATCGGAGACGAAAAGGAAATCGATATCCTCTGTCCCCTGTGCGGAACCAAACATAAAGGACAGGTGGTGGAGGAAAAGGAAGAAGCCTAATGACGGTTGTGGGAATTTACGGAAGTCCGCGGGCCGAAGGTAACAGCGACCTGTTGTTGGACAAGATTTTAGAAGGAGCGGAATCGGCCGGGGCGGAAATTAAGAAAATGTATGTCCGTGATCTGACCTTGTCGGGTTGTCAGGAGTGCGGAGGGTGCGATCAGACCGGGGAATGTGTGATCACCGACGATATGGATGGGATCTATCCGCTTTTATGGGATGCCCCGCTGGTTTTTTTGTCTTCTCCGATTTTTTTCTACGGTCTGCCGGCCCAGGTCAAGATGGTGGTGGACCGTTCTCAAGCCCTCTGGTCCAGGCGGATGCTGGAAAAAACAGCCGCGGAAAGAAAAAAATATGATCATGGGCGGGGTTATCTGGTGGCCGTCGGGGCCACTAAAGGAAAAAATCTTTTTGAAGGAGTCGAGTTGACCGCCAAATATTTTTTTGATGCCCTGGACAAGAATTATGAAGGCGGGCTGTTTTACCGGGCAATAGAAGGCAAAGGAAAAATCATCGACCACCCCACAGCACTGCAGGAGGCTTTCGATCTGGGGAGAAAAGCGGTTCTGAACAGCGCCTGAATTTTTTTGAAAAAGCATTAGTGTCCATCCCGAAATGGCACATTTCCGGATGGAGCAAACAGCAATCAGCCGGCAGCATTCAGGAAATTCCTTATTAATTAATTGGCTGGCTGATGGCTGATCGCAGAAGGCTGATAGCTTGAGCCGAAAACGTATAATTTCAGAGGAGAACGAATTAGATTTCTTTGAACCTCGGACTTTTGAAAGGAGGACGTTATGACTACACCACAACATTGCCCAGGGTACGAACAGTTTAAGAATCTGAAGTCTTTTACCTGCAAATGTCCCAATTGCGGCCGGGAAACCGAGATCTTTTCCGATGAATTCGATAAAAAACATGTCTGTAAAGGGTGCCAGCAGGAGATCGATTTTACCCAGTGTACACTTGAGGCCGGGAGCTGATTGACGTAAGGGGTTGCAATGAAAATCGGGGTATTGTCCGACACCCATTTGACCCGGGTGACTCCTGAATTTAAACGGCTCTGCGCGACGTATTTTTCCGACGCCGACTTAATCCTCCATGCCGGGGACATGGTCGGGGCGGCTGTTTACGAATACCTCCAATCCTTTCCTCTGGAAGCGGTGCAGGGGAATATGGATGAGGGGGCCTTAAGAGGGAGGTTGCCCGGGAAAAAAATCCTTGAACTGGAGGGTTTAAAGATAGGTCTTATACATGGCTGGGGACCGGGTAGTGGTTTGGAGACCCGTCTGCGACCGGAATTTGAAGGTATCGATTGTCTGGTCTACGGACACTCTCATAGGGCCGTTAATCATGTTGACAACGGCCTTCTGTTTTTTAATCCCGGGTCGGCTTCCGGTGTCGGTTTTTTCGGCAAAGCCAACATAGGATTTCTCCATATCCGCGATGCGGGAATAACCGGGGAGATCCTGGATTTATAACTGAAAAGCTTGGATCACCCCGGGTGCTTTGTCTCCGACTCCCGAAGCCCTAACCATTTTTTTCTTGACCTCCTATTTCTTTCCCTTTATAAACCAAGTCGTTACCCAATTTTCCTCCGGGTAATTCTTTCCTTTGAGCTTTCAGGTTGTAGGTTTATACCTTTAACCTTTAACCTTGTTCCTTGTACCTTTCAGTTATTGAAGTCTGCAGTTCATTAGTAGTTGATATTGAAAATTAGGGATGAGTCCATTTTTTTTCCCGATCAACCAAAAAGACTAAAAAAACTGGATAGACTAAATAGACCAAAAAACCAGACCAACCGGATAGACCAAACAGACCAAAAACGCATGACTCCACTTGTACCGGCAGAAATGATCGAGAAAAAAATCCTCTTGATCCGCGGGCAAAAGGTGATGCTGGATTCCGATCTGGCGGAACTTTACGGTATAGAAACAAAGCAGCTAAAAAGGGCTGTTCGGAGAAACAGCTATCGATTCCCCCCGGACTTCATGCTTGAACTCACCAAAGAGGAAAATGATTCTTTAAGGAGCCAATTTGGCACCTTAAAAAGAGGAGAACATTCTAAATACCCACCCATGGTTTTTACCGAACAAGGAGTGGCTATGCTCTCTTCAGTGCTGAACAGCCGGATGGCAATCGAGGTTAATATCATGATTATGAGAGCCTTCGTCAACCTGCGCTGGATAGTTTCATCAAAAAAGGAGTTTTATAAGAAGCTCGATGAAATTGAAAAAAAATATGACGAACAATTTAAGATCGTTTTTGACGCCCTACGGGCCTTAATGGCTCCACCGGTCAAGCCGAAGAGAAGAATAGGGTTTGATCTGAAAGAAAAGCAGGCACGGTATGGGAAAAAATGAGATGTAGTCCTTTTTTCTCTTTTCTTTCATTCACCAAAAATTTTACTGCCCTTTTGGGTATTATGACCCTCATTAATGAGGAGGTTTGATGGCATCGGAAACCCAGGTACTGGAGTCATTTATTAAAGAGGCATTGAATCATGCCTCTAAGGAAGAAATCAAGCAGGTTTTAAAAGAAGCCGGCTGGAGGC
Organism: Thermodesulfobacteriota bacterium; assembly: GCA_040755035.1. Lineage (GTDB taxonomy): Bacteria > Desulfobacterota > RBG-13-43-22 > RBG-13-43-22 > RBG-13-43-22 > RBG-13-43-22. The sequence goes on from JBFMBU010000086.1 coordinate 29,697, forward strand.
CCGAACAGGTTGAGGGGGCCTTAAAGGCCTTTTCCGAGGTGAAGTTTCCGATCCCGGTCCCCAGACCCCGTCCTTCCCTCTCGGCCAGGGAGGCCTTTTTATATCTGATCTTGTTCAGCACCCTTTATCTCAGTGCCTATCATTTGGGCAATCTGTTCTTCCTCTTCATCGACAAGGGTTTCCCGGATCCGGCCATCATTGTATCCAGACTACGGATTATGGACCGCATACGGTTTTCGATTTCGTCCCTACTTATTGCTTTTCCTGTTTTTTTATTGTTTTCAAGATATATCCGAAAAAAGCTTTTTCAGGATCCCGTCAAGAGGCTCTCACCAATACGTCGTTGGCTGACTTATTTAACCCTGTTCGTTGCTGCCGGTACCCTGATTGGAGATCTAACAACCCTAATTTATAATGTCCTGGGAGGGGATCTTACGGTCCGTTTTCTGCTTAAAGTAATTGTGGTAGCCGTCATCGCCGGAACAATTTTTGGTTATTATTTGTGGGATTTAAGAAGCGAGGAAATCGAAAAATGAAAAAAACCACCGGAGTTACTTATCTGGCAATAATATCTGCCGTTGTCGTATTTCTGGCCGTGCTTGCCGCCATTTTTATAATGGATCCTCCCGGCGTACAGCGCAAAAGAAGGATAGATGATCACCGAGTTAACCATCTGAAAAGTATTTCAAGGGCGATCGATTCCTTTTGGGAAAGAAATACATTTTTGCCCGCCGATTTAACCACACTGAACAAGGAACCTGGTCTGAAGACACCCTTGAAAGATCCGGAAACGGGGGGTCCTTATATTTATGGAGTATTGGGCAAGGATGCCTACCGGCTTTGCGCGGTTTTTTCGGTCGATTCGTCTGAAGAGGCAGTGGAATATAACAGCTCAAGACAATGGTCCCATGGGGCTGGAAAACATTGTTTTGATCTGAAACCTCCCATCAAAAACCAGAAAAAGGATTAGGAATTGAAAGGTTATAAATCCCCCGAGCCGGATAACAAGACGGGAATTATTGATAAGTAACTGAAATTATACATAATGCCATCATCTTTTCCCCGCTGCTCCCAGCTCTCTGTTCCTCGTCCTTTGCCTTCTTTTTTGATTTTTATCCATTCGCCGAATTACAAACGCTTAACGCCAACTGAATATATTAATATTTTCTTGACTTTGAATAATGTTCCCTTTATAAATCAACTCGTTACCCAATTTTCCTCCGGGTACTGGTTTCTTTAGGTTTTCAGCAAATAACATTGAGAGGAAGTTCCTTTCGATGAACGACGAACGCTGAACGCCTGACATTTATTCAAAATTCCCTTCACCTGCTTCTTGTGAAGTTAGCATTTCCTTGCTGTTGAAGTAAGTTATACGGTCAAATGACCGCTGAAGTGATAACGGAACAAAAATTATTTTATCAATGCCATTCATTGCTGTCCAAAAAGGTTCAAACGCTTTAAGTGTTGTGTTGATTTAACTTAGGTTTTTAACTCCATTGCTAAGCCCCCGGCTACGCCGGGGAGAGTAGAAAAAGCTATGCTGTAGTATTTAATAAAAAAGCTCCTTTGGTTAGGATGGCCGCGGACTGTTTCCGTGGCTGATCCGCACGA
>JBFMBU010000087.1:0-24029 GCA_040755035.1 Thermodesulfobacteriota bacterium
CATTGCGGACAAGACTGGGGGAATATGGAATCTCTTTCTAAAATGGGCAAAGACATCTATCCCAAGGGGGCCTTAGGAGGAAGCCATTATCCCTACTGGCTGGTCAATAACCCCATCAGCAATGTCTATTGGCCAAAATTCAATAAGGCCTCCGGTATGTACGCCGGTCTCTCTGTGACCGGATATACCGCGGTCTATGCCCTGAAGCAGGCCATTGAAAAGGCCAAAGCCGTCGATATTGAAAAAATCATTAACGCCCTGGAAGGGATGGAGCTTAACACGGTGGTTGGGAAGATTCAAATCAGGGCCTGTGACCATCAAACCCTCTGGCCCTTTTGGGTAGGTCCGGTCACGGTGACGGCCGAATTGCCCTGGCCTCACGTAACCAAAACAGTATCGCTGGACCCGACCAAGGGATATTCAAGTTGTTCAGAGATTGAAGCGGCCAGAAAGAAAAAATAATTAAGCAGATAGGCACCAAGGGTTCGAGGGTTCGGTTTTCCGTTCGGAGCAGTTAATTCGGGCTGAATCCCAATGACTCCGAACCGGGGTTACAACACCCTTGAACCCCTGATGCCGTGCCCCCGTTAACAAATCCCAGGAGATAAACACCAGGCCCATGAACCTTCAGGGAGTCATTATCCAGGTCTTAAGCGGCATCAGTACGGGGATGGTCATCTTCCTCATTGCGGTAGGCCTTTCACTGGTCTTCGGCACTTTACGCATCCTTAATCTGGCCCATGGGGCATTATATATGCTGGGGGCCTATATGTGTTACTGGATCAGCTCGATGATCAGCCAGAATGCCGGAGGCTTCTGGTGGGCCTTACTTTTTGCCCCTATGGGAGTGGCCTTGTTCGGTGGATTGGTTGAGGGTTTGCTGTTACGACGCATCTATGATCGGGAGCATCTGGACCAATATCTGCTCACCTTTGCCCTGGTTCTGGTCGTGGGTGATTTATGCAAGTTGGCCTGGGGGGTGGAATACCATTTGGTTTCGGCACCCTGGCCTTTTCAGGGACCCCTATTCGTCCTGGGTATGCCTTTCCCCAGTTATAACGTCTTTCTGATTGGTTGCGGTCCTTTGGTTTTTATCGGCCTTTGGACCCTGATCCGATACACCCGATTAGGCAGGGTCATTCGGGCTATGACCTATAACCGGGAGATGGCCAGCGCCCTGGGAACCAATGTTCCCTTAGTCTATACGGTGGTTTTTATGCTCGGATGCTGGCTGGCCGGGTTGGGAGGAGCCCTGGTGGTCCCCACGGCTTCCGCTATGCCGGGAATGGATATGATCGTCCTGATCGAATGTTTTATTATCATTGTCATCGGCGGGCTCGGCAGCCTGTCCGGGGCCTTTCTGGGATCTTTGATTTTTGGACTGGTCAACGCCTTTGGGATCCTGGTGGCCCCCAGGCTGGCCGTGGCCTTCGCCTTTATCTTGATGATCATCGTCTTGATCATTCGCCCCTGGGGGCTTATGGGGGAACCGGAATGAGATCGTCGAAGAAAAACAGGAACCCTTTTGGAAAGATGATCGTCCCCATTATCGTGCTGACCGGTTTGATTATACTGCCCCTATTTATTCCTGTCGGCTGGATCAGCCTGGTGAACGAAATGTTAATCCTGGCCCTGGCTGCCTGCGGGCTCAACCTGATGCTGGGCTTTGCCGGTATGGTCTCTTTCGGGCCGGCCGGATTTTATGCGGTTGGGGCCTATGCCACGGCCCTGATTCTGATCAATACCCCGCTTCCTTTTGCCCTGGCCTTTATAGCCGGGCCTCTGATTGCCGCGGCCACGGCCATAATCATCGGATGGTTTTGCGTCCGTTTGACCCATGTTTATTTCGCCCTCCTGACCTTGGCCTTTGCCCAGATTATCCATACCATTGTCTTTGAATGGTATTCTTTTACCAAGGGGGACAACGGCATTGTCGACATCCCTATCCCTTCCATTTTAAAGTCCATTACCCATTACTATTATTTCAGCCTTATCATTATCGTCTTTTGCTTGATCCTCCTGTGGCTGATCATTAAATCCCCCTTCGGTAAGGCCCTTCAGGCCATGAGGGAAAACGCCCAAAGGGCGGAATCGATCGGTATTAACGTTCGCTTGTATCAGTTATCCACCTTTGTCTTGTCAGGATTTTTTTTGGGCGTGGCCGGGTCCTTGTTTTGCGGATTCAACAAAAATGTCTTCCCAAACTATGCTCATTGGGGAAAATCTACCGAGATGCTGGTAGTCTGTCTGTTGGGGGGTATTTATAACTTCTTTGGACCCATTGTTGGATCGGTAGTGTATTTATTCTTAGACAAGGTCATTACCGGTTATACGCAATACTGGCCTTTAGTACTGGGGTTGATTATTATCACCCTCTTGCTGTTTCTGAGGGGAGGCATCGCCGGATTTATCGCCGAGCGGTTGTCTTTGCGTCAAAGAAAAGGGGAGTCCGACAAAATAGCATGATGTTTCGAGTTGAAAATCTTCATAAGACTTTTGGCGGCTTGATGGCGGTCAATATGGTTTCCTTTGCCCTCGAAAGGGGGGAGATCAGCTCCATCATCGGACCCAACGGGGCCGGCAAGACAACCCTGTTTAATCTCCTGACCGGCCACCTTAAACCCAATTCCGGGGCGGTCTATTTCAAAGATCACGAAATTACCCATTTCTCTCCCCATCGGATCACTCGATCGGGTATCGGCCGGTCATTTCAAAAAACCAATATCTTTCCTCGGTTGACGGCCTTTGAAAATATTCAGGTGGCCTTGATGGCCTGGAAGAAAAAAACCAGGAATATCATTGAAAAGGCTGATCATTTTTTCCAAAAAGAAACCGATGAAATTCTGGGCAGTTTAGGCCTGGGAGACCAAAAGGACCGGATGGCCGGTTTACTCGCCCACGGGGATCAGAGATTACTGGAAATCGGTATTACCCTGGGAACCTATCCGGACCTTCTTTTGCTGGATGAACCCACGGCCGGGATGAGTCCGGAGGAATCCCAAAAAACCATGGAACTGATACAACAGATCGTACGCTCCAAGAATCTGACCCTGCTTTTCATTGAACATGACATGAATATTGTCTTCGGGATTTCGGAAAAGGTCCGGGTGATGCACTTTGGTTCGATTATCGCCGAAGGAACGCCCCAGGAAATACGGGCCAATGATCAGGTTCAACAAATCTATCTGGCTGAGGACGAATAATGCTGTTGGAACTAAAAAACATCAATACCTATTACGGCATCAGCCATATCCTGTTTGACGTATCCCTTCAGGTCGAGAAGGGAGAAGTGGTTTGTGTCCTGGGCCGCAACGGCGTGGGGAAAACGACCCTGATTCGCAGTATCATGGGCCTGACCGTTCCCCGGGCGGGCAGCCTTTTGTTCGATGGGACTTCCCTGCGAGGTAAAAGGCCCTTTGAAATCGCTTACCTCGGGATTGGCTATGTGCCCGAAGACCGTATCATCTTTCCTAACCTGACGGTTAAGGAAAATCTGGAGATGGGGATGAAGAAAGGACAAAAGGGGCACTGGACCCTGGAGCGGGTCTATCATATGTTTCCCATCCTTAAAACAAGACAGTCTCAATCCGGAGGGACCCTCTCCGGGGGGGAGCAGCAGATGCTGACCATCGCCAGGACCCTGATGGGCAATCCCGAACTGCTGCTCTTGGATGAGCCCACTGAAGGTCTTTCTCCGCTGATCGTCAAGGAACTGGAGGCCCAGATAAAGGCCTTGAAAGAGGAAGGCATGACCATTTTGCTGGCCGAGCAGAATTCAAAGGTGACGCTCAACCTGTCCGATCGGGCCTATATTTTGGAAAAGGGCCGAGTTAAATGGCAGGGGGACGTTAGGGTGCTTCAGGAAAAAAAAGAAATTTTGAAACAATATCTGGGCATTTAAAACCGCACTTTCCCCTGAATGCTTTAGAACCCGCCTTCTGCCTTTCCATATCTTAGTCCAATATATGCATAGCAGAAGGGTTTTGAAATTTAGGAGGTTTATAAATGAAAAAAATGTTTCTTTCGGAAAAGGATCGCAAGATCGGCGGCGTTTGCGGCGGGATCGGTGAGTATCTGGACCGGGACCCGACCATCATCCGCATCCTGTTTATCCTTTTAATAGTGTTTTCTTTCGGCTTTGCCCTCTTTGCCTACCTGGCCATGTGGCTGATCATCCCTAAGAAATCAAAGGGGTTCTCGGATTAACATATTATAAACATCCCCGAAGAAGGGAGTTGAAACCCCCTTCTTCGGGGATGTTACTTTTAGAAGCATCAGTGATGACCACCACCACCCCCTCCACTGGGGCCACCTCCGCCTCCTGCACCACCTGGGCCACCACCCATGAAACCGCCCCCTCCATCACCACCCATCATACCGCCCGATCCGCTTGGCCCACCCTGACCACCGCCTCCACCTGGCCCACCAGCCCCACTGCCCATAGAACCCAGGCTGTCGGCACCTTTTCCGCTACGGAGGGCGTTCGAGAAATTCTGGGCCAGTTGATTGGGCGCGGTAGAACGAGACTGGGAGGTAAAGGAATTCCTCATCGTTGCCATTTCTCTGGCCGTAAACCGGTTTTGAAGGGCCTGGCAGACCAGATCTGCAGCGGCCTTGGAGGAGAGTCCGAGGCGGGCCATGTCCCGGGAAGTCTTAAAGGTTTCTTCGGCAAGTTCGGCCCTCTGGGTTCTGGTCATTTCTCGTGTTCTAATCTGTAAGGTGTTCATTATTTGGGCCATTTCTTTTTGGGTCAGGCCGGCCTCGAGCCCCTTGGCCATATTATGAGCTATCTGGCGGGTTTGTTCCCTGTTTTGAGTAAACTGGTTTGCCTGTTCGTAGGTGTATGCGTAACGGGCATGAACCTGCTCCATGGCTTGCAGGATTTTTCCCTCACCCACCTGCTTAGCCATCCCCTCTTGGGCTTTTTCCATGATTGGTTGCCAGGGGAGACCCTCTTTTTGGGCATCCAGCAGGATCTGGTGTGCCCTCAGCATCTGTTGCTGTGTAAACCGGTTTTGAAGCATCAGTCGGGTCATCCTTATGGCCTCCCCGCTGTTTACCCCCACCCGGATTAAAGACCTGGTACTGGCCCTCAGTTGTTCATTAGCCATTAAGGACAGGCCTTGGTCCACTTCATCACTAAAGGCCGGGGAACCGGCAAGCAAGATCGTTCCTATCAAGAAAAGCATAATTTTTTCCATGGTATTTTCCTTTCTTCTCCTTTTTACCCTTCTAACGTTTGAGGGTGAATAAGGTTACCAGCCGGGAAGATGAAGACAATTTTTGGAACCGAAACCATCATTTTCATTAAACCGGCAGGCTGGAACGAATGGCATTCCGTCAACAACATAAAAATATTTGAACTCGCCCTGTGTGGGAACGGTAATCTCCCAGATCCCGTTAAAGACTCTTTTAACCGGGTGCAGTGAGAACCCGTCGATCGAGGAGGCAAAAAATACCTTTTGGGCGTCGGATTTTTTCAGATAAAGGTGTACGCCGTCTCCTTTCACCCTTTGATAATGGCTGGTACATCCGCTAATAAGCATCAGCACGAAAACAACCAGCAGCAGATATTTTTTCATAGCTATGCCCCTACATAAAGTAATGAATTTTCACCGCCGAAATCATCTTTTTCTCTGGTTGGTACCGTGGGATCGGAAATTCTCTGATGACCTTCGAGGATATAGGTGAAGCGGTGTTCCCCTTCCGGGATAGTGAGCGTAACCTCCCAGTATCCGCTCGAACCTGTAGGTTTTAACGGAATCCTCTTCCAGTCGGTGAAGCTCCCGGTGATCTCCACCTGACGAACCTGCGGGAGATAAAGGACAAACCGGTGAGTTGTGGGGGTAGCCACCCGAGAAGGAAAAGAGAAAAAGAGGATAATAAGCAGTGCTGCCATTCCTGAGGCAAAAACCGCCGCAGGACGTAAGAAGGGAGTGAAAAACTTCTTTCGTACTGGAAGAATGACCGCAGGAATCCGCTCTACCATCTCAGAGCGGAGCAGCTTTTCCTGCTGCAACAGTTCCAGGGATTCGTCTCTGAAAGTTCGATCCCCGTGTATCCTTTCCACAAAAACTATTTTTTCCTCCAGATCCATCTCATTATCGATGAACTTGCTGATTATGTCATCCATTGTTAATCTCCTTTGGAGAGGATCCTTTTCAAATTTAGTCGCGCCCGGTGGACCTTGATCTTTACATTGGCTTCGCTTAAACCTGTAAACGAGGCAATCTCCCGGTAAGACAGGTCTCCGCTAATAACCAGAGCAAGAATATCCTGCTCATCAGGCTCGAGCTTCTTCATGGCTAAAAGTACGCGGCGGTATTCAGCGCGTATCAAATGGGTTTGCTCCACATCGGGGCGGCCGTCAACCCGGTCTCCATCCAGCGGAACCGTTCTATCCTGCTTCCTTTTATGATCGATCAAGGCATGGCGTGCTATCGTATATAATAACGAGGGACTGAGAGCTTGATAACGATATTTTTCAAGACAGCGGGTGAAGCTCTCTTGTAGAAGATCACTTGCCAAATGATAATCGCCCGTCATGCGCATCAGGTAGCCGAACAGCTTGTCCCTATGATGCCTAAAAAATTCCTCGCCGATTTCCATATTTGTATATAACGTCCACGGGTTAAAGAAGTTACAGATTTTTTTCTTTCCCCAGCAATATTATAGAATAAGTTACAGAAATTCTCTTTAAAATATTCCCTTTCCTCTTTGTCCGGAATCCGTTAGAAATTATCGGGCCAACTTCCTTAAAAGGTCGAAGCAGCAAAAACGAAGGTTTCAATTAAAGGATGGCACAAGGCGATTGACATGTGCGAAGGGCTGTGTTATTCCTACATCCATCTTACTTATTAATTTCGTTTTATTTTTTTCCTTAAATTTAGGCCGGGAAGGGTAACCCCTCATGTTGAAGGAATATTTCACCCGGTTGCACGAAATCGCCGGTCAAGGTGACGCCCGGGAGGAAAGCTATTACCCGGCCCTGGAACAGTTGTTAACCCGTTTTACCGAAACCAGACGAAAACCAAGTGTCCATATCACTACTCTTCCCAAGAGAACCGAAGCCGGGAACCCGGACTTTAGGGTATGGGACGGTCACCAGCATATTATCGGTTATATTGAGGCCAAGGAACCGGGAAACGAATACTTGGATCAGGTGGAAACCTCCGAGCAGCTCCGCCGTTATATCCACACCTTCCCTAATCTGATTCTAACCAACTTTTTCGAGTTTCGGCTTTATCGGAATGGATCGCTTATTGATAAAGTCCTTCTTGGTCGTCCTTTTTGGATTAATAAAATTAAAAGAATCCCTCCGGTTGAAAACGAAGAGGCCTTTTATTCCCTCCTGGAAAAATATTATTCCTTCTCCCTGCCCAAGGTTTATGAAGCCAAAACTTTGGCCGTCGAACTGGCTAAAAGAACACGGTTCTTAAAAGACTGGGTCATTACCGAAGAACTCAAGAAGGAAAAAGCACAAAAAAAAGGTTTTATCTCGGGGTTTTATCTGGCTTTCCGGGAATATCTGATTCATGGCTTATCCCCAGATGATTTCGCCGATCTCTATTCTCAGACCATTACTTATGGTCTTTTCGCCGCCCGGACCCGGATGGATTCCTTTAACCGAAAGCTGGCCTATGACGGTATTCCCCCAACCATCGGTATCCTACGGGATGTTTTTCACTTTATTTCCCTCGGCAACCTGCCTAAACAAATGGAATGGATCATCGATGATCTGGCCGAGGTGTTGGCCGTCACCAATGTCCAATCCATCCTTCACGGCTATTTCCATAATGGGAGAGGGAAAGACCCGGTTGTCCATTTTTATGAAACCTTCCTGGCCGAATATGACCCCAAAACCAGGGAACGACGAGGGGTTTATTATACGCCGGAACCGGTGGTATCGTTTATCGTTCACTCCGTCCATCAAATTTTAAAAGAGTCCTACGGGAAAAAAGACGGCCTGGCCGACGAGCAAGTAACGGTTCTGGATCCGGCAGCCGGAACCCTTACCTTTTTGGCCGAAGCAGCATCTCTGGCTGTATCTGAATTTGTAGGAAAATTTGGGCAAGGAGGGAAAGAAACCTTTATCCGGGATCATATCTTAAAGAACTTTTTCGCTTTTGAGCTAATGATGGCCCCCTATGCCGTGGGGCATTTAAAGATGTCCTTTTTGTTGGAAGAGCTGGGATACCGGTTGAAAGACAAGGACCGCTTTAAACTCTATCTGACCAATACCCTGGAAATGGAAGACCTGGCCCAGACGGAGATCCCGGGTATGTCCTCCCTTTCTGAAGAATCGCATCTGGCCGGAAAAGTAAAAAAGAAACAGCCTATCCTGGTGATCATTGGAAATCCCCCTTACTCCGGCCATTCCACCAATATTGGGGAATGGATCACCGAAGAGATCATGGCTTATCACCGGATAGACGGAAAACCCCTGGGAGAAAAAAATCCCAAATGGCTGAAGGATGATTATGTCAAATTCATCCGCTTCGCCCAGTGGAAAATCGACCAGGCCGGGGAAGGGGTGATCGGCTTGATTACCAATCATAGTTACCTGGATAATCCGACCTTTCGGGGTATGCGCCGTTCCCTGATGGAAAGTTTTGATGAAATCTATATCCTGGACCTACACGGCAATTCCTTAAAAAAAGAAAAATGCCCCGATGGTTCCAAGGATGAAAATGTTTTTGACATCAAGCAAGGGGTATCCATTGCCCTTTTTCTGAAAAAGAAAGGCAAGAAAAAAGATTGCCGGGTATTTCATTCGGAACTCTGGGGAAAACGGGAAGAGAAATATGCCCGATTGGAAAAAGAGAATAGGAAGACCCTTCCCTGGCAAGAAATCAAACCCAAGGCCGGTTTTTATCTGTTTGTCCCCAGGGATGAGAGCCGCCTGGAACAATATGAACGCTACCCCAAGATAACCGATATCTTTCCGGTTCACAGTGTGGGGATTGTAACAGCCAGGGATTCCCTTACGATACGCTGGACCCCAAATGAGGTCTGGACTACGGTCATGAATTTTTCCAAATCGGACCCTGAGATGGCCCGCACGGCCTACCGGTTGGGAAAGGATGCCCGGGACTGGAAGGTGGAACTGGCCCAAAAAGACTTGCGAGAGAACGGTCTGGATCGGAACAAAATTGTTCCCATTTTCTATCGACCCTTTGATATCCGTTTTACCTATTATACCGGAAGGTCAAGAGGCTTTCATTGCATGCCCCGGTCGGAAGTGATGCAGCATATGTTGGAAGAGAATTTGGGGTTGGTTTCCGTAAGGCAAGTTGCCGAAGGGGTATTTAATCATGCTTTGATAACTAACAATATTATTGAAAGTCGTATTACCTTAAGTAATAAAGGAATTGCTTTCCTCTTTCCTCTTTTCGTTTATCCCCCTTCCGAAACGAAGATAAAAAACCCGCAGAAAAAATCATTTGGCAACCTGATGCTCCTCTTTGAACCCCACGAGGTGTATAAAACCAAAAAAGCAAACATTGCTCCCGCTTTTTTAGATCAGCTTACTAAAGTTTATCGAAAATCTCCCTCTCCTGAACAGATTTTGCACTATATCTATGCCGTCCTCTATTCCAAAAAATACCGAACCCGATATGCCGAATTTCTAAAAATGGATTTTCCCCGTGTCCCTTTTACCTCCGACCGTTCCCTGTTTTTAAAAGCCGCCCACTACGGAGAACGTTTGGTAGATCTTCACCTCCTGAGAGGACCGGGGATAGATCCGCCTCTTTCCCGCTTTCAAGGTCAGGGAGAAACCAAGGTGGAGAAACCCAATTATGACAAAAAGAACCGAAGGGTTTATATAAATTCCTCCTGTTTTTTCGAAGAGGTATCGGGAGAGGTTTGGGATTATATGATCGGGGGGTATCGGGTTTGCGATAAATGGTTAAAGGACCGTAAGGGTCGGATTCTGGAACTGGAGGAAATCAAACAATATTGCCAAATCATCACCGCTCTCTATAAAACCATTGGGATCCAAAAAGATATTGACCAATTGTTCGATAAACTCGAAAAGAAGACGACATAGATCAAGCTCATTTCTCTCGTTAGTCTATAGGAAAGTTAAGAAAAAATCTTTCGGTGCAGGAAAGGATATTTTAGGGAAGTACAATCAAGGAAGGCCGATGTTCCAGTTCCAGGTCCCTGGCCGCTCCTTCCATTCCACCGATCTTGGGACCCGCTCAATCAAATGAACAAAGCGCACGTATCCGGCCCTTTCCAATTCCCGGCGAAAGGCTGACCAATCCAGCTTCCAATTGGGATAGATCCAGTAATTGCCCTCCTCTTGAACAGCCCAGGCCGTTTCTCCCCGGGGGCTTTGGAAGGGCTGGTCGGTTTTCAATCGCTCAGACAGGATGCGGGAAATGCATAAGGGGAAATTGCCGGAAAGGACCATTCCCAGAGGAAGCGGGCTTTGTCGGGCCAGGGAAAGGAAATCGGCCTCTCCCAGCTCCGGACTGACCATGGCCCCCTGAAAGCCAAGGGTCTTTATCTGCTGGATGGCCAACCCATTACTCAGGTTACAAAAGGGCCCGGCCCAGAGGGTCACTGTTTTCGGGTTTTGAAAAAAGCCCATCTGCCAGGGCGCGTTCAAGACAAAGCGGCTGAATCCTTTTTTCAATACCTTCGCGATCAGGGATTCTGTCCGGGCTTCATCTGCCGGCCAGATAACCGGCGAAAGCCACCACCAGATATTCGTTAGGGATAAACCGGCCTGAACCGACTCCTCCGCCAACCAGAGGCCGATCTCTTCCCGGCCCGGTTTCTGTTTGGGTGAAAGGCGGAAAACCTTTTGATCCCTGATAACCTTTGCGGGCGGGCTGGGGCGGGAAGGACGGGTTTTAAACCCGGACGAGGAAAATTCTTTCATTTCTCCGGATTTCATCTCCCCTTCCAAAACCAAAATTTTTTCCATCATTTCGGGCTCCCGACGGTCGATTAAAAAAACCGGGGCCTCGGGCCGGGATTTATTACTGGCCAGGGAAGGAAGAAAAAAGCGAGAGCCTGATTCCAGGGATCGGTTAATCCTTTGCGTCCTATGCCAGGCTTCATCCTCATAGCCGACTCGGATAACATCACCGGTTAAAAGTTGCTGTTTTAAAATAAAAAAGGGGGTGTCCCCCTTCCAGTTAAGTTTCCCCAGCAAAAGGCCGGAAGCGGTTTGCTCCCCGGTCCGGATAGGGTTGCTGGGCCTTTGAGATAAAAATCCATAATGGGTTCCGTTGCGGCCCAGGGCCCATTGCAGCAACTCCAAAGCCTCTTTTTTAGCCTGCCCGTCACCGGGATGGTCCCTCAAAAGCTTATAGGCTCGAACAGTGTAATAGACATAATGAGGACCTTTTTTTCGGCCCTCGATCTTCCATCCCTTGATGGCCGGCATGGACAAAAGGACCTTGACCAGGACATCCAGACTCAAGTCCTGGCAGGAAAAAAAGCGCTGCTCTTGATTTCCCTGCCGATAAAGACGACGGCAGGGTTGGACGCACCGGCCCCGCAATCCGCTTTTTCCACCCAGAAAACTACTCCAGTAACAACGCCCGGAAACACCGTAACACAGGGCGCCGTGAACAAAGACCTCCAGGCCCAATCCTTCCGGGCAAGCATCGGCCAGGGTACGGATTTCATCCACATTAAGTTCGCGAGGTAAGACCACCCGGGATACTCCCTTGATGCGGTTGACCAGGGGTAAGGCCGCTTTAATACCGACATTGGCTAAGGTGGAAAGATGCAGTTCACCGGTAAACCCGGTTTGCCGGGCTAATTCAATTACAGCCAGGTCTTGGATAATCAAGGCCTCGGGATGGACCCAACGGTTTAGGTCATCCAGTAGTCTTCCAGCCAGGTCCAGCTCCTCTGGCTTAATCACGGTATTGACCGTGACAAAAACACGGGTCCCCTTGGAACGGGCCAGTTCAGCCAGGGCTGCCAGCTCCTGGAGGGTAAAATTCTTGGCCTCCATGCGGGCCGATAGCTGCTTCAGCCCGCAGTAGACCGCTTCGGCCCCGGCGGCTAAGGCGGCTAAAAACCCGGCCCTATTGCCGGCCGGGGCCAGGATCAAAGGAATATTTGAAATTTTCTCGGAGATCACAAGTTAAAGGTTTTCACTTTTCATAAGGAATAGGGTTATTAATGGTCTCAAAAGATGGTCTCGCAAAAAGTCGTCACCTCGGTGAAAATCGGGGTCCAGGGTATTATTAACCGCTTGAAATTCCTGGATTCCGGCTTTCGTCGGAATGACATCGAAGAGGATTTAGCGACTTTTTGCGAGACCATCTTTTTTAGTCGGTTATTAATATGAAAAGGAGTAAGGTCCAAGAGGAAAGGTTAATGTAAACCGTAAACCCTATACCTTGAACCGCATACCTTTCTTTATGATTGTATCACAAACCGCCGCATATGAATATTAAGCAGCAATCCGATACCGATCAGACTGATGATGATGGAAGATCCACCGTAACTGATAAAGGGCAGCGGCACACCTACCACCGGCACCAGGCCGACCACCATGCCGATATTGATCACGCTTTGCCAGAAAAAGGCTGCACCTACCCCCAGGGCCACCACCTGGCCGAAGCGGTCCTTAGCCTGGCGGGCCACATTCATGGCCCACAAGACCAGGAGCAGAAAAAGGGTGAGCACCAGGAATGTACCAATAAACCCCCATTCTTCGGCCAGAATGGAAAAGGCAAAATCGGTGTGCTTTTCAGGTAAAAAGCGAAGCTGCCCCTGTGTACCTTTTAAAAAGCCCTTTCCCCAAATCCCCCCGGAACCGACAGCGATTTTGGATTGAAGGATATGGTAACCGGCTCCCAGGGGATCAGATTCCGGTTGAAGAAAAATGAGGACCCTTTTCTTTTGGTAATCCTTTAAAAAGAACCAGAATAGCGGCAGGGACACGACTAAGGCCCCTAAGGAGATAAACAGCGTCCTCCAGGCCACACCCAGAAATAGAAATATTGAAATAGAAATCAGAAGCAGTAAAAGGGCTGTTCCCAAATCCGGTTGTTTCATTATCAATAGGGCCGGAAGCAAAGCCATTCCCAGGGGAAAATAGAGGTCTCGAAACCCATAGCGACCTTGGCCTTCGTTGTTAGAAAAATATTTGGCCAGGGACAGGATCAGGGCGATTTTGGCCAGCTCCGAGGGTTGAAAAGAAAATAAACCCAATGGCAACCAGCGTTGAGAACCGGAAACCGTCCTTCCCAGAAAAAATACACTGATCAGGAGAATGATGGAGATCCAAAACAAAGGATAGGCCAGGGAGAGTAACAAGTGATAATCAAAAAAGAGGATGACTAAAAGGATCAGAAACCCGGTGGCGGCAATATAAATCTGTTTCATGTAAACAGGGGTCCCCCCTCCGGCGGTCTGGGAAGCGGAATAGAGGTTGATGACCCCGACAGTGATTAAAAGGATAACCAGAAGCAGCAGGGACCAATTAAAATTCTGAATGAAACGGCGGTCAATCACCGGAAACCTCCTCTGTTGGGAACTCGGGTGGCGGCTGTACAGTCGATTCCGATGTCGCGCTGGTGGTTCCTGCCCCTTTGGGAAGGAGATGGAAAAAGGTTTGAAAAATTTTCCGGGCTATCGGAGCTGCTGCTGCTCCGCCATGACCGCCGTGTTCCACAATAACTGCCACAGCCAACTTCGGCGCCTCCAGGGGGGCAAAGGCCACAAACCAGGCATGATCCCGCCCTCCTCGTTTTCCCAGGCCGACCACCTGGGCCGTTCCGGTTTTTCCAGCAGCTACAATGCTCCACAAGCGGGCGGCTCCACCGGTACCCCCCGCTTCATTAACCACCCCGGCCATGGCCTTTTTTATCAACTGCAAATTCTCCTGTTTTATGGGAAGGGAGGTGATCTGGTGCGGTGAAAACTCCTTGAGGCCCTGTCCCTGTGGGCTGATCATTTTTTTGACCAGGAAAGGACGATAGATCTTTCCCCCGTTAGCCAGGGCTGCGGTATAGACAGCCATTTGCAGGGGTGTGGTTAAATTATAGCCCTGACCTATGGCCAAGGACAGCGTTTCTCCGGGGTGCCAGGGCGTCTTAAACCGTTTGAACTTCCAAATCGATGTGGGAATGAGACCGCTCTTTTCAGAGGTGAGAGAAATCCCCGTTAGGTTACCCAGGCCGAAGTATGTTGCATAACGGGCCAGGCGGTCCACCCCCAGTCGGAGACCGACATTATAAAAATAGACATCACAGGACTGCACAATAGCCTTATGCAGACTCACTGCACCATGTCCCCCTTTACTCCAGCAGCCGAAACGACGGTTGCCGAAAGGAAAGGAGCCGTTACAATAAAAGGTCGTCTCCGGGGTAATCACTTTTTCTTCCAGCCCGGCCAAGGCTGTAACCATTTTATAGGTGGACCCCGGTGGATATTGTCCTTGAATAGCCCGGTTTTGAAAGGGCTTGAGCGGGTCAGAGATCAGGGCCTGCCAGGCTTTGGCCGTAATTTTCCTGGTGAAGGAGGATGGATCAAAAGCCGGAGAGCTGGTCATGGCCAGGACTTCACCCGTTTCTGGATTCAGGACTACGATAGCCCCGGGCCGACCCTGTATGGCCTCCTGGGCTGTTCTTTGAAGATCCCAATCCAGCGTGGTCACCAAATTATTCCCGGCCGCTGAGTCGCGGATCCCCAAGACCTGGATTTCACGGCCTCTGGCATCAACTTCCAGAAATCGGCCCCCCTTTTTCCCCCCCAGCTCGGTTTGCCATTCCTTTTCCAGACCCCATTGCCCGATCAGATCGCCCATCCTGTTTTCAGGATAGCGGCCACTTTTGATTTGTTTGGGCGTAATTTCGCCCAAATAGCCGATAACATGGGGAGCCACTGGCCCTAAGGGATAATTCCGTTGGGGGCTGACTTCTATATAGACCCCCGGCATCATATAGTTATAGGTCTCTATTAGACCCAATTCGTCCTGGGTAATATCCAGCTTAATGGGAATAGGATAGATGGGGGAGGCTCTTTTTTGGGCCAGTCTTTCTTCTATCTGTTCGGGATCTAAATCGAGAAGGCGGGAGAGCTGCTCCTTGAGCCGCCCCCAGTCCTGAACGTCATCGGGAATGACATACAAGTTAAAGGAAGGCCGGGAATTGACCAGCATAATACCCTGTCGGTCAAAAATGATGCCCCGCGATGGTGGGATATCAAAGACCCTGACCCTGTTGTTTTCCGATAATTTTTTAAAAAAAGCGCCCTTGGTGATCTGCATGAACCACAAGCGTCCGGCCAATCCGAAAAAAATGGCCAGGATGATCACGGTGGTGACCAGGAACTGCCTTTGAAGATCAACGGGTTCTTTTTTTTCCAACAAGGGAATGCGGGTCCTCAACTTAATGCGGGTTTTTTCCCGAAGCAGGTCTTAAAAAGATAAAACAGGGGAAGACTGATCAGCATGGTGATGATCGCCTGGACCACTATCAGAAAAGACAGATAACGGCTGAATTCATGGCCAGAGGAAAGGGTTTGGAAAAAATATACGGAAAATCCATAAAAAATTTGAAGAAAAAAGACGGTTAAGACCATAAAAAATATAGATTGAACCATGGTACGGGTCCAGAGCTGATGGGTAACCCATACAATCAAGGGGAATAAAATCATGGCCTTTCCCATTCCCCCCCAGGACAGGATATCCATCATCAATCCCAAAAAGAAGCCCAGAATCAAACCGGGAAACACCCGCTCCTGGGTACCCAAACAAAAAATCAGAATAAAAACCAGGTCAAATCGAAAAGGATGAATGGTCTCCCCGTACAACCAGGTGGATTGCAGGACCAGCAAGACTAAACCCAGGAGAAACAGGAGGATATATTTTTTAGCCATTTTCCATTTGCTCCTGGTCAGGAATGGGCGGTTTTTTTCGCAGGATTAATACCTCTTCCATTTGTGTCAGATTGCTTTCAGGGATAACTTCGACAAAAAGAAAATTCCCCCGGCCCTTGGCATCTACGTGGATCACCCGGCCCAGGATCAATCCCTTGGGAAAAAGCCGATCCAATCCCGAAGTAATCATGATATCCCCGGGCCGAACATCTTCGGTCCGGCCGACATATTTCACCTGACAACGATTTTCGCCGGGGATCCCGGTCAATATCCCCCTCACTCGCGAACGTTGAACCAGGCAATCTACGGCAAAACCCGGATCATATAACAAGACCACCTGGGCGAAATGGCCCGAGGTCTTTTCCACACGGCCGGCCACTCCCTGGGGCAAAAGAACAGGCATACCCCGCTCCACCCCATCTTTACGGCCCTTATTTATATAAAAAGTTTGGATAAAAGGCGAAGGGCCGCTACCCACTACTTCCGCCGCAATGGAAGGTTCCTGGACCTCATTCTTCAGTTGGAGGATTTTCTTTAGTCTTTCCTGGGAGGAGTTCATTTCCCGCAGACGGATATTTTCCTGGTTCATCCGAACCAATTTTTCCCGGAGGTTCTTGTTCTCCTCTTGGGTTTGGGATAGAAAAATATAATGGTTCAACCAGCCCCCGATCCCGGATTTTATGGAATGGAAGACGGAGAAAACCGGCAGGATACTATCCACCAGAGAGCTTTCTACTGAAAAATAATCTCTTCCGCTCCGAGAAATTGAGGAAAAGATGACCAGAAGGGCCAAAAGGGCAAGCCAAATAAGGAGAAGGGTTCGAAGTTTTCTAATTACCACCCGCTGTTCCTGTACCTTTGCACCCCATAACATAAAGGGATTGCACTTTTTTTAGCTTTTTACCAAGGATGCTTCTTAGATGGAAACCTCCTTTAACAATTCCAGACTCTCCAGGGTCTTCCCCGAACCAAGGACCACAGCCGAAAGAGGATCGTCGGCGATATTGATGGGCAGACCGGTTTCCTCTCTTAATAAAATATCCAGATTCTTCAGAAGGGCACCGCCGCCGGTCAGAAAAATCCCCCGGTCGACAATGTCGGCGGCCAATTCCGGAGGGGTTTGTTCCAAAGCAACCTTCACCGCATCAATGATGGTATCGATCTGTTCCCCTATGGCCAACCGGACCTCCTCCGAATCGATGGTCAGGGTTTTCGGAATACCGGAAACCAAATCCCTTCCTTTGACTTCAATGGATTCCGGTTCATCCTGAGGATAGGCCGTCCCAATAGTGGTTTTAATCACCTCTGCGGTCCTTTCCCCGATTAATAAATTATATTTTCGTTTGACATATTGAAGGATTGCCTCGTCAATTTTATCCCCGCCCACCCGGACTGATTTACTGAAGACGATTCCGGCCAGGGAAATGACCGCTACTTCCGTGGTCCCTCCCCCGATATCCACCACCATATTACTGGTCGGTTCGGTGATCGGCAGACCCGCTCCGATGGCTGCGGCCATGGGTTCTTCGATCAAATAGACCTCTCTAGCCCCGGCTGATTCGGCGGATTCCCTGACCGCTCTTTTTTCCACCTGGGTGATCCCCGAGGGAACGCAGACAATGATCCTGGGCCGGATCAAGGTCCGACGGTTATGGACCTTGCGGATAAAATGTCGGAGCATGGCCTCGGTCACCTCAAAATCTGCAATAACCCCGTCCTTCATGGGCCTGATGGCAATAATATTGCCCGGGGTTCGTCCCAGCATAAGCTTGGCCTCTTTCCCGACAGCCAACACCTTATTATAGCCCTTATTGTCCTTGCGGACGGCCACCACAGAGGGTTCGCTTAAAACAATTCCTTTGCCTTTGACATAAACCAGGGTGTTGGCCGTCCCTAAATCAATGGCCAGATCATTGGAAAATATTCCCAGAATGGGGTCTAAAAACATGGAAACTCCTCAAAAAAAAGGTAAAACCCTGATTACTTGAAGTTATTGGAAATCAGTTGCTAATTGCCGGTTTTTACTATCTGTGGGCAAAGGATTGTGCGCGCTTAACATAATTCACTATTTCTTATATATCCGGTTCTAACCAATTCTCATCCGGTCCCTTTCAGTGACCTTTTTCTAAGGTCCCCCTACGGGGATCGCCCGGAAAGATTTTTCCGGATGGAGCGAATAGCGATCAGCAAAACCCTTTATTCGAGCGGGTCTGCTTCTTGCTGATTGCTGACTGCTCTAAGCTTTATCCGGAAATTTTTAATTTCCGGGTGGACACTAAATAATAAATATTATCAAATTTTTAAAACTGTTACAAGCTTTTTTCCATTTTACCGGGAATTGCAGATATGATACAAAAGAATGATAGGGGAGATATGGGTCGTTAAAGGGAAAATGCGGGGGGGTTTACTAATGCGTTTTCCCAACCCGGACCCGCCTGAATCAAAATTAGATAGTAGAGCATTACTCCTTCGGTCCGGGATTGTCTCCTGTTTTAGAATAAATTTTATCCAATTTGCTTAGAATTTTTTTAAGTACTTAATACTATTTAAGGGAGTGAACGGAATGGGAAAGGGGTTTTTTTCTAGTGAAACAAGGCCTGGCCTCCTAAAAAAGACCATTCTGGGACCGTTCGCCGGTTTATTATTGCTGGGCCTGTTATTCCAGTTCACCGCCTGCAGACACCATCTACCCCGGGTTCAGGTGGAACCCCTGCCCGGGTACGAAGCCCTTTTCCAGCGAAGTGATGGCTGGACAGGCGGGGATGGTGTTTTTTCCGTGAGCCTGGGCTCGGATCGCCTCCTCTGGCTCTTCGGCGACACCTTCATCGGACAGGTAAAAGACGGTCGACATTTCCAGGCCGACCTGGTCAACAACACCCTTGCCCTCCAGACCGGAAAAGACTCCCAACCGACAGCTATCGATTTTTTTTATGGGCATACACCAGATAAAAAACCAGCGGCCTTTTTTATGCCCCCCGATGGTAAGGGGTGGTTCTGGCCTTATCATGGGGTCCGGACCCAAGAGGGATTGTTCCTTTTTCTAATGCAGGTCGAACGAACCCCGGGTCCTGTGGCCTTCGACTTTAAAACCGTTGCCTCCTGGCTGGCTTCAATAAACAATCCCCAAGACCCGCCTGACCGCTGGACTATTAAAATGAAAAAGATCCCCTGGAGCAATCCGGACCGCGTCTTCGGGTCGGCCGTTTTGTTGCAGAAGGACCATTGTTTGATTTATGGGGTGGTAGACAAAAGGTCGGCCGGGCTGGTGCGGAAACAGATAATTCTGGCTAGGGCACCAAACGATTTTCTGGAGGATTTCTCCTCCTGGCACTTTTTTTCCCAAGGAAAGTGGATAACGGACATCGAGCGGGCCGACCCGGTCTGCGATCAGGCAGCCAATGAATTCTCCGTCTCCTACCAACCGGCGCTTAGGAAATTTATCCTGCTTTATAACCAGGACAGTCTTTCGGAACACTTGGTCTACCGCCTGGCGGATCATCCCACCGGCCCTTGGAGCGATCCTGTCAGCTTTTATCAATGCCCGGAAGTACGTTGGGATCTCCGTGTTTTCTGCTATGCCGGAAAGGGCCATCCCGAATTGTCTTTTGCGCCCGATGAATTGATAGTCACCTATACCACCAATTCTTCGGACTTCAATCTGGTCGAAAACGATACCCGTTTCTATCGGCCCCGCTTTTTACGCTTGCGTTTCACCGGCCCCTGAAAGGAATTATCTATAGCATTCCTTTTTCCCCGGCCCCCTCGAATCCTTGGAGCATCTCTAAAAGAGTTGGAACCGCACCCTCTTTTTTATGGACAAAAGAAGACGGGTCGGTATAGAATTTTTCATAAGCAAATTTCATCAAAAAGGAGAATAATAAATTGAAAAGCCCCAATGATATCGTTATCGTTTCCGCAGCCCGCACCCCTATCGGAAAATTCGGGGAAGCCTTTAAAACCCTCAGGGCCCACCAATTGGCCGCGGTGGTCATCACCGAGGTCCTTAAACGGTCCGGTCTCTCCGGGGATCGATTAGATGACGTCATCCTCGGAGACTGCTGCCAGTGTGCCGACGAGGCAAATACGGCCCGGACCGCCGCACTGAAAGCCGGTATTCCCGCGGAAGTACCGGCCGTTACTATCCAGCGTCAGTGTTCTTCGGCCATGCAGGCCTTGGCCTTCGGCGTTCAGCAGATCAAAGCCGGAGATTCCCAAATTGTTCTGGCCGGGGGCGTGGAATCCATGAGTTCGGCCCCCTTTTTATTAATGACCGCCCGCTGGGGACAGAGGCTGAACCATGGGCAAATGACCGACTCTCTCTGGGAGATGCTCCATTCCGGCAGCAATCTCCTGGAAAAAACCGGATACATCATGGGCCAAACCGCTGAAAACCTGGCGGAAAAATACAATATTTCCAGGGAAGAACAGGATCTGGTGGCCCTGCGAAGCCACAACAACACCGAAGCCGCTATAAAAGGGGGGAAATTTAAAGAAGAGATTGTCCCCGTAGCTGTTCCCCAAAGAAAGGGAGATCCGCAAATTATTGACACGGATGAACATGTCCGCTACGGGTTGCAAATGAAAGATCTATCCCGCCTGACCCCAACCTTTAAAAAAGAGGGGACGGTTACAGCCGGAAACGCCTCAGGTTTAAATGACGGGGCCGCGGCCGTTATCGTTACTTCACGGGCCAAAGCTCAGGAACTGGGGTTGTCCCCCATGGCTAAAATTATCGCTCAAGCCGTGGCCGGAGTGGATCCCAAATACATGGGATACGGACCAGTGCCGGCCACGGAAAAATGCCTGGCCCGGGCCAAAATGTCTTTGCAGGATATCCAACTTATTGAACTGAACGAAGCCTTTGCCGCCCAATACCTGGCCTGCGAAAAAGGTCTGGGATTAAACCGGGAGATTACCAACGTCAACGGCAGCGGGATCGGCCTGGGGCATCCGGTAGGGGCCACCGGGGTGCGGATAATTATTACTTTACTTTATGAAATGATCCGCCGCAACCTGAGTGTCGGCCTGGCCACCCTTTGTGTGGGTGGCGGTATGGGCATGACCACCATTATTGAAAGGGATTAAGATTAGAAGTCTCATTTTGTTTTTATTTCATGGTTGGGTCAAAAAAAGAGCGGAACTGATCTTGTCCCGCTCTTTTTTTATTTCTTACTAATAGCCGTTATAGTGAATCCGGGAACCCGTGAAATTCTTTAATATCTTTAAATTTTTTAAATTCATCCAGCTGGGGATCCTTGACGATAAAAAGCCGTTTGGCCATGACAAAATTTCTATTATAATAGTTCGATTTTTCCAAGTCGGAAATGACCACCCCTTTTTGGCTGGAGGAGGAATGAATCATTTTTCCTTCTCCGATATACATCCCCGTATGGCTGATCTGAGATCCGCGGTTACGCTTGAAAAACAAAAGGTCCCCGATCTTTAATCGGCTGAGGTCCCACTCCGTGGTCACTAAAGATCCCATTTTGGCCTGTTCCCGGCTGGAATGGGGCAGGGAAAGCGTCAAGCTTTGGTAGATACGTTTAACAAATCCTGAACAATCAATCCCGTCGTCACCCTGTCCGTTTCCCCCCAGGCGGTAGGATTTTCCCAGCAACTGTTTGGAAACCTGAACCAGCAGGTTGGAAAAATTAAGGAGAGAATCCTTTTTTTCTCCATTGAATAACGGATTGGTGTCTTCATCAAAAACCGGCTTCTTGATCAGGCTTAGGGATTCATGATTCCTATCCCGGTTCAGGGAAGAGTCCATAGGCTCCAAAAGAAATTTTCCATTGTCCAATGGAGTTATTTTTAATAAAGGGGGTGCGTCCTGAGGTTGTACCGGAGTTTCCCTGGCCACATGGCGGGAGGACTTTTTCCGGGCAATTTTTTTCGATCGTTTTTTTTGAGCCTTAAGCGTTGGTTTGGATTTTTTAAAGACCCGTGCTTTTAAGGAAGGCGATTTTTTTTGTGTTGCTTTTTTGGAAACAACGGCCTGGGATTTCTTTACCGTTGTCTTCTGTACCGCACCAAACACATGCCATGGAAATAACATCAGCAGTGCTATGGTAATAAAGAGAAAGCCTCTTTTTATTATCATAGTCCCGTTTCCTTATTTTGGGTTTGTGTGAGTGTGGAAAAAACCGGAAGAATGACTAAGGGGGTTTATACTAAAAAAAAATTTATTTGTCAACTTTATTTACAAAAAATTTTCTCTAGCAAATGGCTTTTTATCGAGGCTTTCCTCGTTAGTTCTGGTGATTTTTTATACCATATCTTGCGGTCAGCCCTACTATACCCACAAGAATGGGGCTAAAGTCCGAAAAGGCTTTTTATTCCCCTTCGTCGCTTTCATCATCCCTGGCTGCGGATAAGGCGACGCTGACCACCTTTTCCTGATCTTCGAGATTGATCAAACGCACCCCCTGGGTGTTCCGGCCGATCACCGAAATATCCTTGACTTTGAGACGGATGATTTTCCCCCGATCCGTAATGATCATCACATCATCGTCGTCGGTCACTTGCAGGACCCCTACCACCGGACCATTGCGGTTGGTGGTTTTTATGGTGATGATGCCCTTGCCGGCCCGCCCTTGTTCCCGGTATTCTTCCGTCCGCGTTCTTTTTCCGAAGCCGTTTTCGGTGACGGTCAGGATGGTCCCCTCCCGGGAGAGTACTTCAACCCCTACGACCCAGTCAGCCGGGCTCAATCGGATCCCACGTACTCCCTGGGCCAGGCGACCCATTTCCCGGATATCTTTTTCTTTGAAGCGAATGGAGAGACCGTCGCGGGTGCCAAGGAAAACATCCTGTTCTCCGAGCGTGATATCTGCGGCGATCAGTTCATCCCCCTCCTGAATGATGGTGGCGATGATCCCGCCGGACCGGGGCCGCCGGAAAGACATGAGGTCGGTCTTTTTGATCAAACCTTTGCGGGTAACCATGATCACCGATTTGCCTTCCTCAAAGGAACGAACCGGCAGGGTGGTGGCCACCATTTCCTGGGGCTGGAGGTTGAGCAGATTGACCATGGCCTTGCCCCTGGCCAGGCGCCCGGCTTGTGGAATTTCATGAACCTTCAGCCAGTAAAGACGCCCCAAGTTGGTGAAGAAGAGAAAATAATCATGGGTGGAGGCGATAAAGAGGTGTTCAACAAAGTCGTTCTCTTTGGTCTCCATTCCGGTGATCCCCCGCCCGCCACGTTTCTGGCTGCGGTAGAGGCTGATCGGGTTACGCTTGATGTAACCGCCATGGGAAATAGTCACCGCCATGTCTTCTTCGACAATCAGGTCTTCCAGCTGGATCTCGGTGGTGTCTTCCACTATCTCCGACCGCCGTTCGTCGCCATAACGTTTTTTAAGTTCCGTCAACTCCTCCCGGATCAACTGCAGAATAAGGGGCTCACTTCCCAGAATCTGTTTCAAACGCTCGATGGTCATCAGGATTTCCTTATAATCCTGAATGATCTTTTCCCGCTCCAGGTTGGTCAGGCGCTGCAGGCGCATCTCCAGGATGGACTGGGCCTGGACCTCGGAAAATGAAAAACGGCTGATCAACTGAGTCTTGGCCTCGGCCGGATTTTTAGCCTTGCGGATCAGGGCAATGACCTCATCCAGGTGATCCAGGGCGATCTTCAAACCTTCCAGGATATGGGCCTTTTTCTCTGCCTCCTTTAATTCAAAAATCGTTCTTTTACGGATGATCTCTTTACGGAAATCCAGAAAATGAACCAGCATGGTCTTCAGGTCCATGATCTTGGGCTGGTTATTGACAATAGCCAGGAAAATAATGCCGAAGGTCATTTCCATGGGGGTGAATTTATAAAGCTGGTTGAGGATGATTTCCACCACCTCATCCTTTTTCAAATCCACCACAATACGCATGCCTTCCCGGTCCGATTCATCCCGGATATCCTGGATGCCCTCGATCTTTTTTTCCTTGACCAGTTCGGCGATCTTTTCGATCAATTTAGCCTTATTGACCTGATAGGGCAGTTCGGTGATGACGATGCTTTCCCGGGTCTGATTTTTCTTTTTTTCCACCAGGGCCCTGGCCCGTAATTTGATAATACCCCGACCGGTCTGGTAGGCCTGGCGGATACCGGCGCTTCCGTAAATAAATCCGGCCGTTGGAAAATCCGGTCCGGGAATCAACTTCATCAGTTGTTG
>JBFMBU010000088.1:0-6468 GCA_040755035.1 Thermodesulfobacteriota bacterium
ATTACCAATATCCACTATGGCCTGCGCATGACAGAAAATGAATTCGGTTGGGAATTTTTAGGGGCGGTCGGCGATCATCTTAAAAAACAGTTTAAAGGGTGGCGCTGCGGGATTCTTGCGCCGGCTTCATCGTCTTTGAAGGAAATCGGCCTTAAACCTCAAAAACAGGCGCGTTTTCTGAACGGTAAGGTCCCCGTCACGTTCGGTGTCTTTGACATCTATTGAGTTATTTATATCTGGGGATTTAAAGGCCGGCTGATGATCGGAAAAAAATCTATTTCAATTTTCTGATCTCTTTGGCCGGGACCCCGGCCGCCAGGACGTTATCGGGAATATCTTTGGTGATGACGCTTCCAGCGCCGATCAAACAATCACTGCCGATGGTCACCCCGTTGACGGAACTGGAGCCGACCCCGATAAAGGTGCCGCTTAAGACCTTGACAAATCCCGGCAAATGAACCCCGGCGCCCATGATCACATTCTCCTCAATCGTCGAATCATGATCGATGGTGGTGGCACTGTTGATGATACAGTGGTCTCCAATTTTTACCCCCGGGCCGATAATGACCCCAGGGGAGATCAGACAGCCCCGGCCTAATTCAGCACTCCTGGAAATGACGGCCGTGGGATGAATAATCGTGGCCGGGTTTAAAGATGTGGACCGGATTTTTTCTATCAGTTCTTTTCTGCGATCCATGCGGCTGAAGGCCATAAGGGGTTCAACGGTTCCAATTTTCTTGAGAATCTCCTCCGGGAATTGGTTCCCTTCAAACACCGGATAGCCCGAGGCGTCACCCATCAAAAAACGCCTTTCATTATCCCAATCCACAAAACCGACCAGTTCCCATTTGTTTAAGGCATTGAGGATATCGGGGATGACCCTGGCCTGAGGTCCGGCGCCCAGCACTAAAACTTTTTTCATGATTCACCTCTTTTAGGTGGATAGGCTGAAGGCTGAAGACTGAAGGAAAAAAAGAAATAGCAGGGTTTCTTTCCTCCTGCCTTCAGTCTTCAGCCTATTGGCTTGCCTTTGTTTATTTTAACTGCCTGACCACCCAATCATACGTTTCCGATCCCCAGTCCCATTTGATTCGGCCTTCGCGGCGGCCTTTGGCCGCTTTGGCCTCCAAGCGCTGGGCCAAGACTTTTTCGGTTAATTGGGCCTTCTGTTCCTTGGAAAGGGGGCGGGTTTCCCTTCCCAGGACCTTTAGCAGATAAAAACCGCGGTCCGTATTGATCGGCGGGGATACGGTTCCCGGAGACAGTTGAAAGGCGATCTCATCAATGACCTTTCCTGCCGGTGTTTTTTCGCTGACCTTTAAAATCCAAAAACCCCCTTGGACCTGGATAGGGCGACTGACTTCCCCCGGATTCAGGGCAAAGAGTTCAGGACCGAAGAATTTTCCTTCCTGGCCTTCTGCCGAAATCCAACCCAGAGACCCTCCCTTGGATACACTTACTTTGTCCAAAGAATAATCACGGGCCAGCCTGCCCATATCTTGACCGGCCAAAACCAAAGAGCGGATTTTTTCGGCATCGGGCTGGGTCTTAGTCAGGACCCCGGCCACCCGGATTTGTCCGGAAGTCAGCAGTGTATCCACTTCTTTAGGGATCCAGCCGAACTCCCCTCCTTTTTGGGCGGTCTCCAAATCAACGGAGGTCTCTCTGGCCATTCGGGAGAAGTCCTCACCCCTTTTCAGACGTTCTCTGATCGCTTCGGCCTTGTCCGAGGAACCAACGACGATGATCGACAAATGGATCTGTTCCGCCTCATCCTGCATCTTATTATATAAGGCCTGAAGCAGTTTGACCCGAAAGAGATCCTTTTCCACCCAGGATCGATATTCTTTTTCCTTCAACCGCATTTTTCTAAGCAAGGCACCGTATAATTCATCAAATTTCCCTTCCCCGGGAGAAAGGGCTTTGACCCGGTTTTGTATTTCCTGGTCCAATTCCTGCTCGGTAATCTGAATTTTTTGCTCCGTCGCCTCCTGCCGGATGAGCAGCTCTTTTTCCATTTCCTGGAGCAGGGCGGTTATTCCTTCCAGGCGGTTTAATCCCGACTCATCCGGCTGAAACCGCAGCCTTTGGACCAGATCCCGTGAAGTGACGGCAAGGTTACCGACCCGGACTAAAGGATGACGCCAGGGGGCAACCATTTTTTGATAATAGGGGATGCCGATTATGAGGCCAAGGGCTATGGCATAAAACAAAACGATCACCAGGATCTTATGGAAACCGTTAGGGCTGGAATTTTTTCCCGTGTTCTGCTGCTTCATGTTAAGGCCGGTCTTTCTTACCTTCGATAGACTTGGCTGCCGGTGGGTAGGGCGGGTCCTGGGCCAGACGCATTAATACGTCGCAATATTCCTTAGGCATAATATAGATAGCCGGCTGCCCTTTAATCTTGACATAATACTGGTCCCCCTGGGGGGTCTGGTTTCCGAATTGAATGATTAAAGGTACTTTTTGGTTTCGAATCCCGAGCGTTACAATCATATAGGGCGGATTCAGACCGAAGGGCCTGAGGTCTCCGGAAGTTTCGGCAATCATCCTTTTGGCCTTTGGACCGGAGACCAGGGTCGGTACCCCGCCCCAACGTTGACGCTCTACTTCCTTTTCCGGTTGGTCTTTAAAATACCATTTTTCATTCTTACCCAGGAAAAAAGCCACGGACCGTTTTTCCTGAGGGAGGTCGATTTGAAGGCCTTCGATCTGATCCTCCTTCAGGGACCATAGTTGAGGCCTTTTTTCCTCCAGGGCCTTGGTAGAGAATTTTAAGAAATAGAAAACAGCCCCGCTCAGCAGGACCAGCAATCCAAGTAAAATCAAGAGGGGTCTGAGATTCATGGCTGTTTTTTTACCGTTTTTTCCACCAAAGTATTCCACCTATGATCAACAAAATCAAGGGCAGAAACCCCAAACTGGTATAGCGGATAAAGCGCAGTTCATTCTCATTGACCAGAAGCCGCCGAAAGCTGTAGGGCTTGGGCCGGATGGAAATCAGTTGTTCCTCTTCCGCCAGCCAGTTAACCGCATTGAGAAACAGGTCACCGTTGCCTCCATTATGGATATGACGGTTGGCTGAAAAATCGGAATCCCCGAAAACGATCAAACGGGTTAATTTTTCCTTTTTCTCAGATCGGGCAGGCTCCTGGACCTTTCCCAAGGGCCGATCGGCAATAACCATAACCCCCAGGGCCTGAGGGCCTTTATTGGTTTTCGATGACCCAGAGCCGTCTTCGCTTTTTTCCAGCCTGCTTTCCGGGGTGGAGATAACCGCCGGCAATATGGCCAAGTTGCGAAACTGGATCGGCTGCAAAGGCCAGGTGCTTTTAAGCCTTCCTTGTTCCTGCATGGCCTCCATGATCCGGGAAAGGTCCTGGTTGGGGAAAAGCGATAGGACTGACGGGAAATAGGTGGTGTCCAGATTACGGGTGATCACCACTGAGGGGTATTGGCCCTTGAAAACCGCGGGGATGCTCACGTCCGGGGAGACATAGGCCCCCGGGTCAACCACCTGTCCCTGGCCTGTGGTCAAACCCCAATCCGAAAGAAGGTCCTTTATGTCCTGAGGCGGATCGGGATCGAGGAGGAACAAGGCCTTGCCATGGTTGTTTAGATAATTTTTGAGTAGGCCGATGGAGGCGGGTGGCATTGCTTTTTTGATTCCGGCCAGGATGAGGACAGCGCAATCCCCCGGTATTTCCCCCGTCTGAGTCAGGTTCAGGGGATGGACCTTATAGAGGTCCCGAATCAGGCCCCGGCGGGCTTGGCCGTATCCTTCGGGTTCTTCAGAGGATGGATCATGTTCTCCGTTGCCGGTCAGGAAGTAGACTTTTTTGGCCTGGACCCCGGTTATTTCCAGCAGGGCCCCGGTGAAGTTCTGTTCGGTCGCTTCCTGAACCGCCTTTTGTCGGCCCAGTCCTTCAAAAACAATGGTTCCGTGGGAACGGACCCGGTAGCGGTCGGCCAAATCCGGTTTGGCTTCAGGGTCGATAAAAAGGAAGCTGAATCGATTATTCCAATAGCGGTATTCCTCCAGGAGTTCCCGCGCTTTTTGCTTAGCAGGGGCCGAGGAGGCATCATCCGGGAAAAAACCGATGGCCTTGACCGGACCGGTCAGATTTTTTATGACCCTGATCGTCTGTGGGGACAGGGTGTAGTTACCGGAGTCCGTCCAGTCAAAACGGTAGGGGCGGATGATCCCCAGGACATTAACCAGCACCAGAAGGGCAAGAAAAACAAGGACCATGGCCAGTGAGAGGAGAAGATGCTTTGCCCTGCGGCCGGCCAAAAAAGAGGCGATGGTTTTACGGGAAACATATCCCCAGGACAACAGCAGCAGCAGGCCTAAAGTCAAAAGACCGATTATGGAGGCCTTCAGATCGGGCAGAAAGAAATGAACCGGGATAATGAGCAGCAGGCTGATCAGCCCCAGCAGGGCTGCGGTTTTTTGATAGGCTGGTCCGAAAGAGGTCAGCACAGGCCTTATCTCCATCGCCGGGATTCAAGGGATCTCAAGGTCAGAAAAAGGAATACCGCTACCATGCTCAGGTAGTAGAGGATTCCGTTGCTGTCCAGCACCCCGCGGCTGAAAGAGGGGAAATAATAGGAAAGGGACAGGGTTTGCAGAATCTGTTCAGACCAGCCTCCCCCTGTATTTCCGGTCTGTCCGATGAACCAGAAGAAGAGAACCAGAACGCTGGACATAACGAAGGCGACAATCTGGTTGGAGGTCAGGGAGGAGGTGAAAAGTCCTATTGCCAGAAAAACAGCCCCTAATAGAAAGAGCCCCAGATAGCCGGTCAGCAAAGGACCGGGGTCGGGATGTCCGAAAATAACAAGAAGCAGGGGATAGTAAAGGGTTAAGACGAGCATAAGGGCATATACGGCCAGGGCGGCCAGATATTTGCCGAAAACGATTTCATAATCCCTCAAAGGGGCGGTCATCAGCAATTCCAAAGTACCCAATTTTTCTTCTTCGGAAAAAAGACGGACCGCTCAGGCCGGCCCGATAAAAAGGAGAAAAAAGCTGCCCCACCGCAAAAATCCCTGCAGAGAGGATTCCAGATAAGTGGCCGGAGACCAGCCGAAGCCGTATCCGGTAATCAAGAGAAAAAGGGCCATAATGATATAAAAAGAGGGGGCACCCAAATACCCTCGCAGTTCCTTACCGAATATGGCCCAAAGGTTCCTCAATGGTTTATTCCTTATCCCGGTCCGTCAGACGCAGAAAGATATCCTCTAAGCTGACTTCTTTGGTGGTCAAACCCAGCAGTTTGGAACCGTCTTCTTTTACGGCTGAAGTCAGTTCATCACGGATATCCTGCCCGGAATGGGATTCCACTACAAATACCTGGGTTTTTCCTTTGCCCTGGATTTGAACGTTGGAAACCCCTCCTACCTGACGCAGCCGAGTGAGGATCTTTTTCCCGTCTCCCTGGGCCTCAATTTCATAAAAGACCGGA
Organism: Thermodesulfobacteriota bacterium; assembly: GCA_040755035.1. GTDB lineage: Bacteria > Desulfobacterota > RBG-13-43-22 > RBG-13-43-22 > RBG-13-43-22 > RBG-13-43-22. The sequence goes on from JBFMBU010000088.1 coordinate 5,472, forward strand.
CCGCCCAAAGCGGATGCCAGATTTTCCGGTCGATCCACGGCCTTGATGCGGCCCTGATCCATGACCATAATCCGGTCGCAGACCATTCGTACTTCGGGTAAGATATGGCTGCTGAGAATCACCGTATGTTTTCGTCCATAGTCCTTGATCATTTCCCGGATCTGGACCACCTGACGGGGATCGATACCAATGGTCGGTTCATCCAGAATCAGGACCTCCGGTTTATGGACGATAGCCTGGGCGATTCCCACCAGTTGACGATATCCCTTGGAGAGTTTGGCGATGGGGGTTCGGGCATGATCCTGTAAACGGCAGAGTTGTATAATTTCTTCTATTCGGGCTTCTTTGGTTTTCCCCTGCAACCCTCGAATCGCGGCCAGGAAGCCCAGAAAGGCCTTTACCGGCATGTCTTTGTACAGGGGGACGTTCTCCGGAAGGTAGCCCATTTGTTTACGGGCCTCCAGGGACCGGGTCTGGATATCGAAGCCATTGATCCGTACCGTGCCGCTGCTGGGTGGGATAAATCCGGTGAGAATACGCATGGTGGTGGATTTTCCGGCACCGTTAGGGCCCAAAAAGCCGACGATTTCCTGGTCCGTAATTTGGAAATGGACATCCTTGAGGGCCTGAAAGTTTCCGTAGTATTTATTGAGGTGTTCGGCTTCGATCAATGGAGACTCTTTAGTAAAAAAGGGTTCAAGGGTTCAAGGGTTCGAGGGCGGAGTGAAAGGTAATGAAAAAAATCCTTGAACCCTTTATTCATTTTATATTGATTTGCCCTTAAACGGCCGATGACAGGCCACTAAGTGTCCGGAAGAATATTCTTTAAGCAGAGGGATTTCCTCCGAACATTCCGGCAGGGCCTCGGGACAGCGGGTATGGAAACGGCACCCGGAGGGGATGTTGAGCGGGCTGGGGACCTCACCGGTCAGGATGATTTCATTTTTCTGTTCGTCGGGGTGGGAAGGCAGGGCGGCGGAAAGCAAGGCCCGGGTAT
>JBFMBU010000089.1:0-3638 GCA_040755035.1 Thermodesulfobacteriota bacterium
TTTCCCATAGTAATTCAGACCTTTTTCAGTCTACCGCCTTCTCAGGGAACAGACTCCGACCAAGCTCCTGCTCACCCCCCCGTAATAAACACCTCTTTCCCCCAAAGCCTGCCGGTTGATATCGCTGTACTGATAAGGGTATCGGTCTCTTGGCCATCTTCCCTTATAAATTTTTTATAAGCCTTCCGTTCATTTTCCTCCGGCCAAACCCCGGAAAGCAGCTCATTTCAATTAAAGGAAGTGTCCCTGGCTTCCTTAGCCCAAACGAGAACGGTACTTCCCCGGTGTGCAACCGGCCCATTGCTTAAAGGCCCGGCCGAAGGCACTTTGTTCGGAATAGCCCAGCAGCAGGGCGATCTCCGTGAGGGAATAATCCTGATTTCGCAATAGAGTCAAGGCCCTCTCCTTTCTGGCCTCCTGGAGAAGCCTCAGGTAGGTAACGCCCTCCCTTTTCAGCCGCTTTTGCAGATTGCGATGACTTAGGCCGAGGTTTTTGGCGATTGGAAAAATTTTAGATTCACCATCTTCGAGCCTTTTTATGATCAATTGACTGACCCGATGGCTCCAGGGGCGCCCGACCTTGGATGGTTCCTGTAATTTTTGAGCCAGTTGTTCCAGGGCGGTGAGTATCTCTCGATTCGACAGGGTGATGGGAAGGGCCAGGTATTTGCGTTTAAAGACCAGCTTGTTTTCCGCTTGTTCAAAAAACAGGGGGGCTTTAAAAACCCGGCGGTGTTCCGTGATGTCATCCGGACGTAAATGGGAAAAAAAGACCCCTTCAAAGGGGATCGTATTTTCAGAAATCCGATTCAGCACCGAGGCATAGGAGGTCAAGATGGCTTCACTGATGTGCCGGGACGGTTTGAGTTCCGGTGCATTGAGACGAATCGAAAGTTCGGCCAGAGAGCGGCCGACCTTGAGGCAAGGAGAGGTAAAATCATTTAACAAATAAAAATAGGTGCAAAAATTATCGATGGCTGCCTTGATGGTCGGGGAATTCAACAGGATCAGGATCAGGAGATGGCCGGCAAAGGAAAAGGTCCTTTCCCCCATGTAAATCCCGATAGCGCCATCAGGATGGGCCGCTTCCAGGAGGTTCCAGGCCGCCTGGAATTGATCTCCGGGAATTCTGGCGCCGGATTGTTCGAGTTTGAAGAGGTCAAGCCCGGCCCTTTTACTTATTGAATCCAGGTCGAAACGGAATTCCGGAGCGCAATGCCTGACCAAGCGAAGATAATCCGCCGCTGCGGTAAATTCTATCATTCAAAGTCCCTGCCCGGGGTGGTTACTTTTAAAAAACCTTTTTTGATTTTTTGTAACAGTTTAGGTATTGGAAAGGAAAGTTTTTGTTCACCGCAAAGTCGCAAAGAACGCAGAGAGAATTTTTTTGAACAATCCCGTGAGAGTCGGGATTGTTCAAACCTGCCCTTGCCGTTGGCAAAATAATTACTCGGTCGAATTCATCGACCTTAAACAAAGGTTCCCCCTTGGGAACCGGCCGCAGAGTAGCGAAGCTTATTGTTTGCCGGCCTCTCACCCCGGCCCCCGAATAGGGGCCTTGGCATTGGGTCGGCAGAGCCTCCCGTGGCAAACAATAAAAATATCTTCTTTGCGCTCTCGGCGTCTCAGCGGTGAATACAGTTTTTCAAAAAGCTAAATTGATGCGATTTTTTGAAAGGCCCCAAGAATGAGGGTTATTTTAATGGCAGGGGTGGAATAATCAACCTTTTTTTGCCGCTATTGGGGTGGCTCACTTTTTCACCATTTCGGCCCGGCCCTTCGGGCACTTGAAACCTGTTCGCCCCTCGATCAAATCCGGGGCAGAGTGGCGATAGCTGGTTTCCCCGGGCCGTTTTTGCGGGGGCGGGGAAACCATTTTCCGTCCGGTTTTGCCCGTGTGGGCCAATGGCAAAAACATTTTTAAAACACCCGGCGTGTTGCAGATTATTTGAAAGGTTCACCCGGCCGGTCGAGTATATATTCCTTTTTCAAATAATCTTTCCAGTGATTCCAATAAGAGGACATGCCGCTCCAGAATATGATCGTAGGTCCTTTCCATATAACGGTTTTTGGGGAAATCAGGCCATCTTTCATAGATCTGCCGCCAAAGTCCGGCGCGCATCTGTCCGATATGAGCCGCGTGGGGGGAGGTTGCCCGGTACTGGCGAAGCCCTTTAATATTAATTTCTCCGGGAATACCGGCTTCGTTATGGTAATGGGCCCTTGATTGAGGATATCCCCGGTAATCAACAATCATGGCATTTCCGCCCAAAAGGGAAAAAGGGACATCTTCATCCGGCGTTGGATAATAGGGTCCTCCATTAGGGCAGACGAGATAACAAATATTGTCAACGGCCCGGGTGCGATTGTTGCTTTCCCAGATACCCATGCGGATCATCGGTTCGGCCAGGGTTATGGAGATAATGACCTCGGCGCCCATAAGGGCCAGGGCGCGATAGGTCTCCGGGAACAAGGTCTCGGCACAAATGGCCAGGCCCAGGTTCCCGATATCGGTCCGGACCACCGGGTAATAGGATTCCAGGCCCCCGCCATACTTGGCGGACCATTTATCCCAGAGATCGTAGGGACTGGTCGATCCCTCCACCAGGCTGATAATATTCTTGGTATGCTTCAGAATAATTTCACCCTCCGGGGAGATAATAAACCCCTGGTTAAAAAAACGCTCGGTGCTGATATCGGGTTCCACTACTTTTGCCTGGGCGGCGATGTACACCCCATAGTCCTTGGCCTTTTGGGCCAGCAGGTCCGTCTCCGGGCCGGGGATCTCAATGGCCAGTTCTTTGCAGTAAGAGACCTGATCCATGTTGGATAGCTCGTCATAAAAGCCCTGGATGGCGCCTTCCGGCAAGGCCACCAGTTTCACCGGCCCGCCGCCGTAAAGGAGCCCGCCCGGCAGGCTGATATCCAGGAGCTTCAATTGATTCTCCAAGTTCTTTTTGAGGTCCTTTTTGTCCCGGCACCCGTAAATTCTGGGTTGCAGGGCAATGGCGACATAGGAGTCCCCGCTTAATGTCGGGGCTTCTTTAGCCGATGGATTCATGGCCTACCTCCTGATCTCATGTTTTTCCGAGTTTCATTCGCCTTTCGATGTCCTGCGGCTTGGCCTAATCTTCCATCTTTTTACCTCAAAAAAACAAAATAAGATGGACAAATTGCGAAAAATTTTGGACCTTCGGCGAAGGCCCGGCAGAAAGGGAAAAGACGGGTCATCCTGGAAAGCCCTGAAGGAGTGGAGGTCGGCCACCCCAAAAAAAGCCGGCCAGTTTCAATCCACGCGCCCGCACGGGGCGCGACCCGAAGACGGTTCATCCCCACGTGTGTGGGGAACATGAAATAAGTGCCGGCCGGGATGGGCCGGTTGTCGGTTCATCCCCACGTGTGTGGGGAACATGCCAGCCGCCGTTTCTGCTTTTCGTAATAAGCCGGTTCATCCCCACGTGTGTGGGGAACATACCGGATAGGGCAATTCAAGAGATGCAGGCACCGGTTCATCCCCACGTGTGTGGGGAACATGAGCTATGATGGGTCGAAGTGGGACCCTGTTGCGGTTCATCCCCACGTGTGTGGGGAACATATCTAAGCCCGCCACCATCGAGACCACCGGCACGGTTCATCCC
>JBFMBU010000090.1:0-17792 GCA_040755035.1 Thermodesulfobacteriota bacterium
CTCTGTCGCCCAGAAAATGCGGCAACTGACTCGTAATCCCCGCTTGGTTTGCGATTATTTGCGCTTAACAAAAAACGCTTGCGCCCTGTCCTATTAATGATATTTTATTTAGAACAAATTTACCGTGCCCCGTATGATTCCCCGTATCTTCCAGGCGGTTTACTTTCCGCCGGTCTGGAAAGGTCGGCGGTTGAGGGAAGGAAGGGTTCCCTATGATTCGCCTATTCAACGGCGATAAGTAATCCGCTTTCGGAGCGGGCCAGGAGCAACCCGGAAGCAAAGACCAGTTCCCCTTTCAGAGGATGCCCCAGAGGAAATTTGCACTGAGGGTTGCCGTCTGATAGATTTATCCCAAAGAGGGAGCCGGCCTTTGTTCCGAAATAAACCGTTTTCCCTACAATCAGGGGAGCCGTGGCAATCACCTCCCCGGTTTCAATCACCCATTCAGCCCGACCCGTAAGGGCCTTCAGGGCATAAAACCGGCCGCGGTCGTCTCCGGCGAATATCCGTTCACCGGCCACAGCCGGAGCGGAGACGAAATTTCCCTTTTTATCCTTGGTGAAAGTCCCCCATAAGGTCCCGGGTTGGGGGGTGGGGGTCGGCAAAGGGAACTTCATCATCCAGAGCTGGATCCAGGCCACTTTCAGCGGATGAGACCAGGGATATTGACGGGCTTCGGGTTTCAGGGCGATCAAACGGCCGCCTTCGGGGACCGTGTAAACCGCGGCGGCCGTTACTGCCGGGGCATCTACGGCGTTTTGGGTCAGATAATATTCCAGCCGTTTGGCACCGGTTTTAGCATCCAAACTGTGGAGTTTTTTGGTATTGGAGACGGCATAAACGATTCCATCCTTGACCGCCGGGGCATGAATGATGGGACCGTCGGTTTGCACCTTCCAGATCAAGGCGCCGTTTTTGGCATCCAGGGTATAGATTTTTCCGTCCGAGGAACCGATATGCAGAAAACCATCGGCAATAACCGGAGAACAGATGATGAAATTGCCGGTGGTAAACTGCCATTGCAGTTTACCGGAAAAGCGGTTGAGGGCGATGACCCTGCCGTCCAACAAACCCAGAAAAAGCAGGTCGCCGGCTACGGCCGGAGAGGAATGCACCGGCCCGGTTGACCTATAGGTCCAAAGGGTTTTGCCGTTTGAGACCGCCGCGGCGGTTACTTTAAAATCTCCTCCCACATAAAGTATTCCATCCTTTACCGCCGGTGAAGAGTCGGACGACTCTGATGGGTCCAGCACCCAGCGTATTTTTCCCTTAAGGGTTGCCGGTTGGGCGACATAACGCCGGTGTCCCGGGTTTTTCCCATAGGTGGCCCAATCACCCGGCTGGTCCCCGCTTCCCAAATTAGAGGATGGCCGGGAAAAAAGCAGGAAAGGATTGGGCAGATAGGGCCTGCTGAGCAAAAGGAGGACGAGAAGCGTTGAGAGCAGGAGGGAGAGGAGAAGCCAAAATCTCCAACTGCGTATTCGGGAAAAACTCCCGGGGGACCCTGAGCTGCGTTCATTGTACCAGAGGGTTTTTTTTATATTAAACTCTTCCAAAGCTGCCTTCATACCATCCGCTGGGGGTGCCCAAAAAAAAGGCACCTATAATGCGGGCCATTTGAGCGTTTTCGCCATCGGATTTGGCCGGCAAGCTCGCCAGACTGATTTCGAACTGCCCAACTCGTCGTTCTCATCCCGAAGGGTCTTTCCCGAGTGAGAATTAGTTGGCTGCCGCCGGACCGATGCTCTTTACCAGTTTCTTTCCGGCTTTTTCAACGTATTTTACTTTAACCTTTTCGTTTGTTTTAAACAGCTCTATAAACTCCTTGGAGCTGATTTCAGAGAAGGCCCGTTGGCCCTTGCCGGTTACCAGCAGGCTTTTATCGTCACAGGTAAAGGTCTCCTCTTTTTTGCCCTCCCCGCTCCGTATCCAAAAGACCCGTCCAACACCGTCACCCCCTCTGCTTTCTCCGATAAATTCCTTTTCCGAAGTGACCGCCTGTCCCTTAGAGCTCTTTATTTCCGCCGCAAAAGAGGTCCCGCTTAGTGATAGAATCGACACCAGCGAAAATAAAACAAATTTTTTCCACATCTTACTTTTCCTCCCCTTGTATCAGAGACATTTCAATGCTCCTTAAAACGGTATCCCTTCTCTTTGAACAGCTTCAAACAACTGTCAACCACTTTGTGGTCATATAACGTTCCTCTTTCCCTGGAAATTTCTTCCAGGGCCTTTTCGATCCCCAGAGAGGGTCGGTAGGGCCGGTGGGAGGCAATAGCTTCTACGACGTCGGCCACGGCCAATATCCTGGCCTCCAACAGGATATCGTTTCCACGAAGCCCTGAGGGATATCCCGAACCGTCGATCCGTTCATGGTGCTGCAGGACGATTTGAGCCACCGGCCAGGGGAAATCGATATCCTTGAGAATGGTATAACTGATCTGCGGATGGGCCTGAATCAGTTTGAACTCGATCTCGCTCAAGGTGATGGGTTTGCTTAAAATCTCCGCCGGTATACCGATCTTCCCCAGGTCATGGACGATCCCGGCCATGCGCAATCCATCCACGTGATCCTCCGAAAGACCCATTTCCTGGGCGATGGCCCGGGCCAGATCGGCTACCCGTTTCTGGTGACCGGCGGTATAGGGATCCCTCGACTCCACCGTAATGGCCATAGCCTGAATGATTCCATTAATGGCCTTTCTGAGTTTGGCTAAGGTTTTATTGACCTCCCTTTCGGCCCGTACCCGTTCGGTGACGTCCCGGGACATGCTGCGGATGATCGGTTCTTTTACCCCTTCGGTGCGGAGGGAATTTTGGTATTCCCAGATCCGGTTTTCTCCATTCGCCGTCTGAAGGCTCATGAGCCCCCTGGCCCTGCCTTTCGACAGGACGGCGGCCAGATAAGCATCAAATTCTTTTTTATATTCAGGGGAAACCAGATCCCGGATATTCATCTTCAATAATTTTTCTTTCCCGTATCCCAAGACCCTGGCCGGTTCTTCGTTGACCCAGAGGATCTGTCCTCCGGTGTCGTGGGTGCACATCAGGTCCCGACTGGATTCCACCAGGTCCCGGTAACGGTCTTCGCTTTCTTTTAAGGCCTGCTGGGTTTGCATGATCCCGGTAATATCCTTGGAAATACCCCTGAATCCCACCGGATTTCCGGAAGGATCCCGGACCAGGGCTACCGAGGTGAGCACGTTTCTTTTTTCTCCGCTGGATCTGATAATAATCTCGGTCTGAATATCCCTGGCCGGTTTTCCGGTGCGATAGGCCTCGTTAAAGGCCCGAAAGAGTTTTTGCGCGTTTTCCTCATCCGTGTAGGCACGAAAATTAACCCCCACCAATTCTTCCCGGGGGGTTTTAAATACTTTGGTGAAGGTGTCGTTGAAAAAAACCAGATTACCTTCCAGGTCGACTTCATAATAGGCCTCTTCAATGGTTTCGATGATGGTCCGGTACCGTTCCTCGCTTTTTCGTAATCGCTCAATAAATTCCTTTCGCCGGGTGATGTCCCGAAACATCATGCTGGTCCGGGGCATCCCTTTATGGTCATAAAAGACGGCTGTGGATATTTCCACTGGAATTTTCCGGCCGTCTTTACGAATGAAGGTTAATTCCCCTCTGAATTTTCCGGTTCGGTCCCTTTCCTCCAATCCCTTGGAAAAATTGGGGTCCGAGGTGTCTACAACGCCGTTTCGTCCCAATTTTCGGATTTCTTCTTCCGCATAGCCCAATATGGCACAGGCCGCCGGATTAGCATTGATAATACCGCCGTCCGGGGCGGTCAGCAGAACCCCGTCCATACTGGAATCGACCAGCAGGCGGTAATGGATTTCACTCTCATGTATTTTTTCTTCCGACTCCTTTCGCCGCGTAATATCCGTGGCAAAACCATGCCAGATTATGCTGCCGTCGGCCATTTTTTCGGGCGATGAATGCCCTAAAATCCACCGGGGCGGTTGGCCTGGAAGCCGGACCCGAAATTCACAAGACCATTCGCTCAGATGTTCGGCCGAGTATTGAACGGAATCCATCACCCTTTTAAAATCTTCGGGTATAATGACGTTGGCTAAAGGGGAAAAATCCTCACGAACCTCTTGAGGAGAGCAACCGAAAATTTCCTGGATGGCATCGGTGGTGAAGGGAATGCAAAAAGATCCGTCGGCTTTTTTCTTGAACTGGAAAATCATGCCGGGAACCCAGGAAAAGATCTTGATCAGTTCCGTTTCCCGGCCCTGAAAGACTTCCTCCGCCCTGAGAGCGGCCTTTACAGATTTCCCGGGTACATTACTTTTTTGCGAAAAATTGTTTGACTCAGGGTGATGTCGGCGTTCCCTATCTTCTTTCTTTAAAGGGGTTGCCCGATCCCTAAATACTTCATCTGCCCGGCCGCGAGGGGTTTTTATTTTATCGTGAATATTCATCTTTTATCCTTAATAAGGTGAAAAATAAAAAACCCATTTCTTTTATAAGAGATTGAGATTAATTTTTTACCATTTCCGAAAATAAATCAATAGTTTTTTCTTCTCTCTCCCCCCCCCCTCGACTGCAGTTTGATCCCGCTTGTCCGGAGTGGGGAAGTCAAGGGGATGACCAGTGGGTAAAAGAAACCCGGCCTTGATCCCGTGCCTTGAACTGAGTAAGAGGGTTCGATCATTCGCTCTTCCTTGTTTATCCGTAGCATGGGGAAAAGGGGACGTTGGTCCAGAAGGTGCTTGACGAAAAGGTCTGTGAGATTGATCTGCTGACTTTACAGGAATTGAAAGCGTGAAGTCGAAGACCGGCGGCAGTAAAGGCCCGCGGTGAATTATCAACGATTGGGGTGCGGCTATGGGGATATTCCGGGGCCGAGATCGCTCGGTACCTGGGCGTAACGACTTCTTGTGTTAACCGCGCCCTTTTATCCGGGGGGAAGGTGAGTGATTTAAGGAAACGCTATCCCTGGTTGAATGAATTTTAACAAAGCACCTTCTGCACGAACGTCCCCTATTACGTCCCCTATTACGTCCCCTATTACCGTCCCCTATTACGACAATTGCCGGCCAATCAGGGGCACCGGGGATTACCACCGCAGATGGCCGCGCAGTTGATTCGGCCTGACACGATATCGGGCGCACGGTATCTTGGGTTGGAATAGTGTATCCGGCATGCGAATCGCCAGGCCTGAAGTTCGTCCGGGAAGGCTGTCAAGGGATAGGGGTTGGTGTTGAACGGACGCCATCCTTCCGCATACCGTTGATTGCCGGGAACCGCATAACCCGGGTCAGCGACGCCGAGGACGCACGGCGTTACCCGGCAGTTTTCGAAGACCATCGCTGGTTGCGAACTCGCAGCATCTCGCCGTGTTCCCGAGATTGCGTTACCGTTCTGATTGGTTCCGCTCATCGTGCGGCCGTCGTTAGCCAATACGAGCCGGTCTGTATATCCGTGGCTCCAAACGATGGTCAGGTAACCATTTTGGCAATTCCAGCGTCCGGTTCTTGGCCCCTGGGTCAGACCGCCGTTCGGACTGAAGGTCACATCACCATTGGCAAACCATGACCAGACGCCCGGGATGCTGGTACACGGACCAGCCGTCTCGCCCTTATTGGCATAGAGACCGAAGATAAGAAAAGCCCCCGTCATAACAAAAAACATAGACCGTTTCTTTGACATAGCGTCCCCTCTCGTTTCGCCCTGAAAAGGCAGTGATAAGGTTATGCTTTCGACAACTGAAAGTATAGAAGGGATGTATATACAGGTCAAGGGATATTTGGCCTCCGTGTCGATGGGGACGTTGGTGTTAAAACAACTTGTCAGCTTCCCCGGCCATTAAGATTCAAATTCAAACGTATGCGATTTTAGGCACGTTGTTCATTTCAATGAAAGATGAGTAGGCAAAAAACTTAGTGGAATCCGAAGACAGCTTATTAATTTATTGACGCCCCCTTGTGGCCTTTCCTTTTCCTTTGAATTTTTATTTTTTGTATGGGGACACAAGACCCTTCAACATAGGATAGTGTCTGACGTTGAGCGTTTTCAATTCTGCATCCTCTGCTTCAGCGGTAGCTGCCAGGATGGCGTCCGCAAGCCCGACGCCGTGAGATTTTTCGTAATCTCTCTTAAAAAGTCCTCCAGCCATAGCAATCTCAGCAGTTACAGGAACAACCCGGAAGAGGGAGATAAACTTTTCCAAAACGTCCTTTTCAGTATCCCCTTTCACCCCCGCAAACAATTCTGCAACGACGATAGAGGACAGAATGATCCTTTCCGAGTGTAGGTTAACCAAAGCCACGGCTTTACTTTCTCCACGGAAAAAATCAACAAGAATATCCGTGTCAAGAAGGATTGCCCTCGCCATTTTCAGCCTCTGTCCCAGTCGGCCCGGGCTGTTTCGAAGTCGGGGAGATCCTTCCGTCCCTTCCAGATTCCTGCCGCCTCACGTAATACAGCCTCACGTGTCCTTCGTCCCTTCTGATCTATGAGACGATCGATTGCCTCCCGGATAAGCTCACTCTGTTTCTTCTTTGCCGTCTTACCGATAGCCATCAGTTTGTTGCGTTGGTGTTCTGTTATATAAATCTGCGTCCTTATCATGGCATACCTCATAACTCTTATACATCATCATTATACATTGTTATAAGTTATTTTTTCAAGTCCTAAAAAAATGGGGGAACAAATTCGCAAAAAATCGATTCTTACCGCTATGGAAAGGGGACATTGTTTAGTTGTTACGTTTTTAATAAGAAATATTTTTTGGAATCAGCAAGTTTACTGCCGCGAGCGCCGAATAAAGGCTATATATTCGTAAATAGGTGGTCCTACAAAAAACAAAAACCCCGCCTCTTTCCAGAATTGGGGTTCATCTATCTTCCATCGACACTCCTTCCGTTGAGGGTTGCCATCCAGAAAACTTCTTAATTTACAAGGATTTCTTATTATATTTGTGAAAGGATTTCTGGTCTTTAAGAGCATGATAGACGTTAAAAACCGTCAATAAAAAAAGAAATACGATTTTTGGGGGAAGATTTTTCCATATTTTGAGGGTTAGGGATAAAAAAACCCGCGTCCACCGGGAGCGCGGGGCCAATGCGGCACGAGACCACAAAGGGATAATTGTTGAATTTTATATCTTCTTTAGGCCTTGTCAAGCATTATTTTTATCGGCATATTAAATATATTCTTTAAAATTGGAACTCAAATCCACGGGAATGTCTTGGGTACAAGGATGCCATTATGAGAAAGGGGAGGATGATTAAAGTCACAGATTTTGATGGATCATTTAAAGTCGGCAAGGTCTTTCCATTCATTAACCACCTAATATCAGGCATTATTTTTGGTGGTCCCAACGGGGTTCGAACCCGTGTTTTCGGCGTGAGAGGCCGACGTCCTAGGCCACTAGACGATGGGACCCTGATAATGCAGGAGGCGGGAGGCTGAAGGCTGAAGGCCGAAGGATTTAGAACCTAAGACCTCCTCTTTTTTTTCTAATAATAAAGTTTGGAAAAATGGCTGGGGGACAGGGATTCGAACCCCGATAGGTAGATCCAGAGTCTACAGTCTTGCCGTTAGACGATCCCCCAGTTTTTAAAAAGAAAAACGTTTCCCGCCTTCGGCGGGATTCAGTGTTCGGCGTTCGTCGAAAAAAAAATTCGGGTCTGGAAGATCAAACCTGAACGGTACGCCGATGTTTTAAAGATGCTTAACGATAGAATAAGACCCAAAAAAAATCAAGTGCTTTTGTCGTTGTCAGCCCGCTTTTACAAAATCCAGGGCCTTTTGCAGGCGCTTCAGTGTCCGTTCCCGGCCCAGGGCGACCATGACCTCAAACAAGCCGGGGCTGGAGGTCTTACCGGTCAAGGCCAGACGCAGGGGCGGGGCCAGTTGCTTCATCGGGATCCCGGTCTGTTCGATGACTGCCTTAAAGGCCTTTTCCAAAGGATTTTCCCCCCATTCGCTGATCTCGGCCAAAGCCCCTGAGACGGTTTCCAGGATTCGGCCGCTCTCCGGCAGCGCAAAAATTTTTTTCACCGCTTCCGGGGGAAAAGTCAGCTCTTCCATCAGGTAAAAATCGGCGGCTTCAGCCATTTCCTTGAGGGTCTTGGAACGCATCTTCAGGGTGCCGGCGCAGCGGGCCAGATAATCCAAACCCGGATCAATGAATCCTTTTTCCCGGAGAAAGGGGACCAGCAATGAAGCCAGGTCCCTATCGGCCGATTCCTTGATATAATGGCTGTTGAGCCAGAGTAATTTTTCCTGGTTGAAGACCCCGGCTGATTTTCCCACCTGGGAAAGAGAGAATTTTTGAATCAATTCCTCTTTGCTGAAAATTTCTTCATCTCCGTGGGCCCAGCCCAGGCGCACCAGATAATTAATCAGGGCCTGGGGGAGATAGCCCATCTCCCGGTAGGCCAGGACCGAAGTGGCCCCATGACGTTTGCTCAGGCGGGTCTTGTCCGCCCCCAGGATCATGGGCACATGGGCGAAAAAGGGAAGCCGACGTCCCAGGGCCTGATATATCTGGATCTGCCTGGGGGTGTTGTTGATGTGGTCGTCACCGCGAATGACATGGGTGATGTCCATGGTAATATCATCCACTACCACCGCCAGATGATAGGTAGGAGAACCGTCACTGCGGGCCAGGACCAGGTCGTCCAGTTCTTCATTGGGAAAACTGATCGGCCCCCGGATCAAGTCCTGGAATCCGGTAGTGCCGGTTTCAGGATTTTTCAACCTGACCACGGCCTGGGGACCAGGCCCCAGACCTTTTTCCCGGCAGGTCCCGTCATATTTGGGCTTGCGCCCCTGGGCCCTGGCTGATTCCCTTTTCTTTTCCAATAGTTCCGGGGAACAATCACAGAAATAGGCCTTGCCCTGGTCCAGCAGGTCCTGAATGAACTGTCGATAGATATCGGTCCTCCTGGATTGAAAAAAGGGTCCCTCGTCCCAATCCAGGCCCAACCACTCCAGACCTTCGATGATGGCCTGAGTGGCTTCCTCGGTAGAGCGGGCCTGGTCGGTGTCCTCGATCCTTAGGACAAAAGTCCCCCCCTGCTGGCGGGCAAAAAGCCAATTAAAAAGAGCGGTTCTGGCCCCGCCGATATGGAGGTAGCCGGTCGGACTGGGTGGGAATCTGGTTCTGATTTTTTCCATGGCGGGTATCTACCATAAATCCTTTCCAAAGGCAACAGCGAGAGGAATTTTCTTGACAAAAAAAATACTTTGACTATAGTTAATAGTTTATTTTGCTAATGGTAAGGAACCCTTACCTCAAAAAAATGAAACCGCTAAAAGTAGAGGCCATTCCGGCCGGAGGGATGGAAATTGAATTACTTCTGGAACCCTCCAGGCTGAAGGAAATCGCCCAGGAAAGGACCCTCGGGTTTTCTCCTTTCGGGCCTCTATCGGTCCAGGGCCATCTTTCCAAAAGCGGACAAAATATCCTCCTTCGGGGCCGGATAGAGGGAATTATCCGGCTGGAATGCGGTCGGTGCCTGGAAACCTTTTTAAAAACCATTGACCTTCCGGTGGGATCGGAGTGGCGTCTGGTTACCACCCCGCCCAAGACTGGGGGGACCGAAGACGGCCAGCGTTTGGAGGAACTGGAAACCGGGCTGGTTAAAGAAGGGGTTCTGGATCTGACTGACCGGATATTAGAAGAGGTGATCCTGAACATACCTATCCGCCCCCTTTGCCGGGAAAGCTGCCTGGGGCTCTGCCCGGTTTGCGGGGGAAACAGGAACACCAACCCCTGTAATTGCACTACCGGAATAAAAGCCGGTCCTTTTTCGGTCTTGAAAGATTTGAGAGTGAAAAGTTAGTCCAAGGACCGTTTTGTTTTACGGGTGGCAGACGAGGAACAAGATAAGAGTTCAGAGTTAAGAGTTAAGAGTAAAACCGGCAAGATCGAGATACGAGATGCGAGGAACGAGAAACGTTTCGCCCATAACCCGAAACCGGCAGCTTAATTGCCTGAGTTTCTATTCAATAATAAAGGAGTAACAACCCAATGGCTTTACCAAAAAGAAGACATTCCCGAGCCCGCGGCGGCAAGCGGAGGGCCCACGACGCTCTTTCCGCCCCCTCGGTGGCCCGTTGTCCTCAGTGCCATGAACCCAAGATGCCTCACTTCGCCTGTCCCTCCTGCGGAACCTACCGGGGGCGTCAGGTAACGGTTCTGGAAGAAGAAAAATCAGCATAATAATTAATGATGCCTTTCAGGACCATTCATCTTGTCAGCCGTTAAAATAGCCGTCGATGCCATGGGAGGCGATAAGGCCCCGGCCGAGGTGGTCAAGGGGGCGGTCAAGGCCTCAAAGGAAATGGGAATTCCTCTGATTCTGGTAGGAAACCAGGACCTTATCTCCAGGGAGCTGGCCGGGGTGACCTTTGATCCCAATTTGATCACCATTCATCATTGCACGGAAGCGGCCGGGATGGGTGAATCTCCCATCGAAGTCATCCGCAGAAAAAAGGATGCCTCCATCCGGGTAGCCCTGGATCTTGTCAAAAAGGGTCAGGCCGACGGGGTGGTCAGCGCCGGTAATTCCGGGGCGACTATGGCCCTGGGGGTGGTGATCCTGGGGAAACTGCCCGGTGTGGACCGACCGGCCCTGGGGGCCATCCTGCCCACTCACCATTCCTCAACCCTGCTGATCGACGTGGGGGCCAATGTGGAATGCACCCCCCAGCAACTGGTCCAGTTCGCTGTTATGGCCGAATCCATGGCCCGTTACATTATGAAACGCTCCAATCCCCGGGTGGGGATCCTGAGCATCGGCGAAGAGGAAAGCAAAGGCAACAGCCTGGTTCATCAAACGACGGAATTGCTTCGACGGACACCGTTGAATTTTATCGGCAATGTGGAAGGCCGGGATATTTTCAGCGATAAGGTGGATGTGGTGGTTTGTGACGGTTTTGTCGGAAACATCTGTCTGAAATTAAGCGAGGGTCTGGCGGTCACTATCGGGGCCATGCTGAAAGAGGAAATTCAGTCCGGCTTCAGCTCAAAAGTCGGATATCTGTTCCTGCAGCCGGCTTTTAAACGTTTTTCCAAAAGGGTGGATTATGCCGAATACGGCGGGGTCCCTCTTTTGGGCGTCAATGGAGTGGTCGTGGTCAGCCATGGGGCCTCCAACGAAAAAGCCATCATGAACGCCATCCGGGTGGCCGATCAAACGGTCCGCAGCCGGATGAATGACCATATTCTGGAAGGCTTGGAACAATACGACGCTTATTATCGCAAGGGTAAACCGCACCGGCTTTGGGATTCCCTGAAAAGAAAAATGACCAATTGACCGGTTTCCCCGGTTGATAACCCAAGGTTTTTTCCTGCCTTGAGTTTTCCCAGAAGATAACGACCCGGAATCGGCCGAGGCCTGATCCGGAAATCCCTGATACCGAAAAGGGGGAGGCCATGGATTATTTTTTGACCGAAGAACAGCAAATGATAAAAGAAATCGCCTGGAAGATCGCTGAGGAGAAGATCAAACCGGTCCGGGCCGAATTGGATGAGAAGGAGGAATTCCCCCGGGAACTTCTAAAGGTTATCGCCCAATCCGATCTCTTCGGGGTCTGCATCCCTCAAGAGTATGGTGGGTTCGGAGGCGGGTCCTTTGAAAACTGCCTGGCCGTGGAGGAATTGAGCCGGGCCTGTCTGGGGGTCTCCACCAGTTTCGCCGCCAGCGGCCTGGGGGCCTATCCCATCCTGCTCCATGCCGGCGAAGGGCAAAAAAAGAAGTATCTCCCTGAAATCGCTTCGGGCCGGAAACTGGCTGCCTTTGCCCTGACCGAATCCACGGCCGGCAGCGACGCCGGGGGGATCATGACCACGGCCGAGGCTTCCGGAAATGAGTATATCCTGAACGGGACCAAGCAATGGATCACCAATGCCGGCGAAGCCGATATCTATTCGGTCATTGCCATTACCGATCGCAGCAAAGGTCCCCGGGGGGCCAGCGCCTTCATTGTGGAAAAGGGTGATCCGGGGTTCAGTTTTGGAAAAAAGGAAAGTAAAATGGGTATCCGGGCTTCGGCCACCGGGGAATTGATCTTCAACCAATGCCGTATTCCTAAAGACCGGATCATCGCCCGCGAAGGCATGGGGTTTATCGTGGCCATGAAGACCTTTGATCAATCCCGTCCCGGGGTGGGGGCCCAGGCCGTGGGGCTGGCCCAAGGGGCCCTGGATGAGGCCGTTTCCTTTGCCCGGACCCGCATCCAGTTCGGAAAACCGATCATCACCTTCCAGGCTGTCCAGCATATGCTGGCCGATATGGCCACCCTGACCGAAGCGGCCCGGGCCCTGGTGTATTCCGCGGCTCGTTTTATCGACAGCGGAGCCAAGGATGTTTCCAAGGCCTCGGCCATGGCCAAGGTTTTCGCCAGTGACGCGGCCATGAAAGTCACCACGGATGCCGTACAGGTCCTGGGGGGGACCGGTTACATGCGCGACTATCCGGTGGAAAAGATGATGCGCGACGCCAAGATCCTCCAGATCTATGAAGGGACCAATCAGGTCCAGAGAAACATCATCGGCCAGGAATTGAACAAAGAAGGAGGACGGAAGAAAAGTTGATAACTTTTCTTCCGTTAAGCCTTCGGCGTTCAGCGACTAAAGAAAAAGCAATAAGGACCATTGATCGAAGTTTTTTCAACGAACGACGAACACTGAACGACGAACGGCTTTCCAACTATGCACATCATCGTCTGTATCAAACAGGTCCCGGATACCAGGCAGGTACGTCTGGATGAAAAGACCCACACCCTGATCAGGGAAGGGGTGGAAAGCATCATCAACCCCTACGACCTGTACGCCCTGGAAGAAGGGCTTCGCCTTAAGGACCGGTTCGGGGGAAAGGTTACGGTCTGCTCCATGGGTCCCCCACAAACCGAGTCCTCTTTACGGGAGGCCATTTCCTACGGGGCCGACGAGGCCGTCCTGCTTTCCGATCGGGCCTTTGCCGGGGCTGACACCTGGGCCACTTCCTACACCCTGGCCAAGGGGATCCAAAAAATCGGCCCATTTGACCTGATCCTGTGCGGCAAACAGGCCGTTGACGGCGATACGGCCCAGGTGGGACCGGGGGTTGCCGAAAGGTTGTCCCTGCCTTATGTGACCTGGGTGCGGAAAATTGAGGAAATCGGGGAGGGGCGGATCCGGGTTCAGCGGCTGATGGATGACGGTTATGACCGGCTGGAAATGACCCTGCCCGCACTCCTGACCGTGGTCAAGGAGATCAACGAACCGCGGGTCCCTTCCTTGAAGGGAAAAATGCGGGCCAAATCCCAGAAGATCCCGGTCTATGGGGCCAAGGATCTGGAAGCCGATCCGGATCTGGTGGGGTTACAAGGATCGGCCACCCAGGTGATCAGGGTTTTCCCGCCCCCCCGCTTGAAAGAAAGGGAATGGATGGAGGGGACGGCCGGAGAACAGGTGGGGAAATTGTTGGAGAAATTGACCAAACTCAAGTTGATTGTTTAAAAAATAATAATGATATAGATACTTGATACTGGATTGACTTTATCCAGAATCGAGTATCGTTTTTTGTTTTTATCCAGTATCGGCATATTGCTCAAGCATCTATCTTCGTGAAAATATGAGCCACCAAACTCAAATTGATACTGAAAAATGCACCGGCTGTGAAATTTGCATTTCCGTTTGTCCATTCAACGCCCTGGAAATGAAGGAGGGTAAGGCCTCGGTCAATGATCAATGCACTCTTTGCGGGGCCTGCGGGGCGGAATGCCCCATGGAGGCCATTTCCGTTCCCTCTCTGGAAAAAGGGGAAGACCCGGGGGATTATTTCGGGGTCATGGTCTATGCCGAACAACGGTTGGGTAAAATCTCCGAGGTGGCCTATGAACTGCTTCATAAGGGCAGAGAATTGGCCGACGTGCTCAAGGTTTCCCTCTCTGCCGTTTTGCTGGGAAAAGATATTACAGGGGCCGCCTCCGGTCTTTTCGAACATGGGGCCGATCGGGTCTATGTGGCCGATCATCCCCTTCTGGAAGGATTCACCGATGAGGCCTACGGAGAGGCCCTGACCCGGATCATCCGCAGCTATCGGCCGGAAATTGTTTTGGCCGGGGCTACTTCCATCGGCCGATCCTTCATCCCCCGGGTGGCTACCCAGATCGGTACCGGGCTGACCGCCGACTGTACGGAGTTGTCCATCGACCACGAAAAACGGCTGCTCCTGCAGACCCGGCCGGCCTTTGGGGGAAATATCATGGCCACCATCATCTGCCCGGCCAAGCGGCCTCAGATGGCTACGGTCCGGGCCAAGGTTATGAAAAAAGGAAAGCCCATTCCCGGGCGGTCGGGGGAACTGATCCCTGTTGAACCGGATTGGCTGGAAAAGCCGCAAAAAACCAGATTGCTGGAGATCGTCGAAGAAATCGGGGAGAAGGTCAAACTGGCCGAAGCCGATGTGATCGTAGCCGGGGGCCGGGGTTTGCAGGAGGAAAAGCACTTTTCCCTGATCCGGGAGCTGGCCGAGTTATTGGGCGCCGCGGTGGGTGCCTCCCGCGGGGCGGTCGATTCCGGTTGGATTTCCTATGCCCATCAGGTGGGTCAGACCGGAAAAACCGTGGCCCCCAGACTGTATATCGCCGTCGGTGTTTCCGGCGCGGTCCAGCATCTGGTGGGTATGCAGTCGTCCGATACCATTGTGGCCATCAACAATGATCCCCATGCCCCTATCTTTGATGTCGCTTCTTATGGTATGGTGGGGGATCTCTTCGAAATCGTCCCGGAGATGATCAGACAATTGAAGGGGAGATAACTGAAATTCCGATACTGGATGCTGGGTACTGGATTGGCTTTATCCGGAATCGAATATCGCTTTTTGTTTTTATCCAGTATCGGTAAGTTAATCCAGCATCCAGCATCAACAGGAAAAGGAATTCTTTATGAGCGAAGACAGGCGTGTTATCCTGATCACCGGGGCCTCCAGGGGGATCGGCAGGGCCATTGCCCTGCACTTGGCCGGTCCGGGAACGATCCTGCTCCTGAACCATTTTGATCCGGACCCGGACATGGCCGACCAGACCCTCAAAGATGTGGAAGCCAGGGGTGCCCGGGGGAAAATCTGTTATTTCAGTGTGGCCGACTTTCAAGCGGTCCAGTCTCATATGGATGGCCTGTTGAAGGAATGGGGTCGTATCGATGTTTTGATCAACAATGCCGGGATCACCCGGGATGCCTTGCTGATGCGGATGAAGGAAGAGGACTGGGACCGGGTTATGGCCGTCAATTTGAAGGGGGTGTTCAATTGCTCCCAGGCTGTAATTCGTTCCATGATCAAGAACAAGTCAGGCAAGATCGTCAATATCGCCTCCGTAGTGGGGGTTACGGGTAATGCCGGACAGGCCAACTACTCGGCCTCCAAGGCGGGCATCATCGGGTTAACCAAGTCGGTGGCCAAGGAGGTAGCCGGCCGGGGAATTCAGGTGAATGCGGTGGCCCCGGGGTTTATTGAAACAGAGATGACCGCCGTTCTTTCGGAACAGGTGAAGGAAGAATTCTTAAGGTCCATTCCCATGGGCCGCAGCGGCAAACCGGAAGAGGTGGCCGAACTGGTGGGCTTTTTAGTATCCAAGGCTTCGGATTATATCACCGGTCAGGTCATTCATATCAGCGGCGGGCTATATATGTAATATCAACCCAAGCCAGAATGCCCGAAACCGATTTTTTTGCTGGACAGATGGCTTCAGGCAGTTTATTTATTGGCCTGAAGGCATGAAAGTTTGAAGGATAAAAAAGCAGGTTAGGAAAGGAGGATAATTACCCATGAATATTGAAGAAAAAGTAAAGGCCATTATCTGCGAACAGTTGAGTGTCGCCGAAGAGGACGTCATTGCCAAGGCATCTTTTGTTGATGACCTGGGGGCGGATTCTCTGGATCTGGTGGAAATGATTATGGCCATGGAAGAGGCCTTTAATATTTCCATAGCCGATGAGGACGCGGAAAAAATCAAAACCGTCCAGGATGCCATCGACTATATTAAGGCCAATACCCAGTAAAAAGAGGTTTAGTCCCTTTTTTCCAGGAGGAGCTGATTTGAAAAAAAGAGTAGTGGTGACTGGATTGGGTCTGGTGACCCCTTTGGGCATTGGGGTTCAAGAAAGCTGGGACAATCTTTGTCAGGGAAAATCGGGGATCGGGCCGATCACCCACTTTGACGCCGGCAAGCACCGTACCCGAATTGCCGGCGAGATAAAAGGATTTAAGTCCGAGGATTTTGTCCCCCAGAAACTGATCAAGCGTTTGGATATTTTTGTTCATTATGCCCTGGCAGCAGCTCGAATGGCAGTGGAGCAAGCGGATTTAAAGATTACGCCGGAACTGGCCCCACAGGTCGGGGTCATCACCGGGTGCGGTCTGGGTGGGCTAACAACCATCGAGGCCACCCATAGCACGCTCCTGTCACGCGGGCCGGAACGGATCAGCCCTTTTTTTATCCCCATGCTGATCGCTAATATGGCCCCGGGGCAAATCGCCATTGAATTCGGGGCCAAAGGCCCGAATGTGTCGATTGAAACGGCCTGTGCCGCAGGAAACCACGCCATTGGTGATTCCTATAAAACCATCCAGCGGGGAGCGGCCAAAGCCATGATCTGCGGCGGGGTGGAGGCGGTTATTTCACCCTTGGCCGTGGGAGGATTTAATGCCATGAGGGCCATTTCCACCCGTAACGATGAACCGGAAAAAGCCTCCCGTCCCTTTGATAAAGACCGGGACGGATTCGTCATGGCCGAAGGCAGCGGTATGATGATCCTGGAAGACCTGGAATTCGCGCAGGAAAGGGGCGCAAAGATTCTGGGGGAAATCGTCGGTTATGGGTTGACCGGGGATGCTCATCATATGACCGCCCCTTCCCCGGAGGGTGAGGGAGCCATCCGTTGTATGCAGATGGCCCTGGATGACGCCGGGATGCAAAAGGAAGACATTCAATATATCAACGCCCACGGCACCTCGACCGATCTGAACGATATTTCCGAAACTCTGGCCATCAAAGCCGTCTTTAAGGACCACAGCGCCAAACTGGCGGTCAGCTCCACCAAGTCCATGACCGGCCATTTGTTGGGGGGGGCCGGAGGGGTGGAATCGGTCTTTTCCGTCCTGACCATCCGGGAAAAGGTGATCCCGCCCACGATTAATCTGGATAACCCCGACCCGCAATGTGACCTGGACTATGTCCCCCATCAGGCCCGCAAGGCCGAGGTCAAGGCGGCCATGACCAATTCCTTCGGTTTCGGGGGGACGAACGCCGTCTTGATTTTTAAAAAATATATCTGAACTATTCGTTAATTCTCCTTTGGTTTTCATTGAACCGGGGAGCCCTTTCGCTGCCCCGGCTGTCATGGTTTTGCAGAGAGTACGCTATGCCCGAGAAAAAAAAGAAAACCGACCTGATTATCGGCGCTGACCATGCCGGATTTGAAATGAAGGAAACGATCCAACGGCTCCTTTCTGCTCTAAAAATCCACTGGGAGGATGCGGGAACCTTCAGCAAGGATTCGGTGGATTATCCGGACATTGCCTTCAAAGTGGCCGAAGCGGTAAAAAGCGGCCGGGCCAGGAGGGGGATCCTGGTCTGCGGAACAGGGGTCGGCATGTCCATGGCCGCCAATAAGGTGCCCGGTATTCGAGCGGCCCTGTGCAACGATCTATTCACCGCCCGCATGGCCAGGGCCCATAACAACGCCAATATCCTGACCATCGGCAGCCGGGTGATAGGCCCCGGGCTGGCAGAGATGATCGTCCGCACCTTTCTGGAAACGCCCTTTGAAAAAGGGAGGC
>JBFMBU010000091.1:0-18393 GCA_040755035.1 Thermodesulfobacteriota bacterium
AGGTTTCAACCATCGTTTAAAACTCAAATAATCATAAACGACCTGGGTGCAAAAAAGGGCCGTAAACAGGTTAAAAACGACACCGATACTCAAGGTAACGGCAAAGCCTTTAATCGGCCCGGACCCGAATAGAAACAGGGCCAGGGCTGTGATCAAGGTCGTGACATGGGAATCGATAATGGTCCAGAAAGCCTTGGCATACCCCCCGTCCACACCGGACTTCACCGGTTTCCCCTGGTAAAACTCCTCCCGCATCCGTTCAAAGATCAAGACATTGGAATCTACGGCCATACCGATGGAGAGAATGATGCCGGCGATCCCGGGCAGAGTCAGGGTGGCCCGAAAAAGGCTCAGAGCGGCCAGCATAAAGAGCACGTTCAAGACTAAGGCGAAGTTGGCGATCAATCCCGAAAACCGGTAATAATAGAGCATGAAAAGGACTACCAAAGCCGTCCCGATCAAACCGGACAAAAAACCTTTTTGGATGGAGTCCAGCCCCAGGGAAGGTCCGACGGTGACATTTTGAACCACCTGGACCGGTGCCGGCAGGGCCCCGGCGCGTAATACGATGGCCAGATCGCTGGCCTCCTCCATCGTAAAAATCCCGGTGATTTGGGCCTTACCCCCGGAGATACGTTCCTGAATAACCGGCGATGATTGGACGATCTGATCCAGGATAATGGCCAACTGGCGATTGACGTTATCCCGGGTGATTTGATCGAAGACCCTGGTCCCGTGAGCGTTGAGCTCGATACTGACATGGGGTTCGTTGAAATTGCCTCCGAACTCCACCCCGGCGGTCTTGATGGCGTCTCCGGTCATCAGGGTCTTACTGAAGAGCAGGGCCGGGATACGGCTGACCCGGCCGGTTTCCTGATTCACTTCTTTCCTGATAAAGATCTCCCGTTCGGGCGGAATCTGATCTTTAAGGGCTTCATTCAAATCGGCGTGGCTGTAATCTTTTTTTAACCGCCCGCTGTCCACGGCCTGGTCGATAAGACCTTGAAGATCCATTTTGGACTCACTGTCCACCAGTTTAAATTCCAATTGGGCCGTCCGGCCGATCAAATCCATAGCCCGCTGCGGATCTTTCACCCCGGGAAGCTGGACCACGATTTCGTCGCTCCCCTGTCGGACGATAATCGGTTCGGTGACCCCGAACTGATCAATTCGATTGCGGATAATTTCCAGACTCTGGGACAGGGCGTTCTCGGTAATGGTCTTGATTTCCTTGTCCTTCAAAGCCAGTTCAACCCTCACCCCCTCCGGTTTGGGTGTTGAGGAAACCAGGTTCAAATTTGGAAACTCCTCCTGGATCATAGTCTTGACCGTGGGGAGGTGATCGGCATTGGGTAGTAAGAAGGTCAAGCGGTTTAAGCCCGCGGATTCACCCCGGCTGGCAGGGATCTGCTTTTTTCTCAGACTTTCCCTCAAATCCTGCTGGGAAAGCTCTAAGTAATTTTTGGTGGCTTTGGCCAGGTCTACTTTTAGGATGAGGTGCATACCCCCCTGGAGGTCCAGGCCTAAACGCATGCCTTCCCCCGGCAGGACCTTGCTCCACCAGGAAGGCAGATCTTTGGTCAGCGAAGGGAGGGTGAAAAGAACAGCCAAAACAACTAAGAGGCCGATGAGGGTGAATTTCCAACGGATTTTTTTAAGCATGATCTATTCCTCGGTTCAGGGATTCAATGGATTGAAGGCTTGGAGCTAAGGCTTTGGGGAATTGAAAACCGAATCCATTGCTTAAACAAAAAACAATTATTTAAAAATGTATTTTAGCCGTTTTTTCAGTAAAAAGTCAAGCTTGTATTTATTTTCCCGCATCGGCTCCCTGGCGCCGGAAGCCTAAGCCTCAATAGGGTCCCTGAGGACAGGCAGCCTGACAATAACCGTGGTCCCCTCCCCTTCTCGGCTTTCCATTTCCAGTATCCCTTGATGGGCCTGGATCATCCTCTGGGTGATCGCCAAGCCCAATCCCAGCCCTTTTTCTTTGGTGGTAAAGTAGGGCGCGAAGACCTTTTTCAGGTTTTCCGGGGAGATACCCTTGCCGGTATCCGCCACTCTGATCTCTATCTCGGAAGCCGGCCCGCTCGGCGCAGCCGAGCTTTTGAAGAGGCTTCCCGAGGAAGCCGGCCCGCTCGGCGCAGCCGAGCTTTTACGGATGGCGGCAGACTGTTTTTCCGATTCCACCTTCCGAAATCCGAAATCCGAAATCCGAATTGAAAGTTTAAGTTCTCCTCCCTCGGGCATGGACTCAAGAGCATTGTTAAAAATATTTAGAAAAGCCTGAGTCAATTGAAACCGGTCGCACCAGAGCAGGGGCAAAGACTCCTCCACCTCTTTAATCAATCGAATGCCTCGCGTTTTGAATTCCGTCTCCAGCACCTCCAGACAGTAATTCAGGATATCGAGAAGCGAATGGCCACCCTTTTTACTCTCTAAGGGCCTGGCGATCAACAAGAAATCATTGATAATTCGGTTTACTCGGGAGATTTCCCCACCCACAATATGAGTAAATCGCTGATACTCCTTACGGTCCTCCGGATCAGGGGGGGAAAATTCTTTTTCCAGCCGCTGCACCACCAGGCTGATGGCATTGAGGGGGTTTTTGATTTCGTGGGCCACCCCGGCCGCCAACTGGCCCATGGCTGAGAGCTCCTCCTGTAAATGGATCTTTTCTTCCATCTCCTTAATTTTTTGCAGATGACGACTTTGCAGGCGAAAAATGAAAAACAGGCTGATCAACCCCGAACCGAAAAGGATGACACCCATTAGAAAAATGTTTCTTCGGCTTTGATCGAGGATGGGATTGATTTCTTTCAGGGAAAGTCCGACTCGAACCCGGCCCATTGGCTTTCCCCCCGGATGAAAAGGCTGCAGGACCTCCAGAAATTCCCCTTTGGCCCCTTCCACCCAGAAAAGTCCGGCATTCCCGGACCCGACCGCTTTTCTCTGCAGTTCCTGCGCTGAAGGAGTGATGAATGGTTGACCGCTTTCAGCCATAACCTTACCGCCGCCGTCTTCCACCTGCAGATAGGTAATGTTTCCTTTACCGCCTAAATCCTCCAATAGGCTCTGGAGGGCAATCTGTCGGCTCAAATTCAGGTATTCGTCCGCAGACAGGGCTATCATAATAATACCCGCATTATTGCGGCGGGCCACGGCCACGGCTAAAGGAAGGAGGTATCTATTCGGACCTTGTCCGCGATAAACGGCCAGACGCGATTTGCCGCTGATGACCTCTTGGAAGAAGGACGGGGTGGCATCCAAGGGAAAGGGAAGGCCCTTCCCCCCTTCTGGACGCCCATCCGTTTTTAAAAAATAGATCCGGCTGATTTCCGATTGCTTTTTTGGACCCTTACCTGTAGCGGGAGAAGTCTCCTGATTTCGGTCCCGCTGATCCAGCTCCAAAGCCAGATTAATCAAATATTCGATAACCAGGTCCTCGATACCCAGGAATTCTTCCGAACCTTCCATCAACGGCAAACCGGCCGGGGAAGCAGGGTCCCTGGATAAAAGGGCAAAAATATTCCCGGTATTTTTCTCCAACCCTTTGACGACCAGCAGGGCCTCGTTTTCCAGAATATGGAACAATTGATTCCGGGTCCGTTGGATCTCAAAAAAGCCGTTGACCACCAGGATGGCAATCAAGACCGTCAACACGGCAAAGATATAGAGAGGATAATGGAACGTACCTTGAAAAGAAGGCCTGCGAGAAAAATTCATTTCCCGGCTTACCTTGGCCCGGTTGATCGAGGATCGTACTGATCCATCCTGGGGGTCTCCCATCCTCCACGACGGTGAAACCGACTCCGGCAATGAAACCCGAAAGCGGACTCCGGAGGAAGCATCTGCTGTTGTTCCGGGCTTAACATCTTTAAAGCCTCCTGCCGGTAATAAACAGACCTTTCCCGGGAATGGAGCATAAGGGATCGAATTTCATTTTTTAAGGCCTCCCCTTTTTCCCCTTGTCTTTCCTCAGGGGTGAGGGTCCTCAGTTCCATACGACGCAGCATGATCTTTTGTCGGGTCTGGATCTCTTCCCGTTGAAATTCCCTCCGCAAGGCATTTATGGCCTGGGCCTGGGCCGGGGTCAGATTCAAGGGAGGGTTCTCTTGATCTCCCCAGGCAGAAAAAGGAAAAAGAACGGTCCCTATAGTGCCAATAACCGCATTCAGCAGACAGAGGATTATAATGGCTTCTAATACCTTCCGCATTTCGAAATCCGAAATCTAAAATCGTTTCAGTCTTTCCTTGGCCGAATGATACAACCGTAAATACTCTTTAGCTGAGACCTCCCAAGAAAAATCCATGGCCATGCCCTTCTTCATCAGCCGGAACCATTGTTCTCGGTTTTTAAAAACATTAAGGGCCTCTTCAATAGCCCTATAAAAAGATTCGGGATCATAAGGGACAAAGGCAAAACCGGTCCCCTCTCCGGTCCGGGCCTCATAGGGGATGATGGTGTCATCCAGCCCCCCGGTGGCCCGAACCACAGGAATGGTTCCATACTTGAGACTGTAGATCTGGTTCAACCCGCAGGGTTCGTACCGGGAAGGCATCAGAAACAAATCACAACCGGCCTCTATCTGATGGGCCAGAGCGTTGTCAAAAGACAAACGGATTCCCAGATTCTTCGGGTAACGGTCGGCTAATTCCTTAAACAATATATGATACTTCTCTTCCCCGGCCCCCAGAACAATCAGGGTAACTTCCTGACCTAAAAGTCGGTCGATAATCTTCGCCAAAAGATCAAAACCCTTCTGGTCGGCCAGACGGGAGATGATTCCTAATAAAGGCAAAAACTCACGGTCAGGGGACAGGTTGAAACGTTTCAGCAGTTCCCTTTTGCAGATAACCTTTCCGGAAAGATCATTAGAATTATAGGGTGCCGGTAGGAAGGAATCGGTTTCCGGGTTCCAGACGTCATAATCGACGCCGTTAAGGATGCCGAAAAGGTCATCCTTTCGATAGCGCAGGATGCCTTCCAAACCGTATCCATATTCGGGGGTTTGTATTTCCTGGCTGTATTTGCGGCTGACGGTATTGAGGATCTGACTGTAGACGATTCCGGCCTTTAATAAATTGACCTGGCCCCAGAATTCCAACCCCTCGGGGGTGAGACTTTCCCGGGGCAACCCGGCCAGCTTTAAAATTTCCGGAGAGAAGAGGCCTTGATAGGCCAGATTGTGGATGGTAAAAAAGGCGGCGGTTTCTCGAAAAAAGAAATCTCTGGACCGCTCGAAATGCAAGAGGGGCGCAATCAATCCGGTCTGCCAGTCATGACCATGAACAATATCCGGCTGGAAATCCAAGGCCCGGGCCGCGGCCAGCACCCCTCTGGCCAACAAGGAGAACCGGAGATCGTTATCGAAATAATCCCCCTTGGGACCCCCATACAGATGGCTTCGATCAAAACATTCTTCACGTTCGATGAAATAAATGGGAATCCCCTGATCGAGTTCCCCTTCATAAATATCGACCTTCAGCGATCGATCCCCTAAGGATAGCGGGAGATCCGTTATGATTTTTACAAGGGGGAAATCTCCCTGGCGCACCTCCCGGTAGAGGGGCATCATCAATCGGATATCGCAGCCTAAGGCTTTTAAGGCCTTGGGCAGGGCCCCGGCTACATCGGCCAACCCGCCGGTCTTGGCAAAGGGGACCACTTCCGGAGAAACAAAGAGTATTTTAATAGGATTCATCGGTCAAGGTAATGGTTGCGGGTGACGGGTTTCGGGTTTTGAATCAGCAAGCCCGCATGAATATTGGATTTTGCTGACAACAAAAAGCTGATCGCTTTTCGATCCATCCGGAAAAGGGCCTTTCCCGGATCGACATTATCTAAATTATCACACCCGGCTGAAAAGGAAAACCCTTTTTTGTTTAGGCCGAAAAGGTTTACCTACAGAAAGGTTGACAGACAGGAAATTCCAAGTAAAATGCAATGCAAAATAAAAAAATTTACAACTTCCGAAATTATTAACCTGACCATAATTTTGCCATGGAACATTTATATTCTCTCCTGGTGGCTGACGACGAAAGGGTCATTCGGGAAGGCATTCAACGGATCCTGAACAGGGAAAAAGTCCGGATTACCCTGGCCGAGGACGGAATCCAAACCTGGGAGCTTTTTCAAAAACAAGGGTTTGATCTCCTTCTGCTCGATTTGAAAATGCCCGGTCTGGAGGGAATGGAAATTCTTCGGCGGATCAAGGAACACTCACCGGACCAGATCGTTATCGTCATCACCGGTCAGGCCACCATTGAAGCCGCGGTAGAGGCCATGAAGTTCGGGGCCTATGATTTCATTACCAAACCTTTCCTGCCCGATCATCTGCGCCTGGCCGTTCGCAGGGCCCTGGAAAAACGAAGGCTGGAAATGGAAGCCAGGCAACTCCTGGAAGAGCGGACTAAAAGCCTTAAAGACATCGCCCTGGAACAAAGCCGTATCCAGACCATCATCCGCTCCATGGCCAGCGGAGTCCTGGTCACGGACCACAACCAGGTAGTCGTGCTCCACAACCCGGCCCTGGCCCATCTCCTGCGACTTCCCGATGATCCTTTGATCGGAAAACCCTTGCCGGAAAACCCTTCGCTGAAAATCCTGACCGAGGCTATCGGCCAGGTCCTGCAGAAAAACGGACCCCTTTCCCTTTTTCAGGAATCCTCCCTGGGGGATGAAAATCCTATTTTCTTGCGGACCCATACGGCGGCGGTGACCGATGAAGAGGCGGGTATTCTGGGTTCCGTATCGGTCATCGAGGATATTTCCTACCTGAAAAACCTGGACCGGATGAAAAACGAATTCGTGGCCATGGTGGCCCATGAACTCAGGGCCCCGTTATCGGCTATTCATCAACAGATCTCGGTTATCCTGGAAGGGCTGGCCGGCGATACCACACCAAAACAGCAGGAACTATTAAAGCGCTCCCAAGAGAGAGCGGACGGCCTGCTGTCTCTGATCCGTGATCTGTTGGATATTTCCAAAATGGAAACCGGCCGATCCTTTCAACAGAAAACTCCCTTAGACCTCCTGGCCTTGACGGAAAAAACCGTGGCCTTGATGACAAGCTCGGCCCAGGCCAAAAATCAAGTTCTGACCCTGAAGGCGGACCCGGACCTCCCCCGGATCAATGCCGATCCTGAAGCCATGGAAGAGATGTTGACCAATTTGATTTCCAATGCCGTCAAATTCACACCGGAACAGGGGTCTATTGAGGTCCTGCTCAAATCCGAAGCCGATCACCTGCTGATCCAGGTTTCGGACAATGGAATCGGCATTGCTCCAGATGACTTGACACGCATTTTTGACCGGTTTTATCGGGTAAAAAATGAAAAAACCAGAAAAATCGTCGGCACCGGTCTGGGACTTCCGATTGTCAAAAAAATAATCGAGGCCCACCTGGGTTATATCCAGGTGGAAAGTCAACCGGACCGGGGGACTACTTTTAAAATACGCATCCCCTGCCTAATCCAAGAAAGGAAAAACCATGGCCACGACTCTGCTGAAAAAGAGTGATCTGTTCAAAAAAATTATCCCCGAAGAGATAAAGATCCTCTCGACCCTGGCCCTGGAGAAAACGTTTCCCACCGGGACGATCATTTTTTCACAAACGGACCGGGCCGAAAATGTCTATCTCCTGGAAAATGGAAGGGTGGCCTTGAAAACCTCCCTGACCACCGGTCTGGAAATTACCTATGAAATGATCGAGAAAAAGGGGGATCCCTTCGGATGGTCTTCCCTAATCGAACCTTTTCGCCATATGACCACCGCCATTTGCCTGGAACCGACGGAAGTCCTTCTTTTCAGCCGCAAGGACCTTTTTAAGCTCTTTCCTAAAAATCCACATTTGGGTTATGTGATTATGCAAAATCTTTGTCAGTTGTTGGCTTCCCGTCTGGAAAGGACACGCCGCCTGCTGGTAGGCCAAATATAGGAACCAGATCCCGGCTAAAATAAATCTCCCTCCCCCCGAAGGAAAAGTATTGTTTTTTCGAAAAAGGTAAAAAAATGGCCGAAAATAAAAGACCAGACCCCTTTTCCCCTTGACCGGATTTTGCGCTTGTCATATACTTTTTCTCGAAAAAGAGAAGCGTTAAACGACAAACCGACTATAAAACCCAAATCGAACAGGGGTCATGACCATGTCCTTGGGAGCCGAGAATCCTTTTTTCCTAAAAGCCGTTCAGGCTTTTCAAAGACGCCTGCTGGTGGTTTCCCCTGAATTGAAAATATTAGCCTTGAACCATTCGGTGGACGGTTCTCCAGGGGAAAAAACCAGAGGAGAGCTTTGTCATCAAGTCCTCTACCATCGCCAGGAGCCCTGTTCCTTCTGCCCGGTTCTCTCCTGTCGGGAAACCGGGCGACCGGCCTTGCAATTTCCTCCGGGAGACTATTCGGAGACCGGAGAATTACCCTGCCTTTTTGCCTACCCGGTTTTTTCCGGCGATTCCATTGAAGCCTATGTCAGCCTGGATTTCGATCTGCCGTCCCGGTTGACCATTGAAGATAAGTCGCAAAAGTCCAACGCCTTTTTACGCAACCTTATTTTAAGCTCGGTTGACGGGGTCATCGCCGCCGATAAAAAGGGGCGAATCCTGATTTTTAACGACATGGCTTCGGAATTATTCGGCTATAGCGTTGAAGAAGCCATGGAACGGCTTAATATCCGGGACATCTATCCCGACCACAAGGAATACGAGGTCATGAAGGCCCTGCGCGATGATGACTTCGGAGGGAAAGGAAAGCTGCGTTCCTACGAAGTGGAAGTCCTCCATAAAACCGGGGAACGAATCCCCATCATTCTCAACGCCTCCATCGTCTATGAAGGAGAAAAGGAAGTGGCCACCATCGGTTTCTTCCGTGACCAACGGGGCATCAACCGGATGAAGGCCGAACTGGAAAAGACCCAGATGCAGCTCTTGCAGTCTGAAAAAATGGCCTCTCTGGGAAAACTGGCGGCCGGAGTGGCCCATCAGCTCAACAATCCTTTATCCGGGATCACCCTCTTCACTAAACTGGTACTGGAAGAATACGATCTCGAAGAGGGGGCCAGGCACGACCTGTCCCGGGTCATGGAGGATGCCGAGCGCTGCCGGGATACGGTCAAAGAATTGCTGGAGTTCGCCCGCCAGACCAAGCATGTCTTGAGGCCCCACGATATCAACCGGGCCGTTTCCCGCACCCTCTTTTTGTTGGAAAATCAAACCCTGTTTCAAAACATCGTCATCGAGAAGGACCTGGACCCGACCTTACCATCGGTTCAAAGCGATATCCAGCAGCTCAATCATATGTTTATGAATATCATTCTCAACGCCGCCCAGGCCATGGAAGGAAACGGGCGTTTGGGGATCAAAACCCTTTACTTCCCGGAAAAGGACCAGGTGCGCATTGAAATCAGCGACACCGGTCCTGGAATCCCTGAGGAAATCCTCTCCCATATTTTTGACCCCTTTTTCACCACCAAACAGGAGGGGGAAGGCACAGGACTGGGATTGAGCCTGGTTTACGGCATCGTCCAAAATCAGGGTGGGGAAATCAAGGCCTACAACCTTCCGCAAGGAGGAGCGGCCTTTATTATTGACCTGCCCATCACCCCCAAGCCCAATGGAGGGACGCCGAGTGTATAGAGAAAGCGATGGAATTCAAATTCTGATCGTGGATGATGAACGGGACATCCGGGATGCCTCGGAGCGCATCCTGAGCCGGATAGGATTTCAAACCGTTACCGCCCAAAGGGGAGAGGAAGCGCTGCAGATTTTCAAAGAAGTCCTCCCTTCCATCGTGCTGCTCGACCTAAAAATGCCCGGAATGGACGGCATGGAAGTCCTTAAACACCTTCGCTTACAGGACCCCTTATTACTGGTCATCGTCATCACCGGATATGCCACGGTGGAAACGGCTATTGAGGCCATGAAACAGGGGGCTTATGATTTTATCTCCAAACCCTTTGAACCGGATCAGTTACGCATTGTAGTCAACCGCGCCGCGGAGAAAATCCGTCTGACCCGGGAAGCCAAAAAACTGGAACAGGAAAAAACCCGGACCCTCTCCGATCTCGATACCGAAAAAAGCCGGCTCCGAACCATCATCGAATCCCTTCCCGACGGGGTGATCGTCACCAATATCAGCGGTCAGGTGGTCTTGATCAATCCTTCCTGTAAGAACATGTTGAAACTTGCCCAGGAAACGATCCCGGGCCGCCCCTTCACGGAATATGTGCCTGACGAAACCCTGTGTCGATTGGTCATGGATATATCGAAAGGGAGATATGTGGATTACGGTGATATCCCTGAACATGAGTTCAATTTGGTGGATGGGACCTATCTGCGGGTCATCGCCCAACCGGTCCTGGGGGAACGAAAGGAGTGCCTGGGCGCCATTCTGAATTTCATCGATATCACCAGTCTAAAGACCCTGGACCGGCTCAAATCGGAATTCGTGGCCAAGGTTTCCCATGAACTGCGGTCCCCTCTATCGACCATTCATGAACAGATCGCCGTCGTCGTCGGCGATCTGGTCCAAAACCAACCGCAGCAACACCAGCATCTCCTGGCTCGGGCCAAAGAAAAAACCCAGGGGTTGATTTCCTTGATCGGCGATCTCCTCGACCTCTCCCGCATCGAGGAGGGGATCACCACCCGGGAGGCTAAAGCGGTGCGGGTGGAGGAATTGTTAAAAGGGATTGTCGACTTCCTTTCCACCAGGGCCTCAGCTAAAAAACAGTCCCTTTCCCTTGAGCTTTTAACCCCGGACCTTCCGCAAATATCCGCCGATCCACTGGCCCTGGAGAGCATTTTCGGCAACCTGATCACCAATGCCATTACCTACACCCAGGAAGGGGGAAGGGTAAAGGTGGAAATAGACCGGGCCGGGATCAACATCCGGGTCAGGGTGATCGATAACGGTTTCGGTATTGCCGAAAAATACATTGATAAAATTTTCGAACGTTTTTACCGCGTCAAAGACGAAAAAACACGCTATATCACCGGGACCGGTCTCGGGCTGCCGATTGTTAAAGGATTGGTGGATTCCCTGGGGGGGATTATTGAAGTGGCCAGCACCCCTGGAGAAGGATCAACCTTTACCGTGCTCCTTCCCACCCAGCAGGGGTAGGATTTTCTTTTTGTATCATTTTAGTTTAATGAAACAGAAAATTGCACCGCAGAGTCGCAAAGGGCGCAAAGAAAATATTTTTCCCTTTCTGGGAAAAAATCAGAAAGGAAAAAGCTTCGCTACCCTCCGGGTACCTATTTGGCCGCAGGCCAGTTTTGGTTGGGGACAATCCCGTTTCTGGGGGGATTGTCCCCAAAAAGAAAAACTCTGCGTCCTCTGCGTCTTTGCGGTGAACAACAAACCTTCCTTTTCAAAAATTTAAAGTGTTACTTCTTTTTTATCCTTCCTGCAGGGCATGAAGGAATTCATGAGGAGGCACCTGCATACCGGTCCAAAGCGCAAAAGCCCTGCGGGCCTGATAGGCCAGGGCCGATAGCCCGTCAAGGAAAGGAATCGCATTCTTCCGGGCCAGGTCCTCCCAGAAATTTTTTTGCCGTCCGTAATTCAGATCAAAAACCAATTGACATCCGGGCAGCTCCAGCCGGGTCAACAATTCAGCCATCTCCGGTGATTCATCCGGGCTGGAAACGGCCGTGGCATTGATGACAATATCCACCGCCGGAAAGCGGTCATATAAGGTCGAAAGATCGAGGGCTTCCCCTCCGAGTTTTTCGCTGATGTCCGCTGTTTTTTCCGCATTCCGTCCGGCCACATATACCGTGGCCACTCGAAGCCAGTTCAGAATGAAGACCACAGCCCGGGCAGCCCCTCCGGTACCGAAAACCAGGGCGGTCTTTCCATCCACTTCAAACTCCGCTTCATTAAGGGCCTCCATGATGCCGATGGCATTGGTATTGTAGCCCTTTAAACGGTCCCCGTCCCTGACAACGGTATTGACAGCCCCGATGATATTGGCCCCTTCGGAAAGGAGGTCCAGCAAGGGAATAACCGCTTCTTTATAGGGCACGGTAATATTGGCCCCGGCCAGATTTAGGATCCGAAGGCTCTGAACGGCCTGTCCCAGGTCTTGAGGTTTAACCACAAAAGGGACATAGACCCCGTTGATTCCCTGGCGTTTCAGGACCCGGGAAAACATGACCGGAGACTTTGACTGGGAGGCCCTTTCGTCACTGAGGATGCAAAAAACCTTCATGGTATGTGTTGCCGAAAGATAAAGTTAGGCAAACAGTTCAAAAGTAAGCCTTCGGAGTTCGGAGTGGTTAAAAGAACGGTTAGACCTTGTACTCTGAACACTGAACGCTGAACTTCTGTTTTATTTTATCCCCAACAACCTTTTCAGGCTCTTGGTAATCTCTTCGGCCGAGGCCGGTTTGCTGATATAATCATCGGCTTCGGTGGCCATGCCGTCATAATGGGTGTAACGGGTGGAGGTCACATGGGAGGCCACAGCCGTAAGCAGAATAACGGGAATATCCCGGGTCCGCTCGTCCTTTTTCATTTCCTTACAGACCGCATATCCGTCTTTTTCCGGCATCATCACATCCAGCACCACGGCATCCGGGGGATGGGAGCGAATTTTTTCCAACCCTTCCACCCCATTGTAGGCCACTTCGACCGTGAAACCCTCTTTTTCCAGATTACTCTGAACGATGGAAGCGAAATCCGGCTCATCGTCCACGACTAAAATCCTTTTCTGCTGATTCATTGCGACCTCCTTCGATTAACGCCTATTAAATCCGATAATCTGACAACGTACCTCGTATCTCGTTCCTCGTATCTCGTCGTCCCTCACCCGCAACCCGTAACTCCTGATGGTCTCGCAAAAAGACGATATTTTGTTTTTGTCATTTCCGACTTGTTATATTTATTGAAGCCAATTTTTAAAACGAAGCGGTTTTAAGACCGTTTGCGAGACCATCACCCGTACCCGGTAACTCGCAACCCGTAACCCGCAACGCCCTCCCCAACTGACCTGCTATAGTTACCTCCTCCCTTATACCTTACACCTTGAACCTTACACCTTTTTCTGTTTTGCTTCATTCCCCCTGGGGCCGGGGATACAACCCCGATTTTTCAACGATCTCCGGGACCATTTCCTCCCATTCGATGGCCATGACATGAAATCCGGCCAGGCCTTTGGCCTCTTTCAGCCGCTGGATGGTTTCCACACAGATTTTGATCCCTTCCTCCGCTTGTTTTTCCTTTGGGGTCCCGGAAAGACGCTTGATAATCTCATCCGGCACATCCATCCCCGGGACCCGGTTTTTCATATAGCGGGCCATCCCGATCGATTTCATGGGAGTCACGCCGGCCAGAATATAGGCCTGTTCGGTCAACCCCCGATCCCGGGCCTTTCCCAGCCAGTCTTCGAACTTGTCAAGATTATAGATGCATTGGGTCTGGATGAATTCGACCCCGGCGGCGATCTTCTTAGCCAGACGGGGGACCCTGATTTCATAAGGATCGGCAAAGGGATTTTCCGCGGCCCCGACAAACATCCGCGGCGGCCTTTCGATCGGGTCCCCTCCCAGAAATTTCCCCTCATCACGCATGTGCCGCACGGTCTGGATGAGCTGCATGGAATCCAGATCATAGACATTCTGACCGATGGCACAATCGCCGAAACTCTGGTGGTCCCCGGACAGACAGAGGATATTATGGATATCGAAGGAAGCGGCCCCCAGGATATCGCTCTGAATGGCGATCCGGTTACGGTCACGGGTCACCATCTGCAGCACCGGCTCCAGCCCCATCAGCTTCAAACGGATGCAGGCTGCCAGACTGCACAAGCGGGTCATGGAGGTCTGGTTGTCGGTGATATTAATGGCATCCACATGGTTTTTGATCATTTCCGCTTTGCGGATAATTCCCCCCGGATCACTGCCCCGGGGAGGGCCGCACTCGGAGGTTACGGCCAATTGCCCGGAGGTCAATATTTTTTCCAACTTGCTCGGTGTCTTGGGCTTCATAATTTCAAGTCCTCCCTGACTACTTTTCGCGGCCCGCCGGCCCGATCCGTGGACCAGTTTTTAATGGGGGCTATTTTTTCATAATCATCCATCCGGCCCAGGGCCTTCAGTCGGTCGATAATCAACTGCCAGCCGCAGGGGACCTCTTTGCTGATCTCGCATTTCCCGCCAGAGGAGCCGCCGCAGGGTCCGTTCAGGATCCGTTTGGCGCAGCGGGAGACCGGGCAGATGCCTCCGGAATAAGCCAGCAGACATTGGCCGCAGCCCTGACAGCGTTCCGACCATACCCCCCGGGCTTCATTGGCCCCCATAAACAGGGTGTTCACCCCGGGATACACCGGAAGGGAGAGATATTTTTCGGCGGTGAACTGGACCCCCACCCCGCAGGCAATGGAAACCACCGCCTCATAGCGGTCGATGATGTCCCGTATCTCCTCCAGGTATTCATGATCGCACTGCCGTTCCAGGGTCCGCTCCCCGACATTGACCTCGCGGCCCTGCTGTAAAAAATGCATACGCAAGGCGGAAGCCAGCAGCCCTACCTCTTTTTTACCGCCTACTTCGCAAACGGTCACGCATTCGTTGCAGCCCAGGACCAGGATGTTCTGGTGGTCCTTGACATAATCAATAATTTCTTCTATCGGTTTTTTATCGGCTACGATCATTGCCTTTACCTCCCTTTCCGCCAAACCGGTGGCGCTCTGCGCTTACAAAGCGGCTTGGATTGAACGGTCTTGGTCCTTTCGGGTCTCCCTGATTTTTTTTAATCCGGTCCGTATCGGGCTGGGACCGGCATCCAAAATCCGTTGGTGCATCTCTTCGGCAAAGCGGGCGAACATGGGACCGTCACTGGAAGACAGGTTATACATCTGCAACCTCTGCCCTCCGATCCCGATGGCTTCCAGGAGTTTTTGCATCTGTTCCACCCTGGCCTTGGCCCGGAAATTACCCTGGTTAAAATGACAGTCCCCTTCCCGGCATCCCACCAAATAGACCCCGTCGGCCCCCTTTTCAAAAGAACGCAGGATATGCAGGGCATCCACTTTACCGGTACAGGGGACACGAATAATCCGGATGCTCGAAGGGTAACCGAGTCGCATGGAACCTGCCAGGTCCCCGGCGGTGTATCCTCAGAAATTGCAGCAGAAGGCTAAGATAATCGGCTTGAAATCCTGGCTCATAAAGCGGCCTCCATCAAGGTGTCAATCTTGCACAGAAGTTGATCGTCCTCATACCAGTTCAATTCTATGGCCTTAGCCGGGCATTCGGCAGCACAGATCCCGCACCCGTGGCAGAGGGCCTCATCGATTTCACTGAAGCCCTCGGCGTTGACCCTGGGCACCGAATAAGGGCAGGCCCGGACACAGATGAGACAGGCCGCGCAGAGGTCGGGATTGACCCGGGCCGTCACCGCCGACAGGGTCAGTTGTTTCCTGGAAAGGAAAGTGGTGGCCCTGGAAGCGGCCGCCTGGGCCTGGGCGATAGCTTCATGGATAAATTTTGGACTGTGGGCCGTACCGCAGACGAAAATACCTTCAGTGGCCATATCCACCGGGCGCAGTTTAACATGGGCTTCCATGAAATACCCTTCTGCCGTCCGGGCCAGTTTGACAATGGAAGCCAGTTCCTCGGTATCGGTTGCCTCCATCCCGGCGCTCAAGGCCAGAAGGTCCGCTTCCAGCTCCATTTCCCGGTTCAGGATCCGGTCCCGGAAGGTAAGGATGATCCCTTTTGCAGACAAAACCGCCTGAGGGGGCTCTTCCGGATCAAAGCGAATAAAGACCACTCCTTTTTCCCTAGCTTCTTTGTAATACCCTTCCAAGAGCCCGTACATGCGGATGTCACGGTAAAAAATATAAACCTCAGCCTCGGGGTTAAGTTGTTTTATCTTCAAGGCGTTCTTGATCGCGCTTTGACAGCAGATACGCGAACAGTTGGGATTGGTTTCATTCCTGGAGCCTAGGCATTGGATCATGGCTACCTGCTTGAGGTCTCCGGCACCCCGGTCCATGAGACGCTGGGCCAGGTCCACCTGAGTCAGGACCCGCTCACTTTGACCGAACAGGTATTCCCGGGGTTGGTGCTCCGAGGCCCCGGTGGCGATAATGGCCACACCATGATTGATCTTCCGTTCATAAGGTCCGGGACCGACCAGGACCTCAGTGGTGAAGTTCCCTTGAAAACCGGAAAAACCTACCACCAGGGCCAAAGTCAGGACCTGGATCCGGGGGTGGTTGTTCACCCGTTCAATCAAATGGGCCAGGTAGGAACGGATATCCTCCCCCTCAATGGTAAAAGTCAACCGCTTGGCCATCCCTCCCAGTTGAGCTTCTTTTTCGATGATAACCACTTCATAGCCTTGTTCGGCCAATCCCAGTGCGGCGTTCATGCCGGCCGGCCCACCGCCGATGACCACCGCCCGCTGATTGACGGTGATGATCTTTTCCTGCAGAGGTCCCAGGGTCCCGGCCCGGGAAACGGCCATCCGGACCAGTTCTTTGGCCTTGTCCGTGGCCTCCCGGGTATCGGAATGGACCCAGGAATCCTGATTGCGGATATTGGCCATTTCCAATAAATACTTATTGACCCCGCAAGCCTGCAGGGTATCCATGAAGATCCCTTCATGGGTCTTCGGCGTACAGGCGGCCACCACCACCCGGTTGAGCCGCTGTTCCCGGATATTCTCCTTCATCACCTCCAAGGAATCCTGACTGCAGGTAAAGAGGTTCTGCCTGGTGAAGACCACCTGAGGCAGGGTTTTGGCATAGGCCTCCACCTCGGCCACATCCACCACCCCGGCGATGTTAATCCCGCAGTTACAGACGTAAACGCCGACCCGCGGTTCTTCTCCGGAAACATCCCTTTCCTCAGGCAGTTCGAGGGTCTTGGTGCAGGTGTCTCTGGCCAGGGCCAGTTTGCTTCCGGCCATACAGGCCGCGGCGCTGGCTTCGGTGACGGAAGAGGGGATATCCTTGGGCGACTGGAATACGCCGCAGGCATACACCCCGGGACGGGTGGTTTCCACCGGGGAAAAGGTCCCGGTTTTAGCGAAGCCGTAGCCGTCTATTTCCACCCCCAACCGACGGGCCAGGTCTTTGGTCGATTCCGGAATCTGGAGGCCGACGGAAAGGACCACCAGATCAAAAAACTCCTCCTTGAATTCGCCGTTTTCATCGGCGTACTGCACATGGAGGTCCCGGCCTTTTCCGATCTCGTCAAAGGAATGGACGCGGGCCTTGATAAAACGGACCCCGGCCGTGTCCCTGGCCCGCAGAAAGTATTTTTCATAGTCCTTGCCGAAGGTACGGATATCCATATTGAAGATGACACAATCCAGATCCCCCTTGGCATGGTCTTTGGCCATCATGGCGTCTTTTATGGCATACATGCAGCAGACGGATGAGCAGTAGCCGTTGCCGCAGTGATCCGTGTCCCTGGAGCCGATGCACTGAAACCAGGCGATTTTTTTCGGCTCTTTTCCATCCGAAGGACGAACAAGATGACCCTGGGTCGGTCCGGAGGCGCTTAAAAGCCTCTCAAATTCCAGGCTGGTCAGGACATTGGGATTGGTACCATATTGATATAGCGATTCCAGAGAAGAGGGATCGTATGGTCTGGAGCCGGGAGCCAGAATAACCGACCCGATTTCGATTTCCTTTTCCTCTACCTTTTGCTCATGATCGACCGCCTTGGCCAGACAGGCTTCCACACATTGATAGCATTCGGAACAAACCCCGCATTTCAAACAGCGAAGGGCCTCCTCCCGTGATTCCTCTTCGGCATACCCCAGTTGCACCTCGTCAAAATTAGTCACCCGCCGGGCCGCCGGAGAGTGACCCATTTTTTTCCGGGCCTGGGAAGGGACCCCTTCGAAGGGTACGTCCATCACCGCTTCCCAGACCTGAGGACGGCCCTGATACAAATCCATTCCCTGCAAAAAGCGATCGATGGATAGGGCCGCTTCCTTTCCGGCCCCCACCGCCTCGACCACGGTCCTGGGCCCGCTGACCGCATCCCCGCCGGCGAAGATATCCGGGTCTTTGGATTGCAGCGTCACCGGGTCCACCTCAAGGGTCCCCCAGGGAGTCAAGGTGCAGGCGCATTCTTCAGTCAGACAGGCCCAATCCGATTCCTGCCCTATAGCCGGGATAACGGCGTCCACTTCGATAATAAATTCACTTCCGGCGATCGGTTCCGGGCGGCGACGACCGCTGTGATCCGGCGGTCCCAGGGCCATGCGGATGCACTCGACAGCCTTTACCTTCCCCTTTTCACTGATGACCCTTACCGGATTGGTAAGGGTCATGATTTCAACCCCCTCGGCCTGGCATTCCTCGATTTCCTCGGCATTGGCCGGCATTTCCTCCAGGCTGCGGCGGTAAATAATAAAGGGATGGGCGCTGC
>JBFMBU010000092.1:0-17416 GCA_040755035.1 Thermodesulfobacteriota bacterium
CCCAACGTAGTAGCCGTATTCTTTCGCGTTGATATTGGTTTTTTTCTCATGCCCGATAGTAGAGGTCGGAGTCGGACCGTAATCGTGTCCTGGCCAAACCACGGTCTCGTCCGGCAGGGTCATCAGTTTGCGTATGGAGGCCCCCAACGTGGGCCGGTGTCCTCCAGCCAGATCGGTCCGGCCGCTGTCACCGACAAAAAGGGTATCACCCGTAAAGAGATTTCCTTCGGCATAGAGACAAAGGCCTCCGGGGGAATGGCCGGGGGTATGGAAGATCCGGAAAACAATCTCACCCACTTGAAAGGTTTTTTCATCGGTCAATCGGATATCCGCCTTGGAAGGACCGCGCAGGAAATCATCCTCCAGGGCATGCATAACGACCTTGGCCCCGGTCATTTGTTTGAGGGCTTGATTTCCGTAAGTATGGTCTCCATGATGGTGGGTGTTGAATATATATTTCAGGTTAAGCCTTTCCTTGCGGGTCGTTTCCAGGATCGCTTCCACATCCCCCCCGGGATCGATAACCAGGGCCTCCCTGGTTTTCTCACAGCCGATGATATAACAAAATACCTCCCAGGCCCCTACGGGCAATTGTCTGATGATCATGGGCACCTCCACATAGGTTTTTTCCATTAAGCATAAATTAGCGGAAGAAATCAATCCCCTTTTGTCAATTCTTTTTGTAATCCTTCTGTTAACGGTCAGGGCGTTGGTCAGGGGCAATTCAGGAAGAGGCGGTGAATAAGAATTGAAATTAGAACCAGCGGCGGATATAATCATCAAAAAATACCGGAGGCGTTGCTATGCCCTTTTGTCCGAGTTGCGGTAAGGAAACCGATACTGCCTATGTCTTTTGCCCTTATTGCGGCAAAAAAATGGGGGCCCCCAGTACCGCTTTTTCGGGGGAGTGGGTTACTGAAGGGGAGTTCAAGTCCTTTATCGGGAAAGATGCCGGATACTATTGGCGAAAATTTCAGAACTTCCGTTCCACCGGCCAGGAAGGCTTTGCCTTTACCTGGAGCTGGCCGGCTTTTTTCCTTGGTTTTATCTGGATGCTCTACCGTAAGATGTATTTGTGGTCCCTGCTGGCTTTTATTATTGCCCTGACCCCCATAACCTTCCCTGTACTAATGATCGGCTGGGGCCTTACGGGCAATTATTTATATTTCTGGCATGCCCGGAAAAAAATTCTCGATCAACGTTCCAAACTGCGCTCCGGATTTTCAACCCAGGGCTTGGCCGAATCGGGAGGGGTAAACCGCTGGGTCTGGTTTGTCGGGGCTATTTTATTGCTTTTTCTTTTGGCTATAGGTTTTCTGGGAGGGCTCTTTTTCTTTTATCTGATCAGAGAAATGCTCTTCTATGTGCCGCAATTCATGGAGACGTAAAACAACCCCGCTAACCGAGGGTAAAGGGAAAAATAGGGGAGGGGGAGGGCCGCTTTACCTGCCGCCGCTTGAAATTTGACAAAGGAGTAAGAAGGTATTATAATAAATATCAATAAATTCAGAACAAGAAACTTGAAAATTGGATTATATGAATTCAGGACCAAAAAGGAGAAAAAAATGGATAGGAATAGGATACAGGAAGCATTAAACAAAATCAGACCGCAACTGCAAGCCGACGGTGGAGATGTGGAATTGGTGGAGGTCAATGATGACGGTCAGGTAAAGGTTCGATTGACCGGCGCCTGTGGCGGATGTCCCATGTCGCAAATGACCCTCAAAATGGGAATAGAAAAATACCTCAAGCAACAGATTCCCGAAGTGTCCAGCGTAGTCCCGGCCTAAGAAAAACAGGTATCTGGTCTAAGGTTCAAGGTCGAAGGTGTTTGGAAGCGTCTCGAACCATGAATTTTTTTCCGCCGAACGCTGAACGTTATTTTTGTTTCAAACCTTAAACCTTTTATTTATGATATTTCTCCCCGGCCATGAAATTAACATAACGGTATAGTTGCTCCAGGAGGAGCAGGACGCACAATTCATGGGGAAAAGTCATGCGGGAAAGGGAAAGTCGTTCATCACACTGCCCTAAGACCTCCGAAGATAGACCGAGCGGTCCTCCAATAATATAATACAACTTCTTAAGGCCCCTTTTAGCCTGGGCGTTAAGAAACTCAAAATGCTCTTCCGAACTCATCTCCCGGCCCTTCCGGTCCAGGGACAGCCATAACCCATCCTTGGGGACTTTCTCCAGGATCCTGTTTCCTTCCTTTCTAAGTATAAGCTTCGTGGTTATTTTCGGGGCAATGCGTTCTTCCCTGACATAAAGTAACTCTATTTTTTTATAATGATTTATTCTTTTATAATAGTTATTTATTCCATCTAAAATAAAGTCTTTATTTATTTTTCCAACAGTAACTACTGTAAAATTCATAATTTATAAATAATTATT
This sequence comes from Thermodesulfobacteriota bacterium, assembly GCA_040755035.1. Taxonomy (GTDB): domain Bacteria; phylum Desulfobacterota; class RBG-13-43-22; order RBG-13-43-22; family RBG-13-43-22; genus RBG-13-43-22. Next base: position 2,395 of record JBFMBU010000092.1, read on the forward strand.
ATCGAGTAATTTTTAAATATCTAATAATTTAGCTATATTTAGTGCAGTTTTTTCAATAAAAACTTTATATTCTTTATCGCTTCTAAAAATTCCCGATCCAGGAAAGGATTTTTTGGCGCTCAAGCCGGCGAAAACAGGGTGATTCTGCAGCTTCTTTTTGGGCCGGACACCGAAATCGGCAGGAAAGGTGTTCTGAAAATACATCTCCTGAAATCCCGAGAATTTAAGGGCATGGGCAGTAGCGTTCAGAATCGCCTTTTCTCTGCGGGACACCTTTTTTTCCACAAGGGCCCTGACCAGCCCGGCCAGACTTTCCCCACCTTGGGTACAGGCAATATGACCGTTGCGGTTGGCCAGTAACATATGGTCCATGATGGACTGTTCGGAGACCTCGACCACAAAGATCTTTTGTTTTTGGTTGGTCTGATTGTACTCTTCGACCATCTCTATCACCCGGGGCATGGAGACCGGATTTCCAATCATAGCCGCCTGGGCGACACTGGGACGAACTGGTACCGGCTTGAATTTCCGTTTATTTTTTCTGGGTTCCAAATAATAGCGGTATACCGGATTGGCATGATGGGACTGAACCCCAATTATCTTAGGCAGGGTATGGATCAAGCCATAGCGGTATAATTTTAGAAAACCGGCAATAATTGCTGTGATATTTCCGGCGTTGCCTATCGGGACAAAAAGAACGATTCCTTCCAAATCATAATCCAGGGCCTGGGCTACTTCAAAGGCGTAGGATTCCTGCCCCAATATTCTCCAGGCATTCTTGGAATTGAGCAGGGCCACTGGGTAGTGATCAGCCAAATATTCTACGACCTTCATGCAGTCATCGAAGACCCCGGGTATCTCCAGGACCCTGGCCCCGCTGCCCAGGGGCTGGGATAGCTGCTGAGGGGTGACTTTCCCTTTGGGGAGCAATACCGCCGATCGGACGGTCTCGCCCAGATAAGAAGCATAAAGGGCCCCCGATGCGGAAGTATCGCCCGTGGAAGCGCATATCGCCAGGACATTCTTGAGGTTCTTTTTTGAAATCAAATAATTAAGATAACTTAAAGCACATGCCATGCCTCGATCTTTGAAGGATGCACTGGGATTCTGTCCTTCATTTTTAAAAACAAAGGGGATGCCGATCTGTTCTTGTAAGTCCGGATTAGCCGAAACCAGAGGCGTATGTCCTTCCCCCAGATACAAGATTTTATCAAGAGGGATGACCGGGGCGATAAATTCATGAAAGGTGAAAATGCCTTTAAGGGCCGGAAGGGTAGACATCCTCCGATAATCAAAAAGGCGACGCCAGGTTTGACCGGATCGCTGCTTTTTCTTATTCTCTTCCAGGTCATGGATCAACAAGACCCCACCGCAATCTGGGCAGGTATAGAGGAGACTATCAATGGAATGGGTCTTTCGGCAAGCCAGACATTGATATTCCATGCGGCCTTCACTTTTAGGAATTATTAGGGGGCGGATGTTTGCGGGAAATTCATTTAGGTTCATGGTCTTCCTTTTCTGCTCGTAATTTCTTTGTTTTATTATTTTTAATCAAAAGAGGGTGGGGTGTCAATAAATTTGAAATGGCTTGAAATCAGGGAAATTTCCCAGTCCCAAAATTAACGGAAAACTATCCCATGACAAGCTGTCTTTTCTTTAGAAACGCCTCAGTATGAATTCAGTCCATCACTTAGGCCGGGATCGGTGAGCGTTGGTGCGGCGTTCCCTTCTTCCATTGAAAGAGCCTTCCAGCTCCCCAAAAGAATTTCTGCATCTTGGCGCCCTCTCTTCTCTTATTATTGCCAGACATTTTTCCCCCTTTATAAAGCTACATAATTACCTGTCTCCTTTTGGGTTTTTTTATCATAAAAAAGACAACCTGCCTAAAGGGACAAATAAGACTTATTTTTCCTGCCATTGCCTGGAAAATCTCATATGTTATCTTAGTTACTAATGTCTGATAAGATATATTATGTAAACCAATAAGAAAAAAATTTTTTAAACGGGTTCATTGCGCTATTGTGTCCCCGCCTTTAAAAGAAACAAAAATAGCAACCTGGATGGATAAGGTGTTTTGCATAAAGGCGGTTTTTTTATGAAACCTGGATTCCTGTTTTCACCGGAATGACTTCCTGGTAACTGTTTTATCTTCAAATTATTGTTTAAATTTAGTAAATAAAAGATAATTGTTCATTTTCAAGTTTAATTTTTTGCTTTATTGTTCTGATATTATAATCAAAAACGGATATCAATTCAAAAGTTGATTTTATGGTCAATTCTGTATATTTTTCAATGTGATATCCCTCATGACCCATTAAAAAAGGGGCAGGAAACAGTTGGGAATCGGTTGACGCATAGGAGGATGAAGGATCTTTGAGGAGGTAGCCGACCCTCTGACCCGGATAAAGAGTGATTCCTTCGTCCGCCAGTTCCTGGAGTACAGCAACAGTAGGGGTGTTAACTCTATAGTCTTCTAAGGGCTTGCCCACCCTCCTTTGAATGACCAGATGGTGCGAATCCACCCGCCCTTCCCTGAGTTCCCGGATATATTCCTTGAGACGATCAAGGAGCAGAGGGATCTGCTTTTCCACCCCCGAACGATCTTGGGCTTGGGCCAGGATTAAAAGAAGCTCTTTCTGGGCCTCCTTGATGAATAAAGGGGTATCATGGCGGCAGCAGTCAATACCGCGAATCTTGACCGTCCCGTCATCAAATAGGCCGAAATAGCGGTTGGCCACCGGACGATCAGAACTGACCTTGGAGGGCAGAAAGACGATCCAATGGTAAATCCCTTCCAGGCTGATAGGCACCCCGGTTCGGCGATGGATTTTTTCCAGAAGTCCTTGGGTCCCCTCTGCCGTCGCCTTGGGTCCGCTGATCCAGAGCGAATCGGTCAGTCCGTGCAGCACCCGAAAGCCTTCCTCTTCAGCGGCTTCCTTGGCTTGAAGGAGCTTGTCCCGGCCGAAGGCGGTGATGGCCTCATGGGCTTCGATACAGCCGAAGCGGGCGTTTTTATAGCCCATATAACCGAAGCAGGTCACCAGCATCCACTTTAAGGCCTTCTGCATGCCGTCATAGCGTTTCTTTTCCGGATGCCCGGCCTTTTTCCGAGCCTTGAGCTCAGTGCGAAGTGCAAGGATCGGTTCTAACGTTTCGGGGACCAACCCCTTCCGTCTGCGGCAGATATTGTATCCCGCTTCCGGCACGACCGGTTCCGGACAGCAGCGGCAAAGCATCGTCTCCGGAGAGATGTTATGTTGGACCATGATATTGGGATACATGGATACAAAATCGATCTCGGCCACCTCTTCCCAAAGCCCTATGGGAGGCTGCAAAACCAGGCCGCCCTTGTCGGCCACCAGCAGGTCCCAGGCGGATTTAAAGGTTTCCGGCCGCCCTTTTTTCCAGGGGATAAGGATTCCCTTTTCCAGGGCCCGGTCGAGTTGCATGGCCGTGATGGCCGTCCCCGGGCTGGTCCGGGCCAGGGTTTGCAAAGGGATTTTAGTCAGGCGGGCCAGGAACATAATTCCGGCCAGACCGGATTCCCGAAAGAAGAAAGAGTTGTGCTGATCGATATGCAGCCTTCCGTAGAGGGAAAAGGCCGTGCTCTGATAGAGGACCTGGCCGTAAGAAAAATAGGAGCGGCCCTGCCCTACCCGTGTCCGGCCGGGCGCTGAAGGATCGCGGTCAAAGGGAAAAGACCGCCGTTGTTTTTGTGCCCACTGCCAGAGAAAAGGGAAAATCCGGGCGTCTCCGTGCCGGGTCAGGATAAGGTCGGGATCATGGGCCTTCACTAAGTCCTGAAGCTGGTCTAAAAGCTCTCCGCTATTGGAAGCCGTCAGATCAAAGCAGGTCCCCTCGCACTCGATACGCAAAGAATTTCCGCGGTCCAGGGGGATCTGGGGATGCCCGGCCAGCTCCATGGTCAACACCTTCAGGTCCGGCAGGGGGGCGTCCGGGTCCCAGGGGGAATCCAAAACGGTAATTTTTCTTACCGCCCTCCCCTCCCATTCGATTTCACAGACACAAAGGGGAAAAAGTTTTTTCTCCCAGGCATAGTACTGAGGGATACCCAGATCGCAGTTGTAAAAGGTCAGTCCCTCCGTTGCCGCGGCCAGGAGGCGCTGCACTTCCGGGAGTTTGTCCAGGAAGTAAAGTGTGTACTCCCGTACCGGGATGGTTCTCCCGCTCCAGAACTCCCGGCGCCGGGTCCATGTTTTCTGCCGCAGATAACGGTCCAGTTTCTTTTCCAAGGCCTGGAGGGCCGGTTTGGGCCCTCCGGCATAAAAACGGTAAGCGAAGGAATCGGTCAGCCGCAGGAGCTCGCCTGATTCCAGCCGGAACCAGTGGACCAGAAGGTCCTGATGAACATATAAATCCAATAACCGGCCGCGGGAGATCATGGAAAAGGATGCCCTGTTATGCCAACATAAGCGGTTTATCTGGCCTTATCCGACCAGATCTCCAGACGATGCCCCTCGGGATCAAAAAGGTAGAAGAGGCGGGCCCCCCATTTCTTTTGAATAGGGCCCGCTTCAATCCCTTTTTCCGTCAAAAGCCGATGAGCCAAAGAAAGGTCATCCACTTGCCAGGAGATGGTCAGGGCCGGCCCACCGGAATCGGCAAAAGTGGCCCGGGCCGCATCGACCACACTGACGAAACTATCGTCCGTCACCCGGAACTCGACAAACCAGTCCTTAAGGAAATGGGCAGGCAGGCCGAGAAGGTCCCGGTAAAAGTGAACCGTTTCCTGCCATTGCCGACAGTATAAAATGGTGTTCGTCCGCCGTATGAGCAAAGGGGGCCTCAAAAGCACCTGATCAAATCGGAGGGGCGATCAGGGCCAGGACGCGCATGTCCGTTTCGGCCTGGACTCCGTGGGGGTCGCTGATATCGCAGACCAGGACGTCCCCGGTCTCGGCCGGAAGGGTCTTCCCTTCCTTGGCCAGAAACAGACCGCTGCCGTTCAGGACCACGATGCTCACCTCCCCCTCGATATCATGGAAATGGACCGGCAGCGACTGCCCGGCCTTGAGGTTGAAGTTCATCACCTTCATATAGGGCGATTCATGCACCAGAAAGGTGGACAGGGCATTGTCCTTAAACTGGTTTTCTTTAAACACTTCGATCCGTTTCATGATAATTTCCTCCTGTTGTCGGTTGATTGATAAATTCGGCCTGTCATAGTGATTTATCACAGTATGTCATAGCCGGTCAAAAATTTGTCATAAGTTTAGATCTGCTATTTCAGGTAAAAGAGACTTAAAGTTTGCGACCGGCAGTAAGCGGGGTTTGTTTCACCGATTTATTGGCCGCTGTTTTCCTTTGAATATCAAGACCAGTACTCGATCTGGAAAGAGCCAGGCATGCCCGCCTGAGTTGTGCCACCTGTTTCAGTCGAATCGTAACCGCGGCCGCAGTCATGTCAATTTTCATCGATGATGCTCCTTAAATAAGCGATATCATCTTGGTCCTGGCCGCTCTTGCGAAATGATTTGAGTAAGGGCATATACGGCCAAAGCCAATCCACCGCAAAGAGCATACTCGATCTTTTCTTCGTCCAGTCTTCCGATCAGCTTTTTCAATTCGTCCAGGATATCCATTACTCTTTCCTCTCGCTTCCTAATGCTGACCTCCGCCACCCCTTCTCAAATAACCATCTCAAGAACCAGGCGATGGCAGCGATGGGATCGTCTCATGAAGAAACATTAAAGATGTCACAGCTCGGTGTCACAGCGTGTCATAGCTCTATGTCATAGCCTGTTCCCCGCTTTTTTAGAGGTCTTCTTAACCCCCTGTAACACATACCTTTTGGTCGGGTCTGTTGGACTGGTGGCTTCTTCGATTAAAACTCCTTTTTCGATCATGACCTTCAAATCTCTTTGTAAAGACCGGCGGTTGACCTCCGGGCATAAACCCTTAAAATTCTGAACATTGAAACTGCCGTGTTCCAGAGTATATCCGAGAGCTTTGGCTTGGCGCTCCGAAAGGTTGTGTTTTTTGATAAGCACGTCTCGATGGATGACCTGCTCCCCGCGCTCTCTAACTTCAGCGAGCTGGGTAGTCAACCCCTCGACGAAGTACTCCAGCCAACCGGTCATATTCATGTCACGCTCGCGGACACTCTGGATGGCCCGATAGAAAGCAGGCCGGTCACGGTCGTAATATTCGCTGATCGTGAAAAGGCGCTTAAAGTCGTATCCGGCCCGGTAGAGACAAAGGGTGGAGAGCAGCCGGGATGTCCGACCGTTGCCGTCCAGGAACGGGTGGACATGTACAAACTGGAACTGGGAGATGCCGCTCATCAGCACCGGATGGACCGCCTTTTCCCGGTTCAGCCAGCCCACAAGTTCCGCCATCATAATTGGTACCTCGTACGCCGGGGGTGGCGTGTAGACTGTCTCGCCGGTGACGGAGTTGATCACATAGTTCTGGATTTTCCGGTACTCGCCCGGAGCTGAGGCACCGCCTCGAACCCCTTCCACCAACCGTTTATGGATTTCCCGCACCAACCCTTCGGTAATCGGCCCGCTATCTTCGAGGTATTCAGAAACGAACCCGAACGCCTTCCGGTAGTTCAGCAGTTCTCTCACATCATCCGGATCGGCCTCAGGAACCGGTTTTCCCGCAAGCAGTCTCTCGGATTGCTCCAGGGTCAAATGTGTTCCTTCGATGTGGGTGGTGTGATGCGCTTCCAGGATCAAGGCGCGGCGGCCCATCTCACGCACCCACTCGTCGGACAACGTCGCTGCCTCGAGAAACCCTCGGGCCCGTTCGATCTGCGTCAGTCCTGCCGTTATCCTGTTGGTAATCGTAAAAACAGGTTTAAAACCCCTGGTCATATACTGTACCTTTCTTTTTTCCGGCCCCTGTGCTCCCCTTTTATGAGTTTTCCACTCCCTGCCCTTATCAACGATCCCATGAACCGGGCGATGGAAGCCGGGGTCAAAAACTGGCCGACCTTCGACCGTTCGGCCTTGGCCCTGGTCCCGTTAAAAGACTTCCGCAAGGCATCCAGGCTGTTGGTGACTTCAAAATTCATAAGTTTCTTCATTCTTCAATAAAAAACGGTAAGACAATTAGGATTTCTTTTCCTTTTTCAATGTCGATCATAGTTTTCTTTTGGCCGGACGGACCTTATACAAAGTTTGATCTTCTCTGACCATATAGGCATGCTCGCTATCGATTTTTTCAAAAATTAGTTCGTTTTTAGAAAAGAGATCCGATCCCTCGGCTTTCAAGTAAGCAGCAGCCATCCGGCAATATTCCGGATCAATTTCCACCCCGATACTATGACGGTCGTTCCGCACGCTGGGCATTGGTCGGTTTCCGATAGCCCCCGGATTTTCGTTATAGCGTTTCAGGTTCCAATAGGGAGGCGAGGGAATAACCAGATGGACCGACTCGTCCTCCAGGAAACTCAAATCCCGCGCATCGCCGTTGATTAGTCGATGAACTCCTGTTTCCATTAGGAAATATTACGGTTCGATTTGCACACCATGAGCAAGAATCCAAGAGGCAAAGCCCGCCGAATCTCTTTCCCTATCATTTAAAGCATGGGTCGGGAAGAAATGAATTTCAATATCATCTCCCGCTTCTTTCTGCACCTGGGCCGTTGCCCTGGCGCGGTCCCTAATCCCCCATCTTTCTATCCCTTCGGCGAAAATGGCCAGGTCGATATCGCTCCATTTATCCTTCTTACCGGTCACCTGTGACCCAAAAAGATAAATCGCCGCCACTTTTATATTCCGGTTTAACACCTCCATTGCCTTTCGGGCTTTTCCTTCAATCACCTCATCGACGATAGCCACTGGATCACCTCCTCGGTCTTCATGAGTATTTCTCGGGCCGTTTCTTCATTTACATCAGAACTCAGATCGGCGATTTCTTCAGGATAACGGGTCTGGATATAATAGGAAATTCATTGGTTCGCTGGGCGATAAGGGCCTTAAGCATTTTTTCAACCGCCTGCTGGCAGCAAAACAAGACGTATAAATAACGCCCCGATTCCATCATAGCCCGAGCAGTATCTACATCGTACCGCGCCTGCTCTTCCCATCGATCAGCTGCACTAATCATATCTTAGTCCTTAGAGTTTATATAATTTTGACCCAAGGTATATTGTTAATTCAGCTCCCCTTCCGCCCTATCCCGGCTTTCAACGTTCCCCTACTTCTTCTTAGGGAATCTTGAATCTGGCTCTGAGGGAATGACGGTTTGAGGCGGGATCAAATTCCCGCTGGATATCATCCCGGTCTGCACGGCCCAACCTTGTCCAGGTGGTTTGGGCGTTTTGGGCTGTTGTCGTATCAAATCCGTTTTGCATTCCAATACCAACCAGATTGCTGATCAGGTGGCGGTCATGAAAATCATCCCAGATGAAGATTTCTATTTTCAGTCCGACTTGATTTAAAGTTTCTGACAGGCTATCCCTGAACATTTCCTCTAGTTCTTGTGGATTGTAAATATGGCGATTAGGTCCAGAGCTCCGGTAGCAAACACGATGTATTTCAATTAAAGGGGAAGGGGTTCGCCCTCCGGCTTCTTTAAGGAGTTTTGCAAAATCGTGGTACCGGGGAAGACGTGGGTCCAGGTGGGGATCGATAAACATAATAGAATTGGCATGTTTCAGTACAAGATTTAAGGCATTTTTATAATCTTCTATTTTTCTATGTGGCCTGATTGAAGGGCTTCGGCCGGACCACCAAGGAGTTGAGGATAGTTTCTGAATCGAGGCTATAATAGGTTGGCCTTTGAATAAGCCGGAGATACAATCAGTTACGATAATTCCGTTGAGAGGGATAGTCTTGTGACTGGCCAAGGCTTCCTCACACCATTCGGAATCATTAGACGGGAGATTTCGGCCAATGGCTGAATTAAAAACAAGTCGTTTTTGAAGCGCTAACTTTTTAATCAACTCTTTGCCGCGGGGGTGCCACGGTCTGTGGTCATTTACAAATGTTTGAACCCATTCCCCATTCCAAAGGTTCCGAACAAGCCCTTCCTGAAGCAAAACCTCTTTAATATTCTGAAGATGTAGCCTGCAAGTTTCAACACTCCCATATGAAGTTCCGTCAATAACATCCGGAGTAAAGGCATACTCTGACAACAAGGCCATTAAAAAATCTCCCGAAGGCCCTCTTCAAAAAAGCCGCCGGGCCAGGCTTTGACCAGTTCCCCATTTTCATTTAAGGGCATCTCTCGAACAATACTTCGGGAACCATCCGGCTCCACAAACAGGACCATCACGTCTTCGGGGCGTACCGGTAAACAACCCTCCGGTAATTTCCCCGCATTTGTTTCCCGCATACGACGCATAATCCGAAGAAGTAAATGTTCGCTATGGGTTTCAATCAAAAACCTATTCTTGTTTTCACCAATTGCCGATTGGATAAAAACATCCCCCAAATCAGCTTGGAGCGCCGGGTGGAGGTGAATCTCTGGCTGCTCGATGGCGATGATTTGGTTTTTCGAAGCATATGCTCCAACCAAAACCGGCAGAACCTGGCTCACACCTATCCCCACATCCCGGTGGCTGACAATTGTATCGCTACGTCGATCAACCAGAATAAGTTCTTGAATATCTCCAAGGTTCGCCTCATTCTTCTTGATTTTTTCCAGTACTAAGTAAATTTCTCCAAAAAGGTCCCAATCGTAGGGTCCCTCTTCGGTAAACCTATGTTCTATTTGCTCGATTATCTGTGTATAATCGTTATCTAAATCATCAATTGTCAACAAGTGACGGATTCTTAATTCATACGGCGTCTGAAGTCTATCATTTGCAGAAAGCCATTCGTTGACCAGCTTTCGAACATTTTCATCACGACGAATAACGTCCCAGGCATAACCGCCGCCAGCGTACCAGTTGGGATCGTGATGTTGAGAAAAGGCTAAGTGTCTTGGGGGATAAGAGCGTAATGGCCCTAAGTATCTGAGACTTGATATCTCTCCTGCAACTATTTGGCTAACCCCTCTCAAGAGGTCATCGATCTTGCGGGGCAGAAATGAATGCACTGCCGCACTCAACTCCTCACTTCTCCTAGCCTTGCTAATCGGAAAAAATAATTGTTGCCCACTGGGGCTGAAAACACTTGATTCTGACAATCCTTCCGGTAAGAATCGAGTGCGCCTTGCAATCAAGTTAGGTACGAGCTCAGAAATTGTTTCCTCCAGACCTTCAAAATCCTCCGGATGAATCGTTTCGGTTGTTGTAGATAACAGAACCATAGCCTTAATAACTTCACGGAAAACAGGATGATCATAATCCAACCGGTCAAGCTGAAGATTCCCATCCCTCTTTTTGCTCATTTGAATGAGGAGTTGCCCATCTCCTTGAAGACTGTACGACGTGATCTCTGGGGTACCAGCAGGTATTAAATTTCCTGTAGGAACCTTCATCAGGATTTTTTGGCCGGTTCGAGTATCAATGCCCTCCCTTTCCGCCATCTCTTCGATTTGGGGCAAACCTATACCTAACGATAGGGTAATTTTACTTACTGGGGCCAGCATTTCACCTACGTTCCCAGAAAATGACTTTGTATTAAGCTCCGCAGACCACTCTACACTTTTATCCAAATCACGCCGGTGGACATATTGGCGGAATCCACCGAGGTCCACCGACTCACCGCCCACGCTTGTTCGGTGAGCATCGAAATCTCCCGTCTCTTGCGCATTCCGGGCGAGAACCAGACTATGCAAAATACTCGATTTCCCGGAGCTATTTGCCCCATAGATCAGAGTTAAGGGACGGAGGGGAATCCTCTGGGTTTCTGCAAAGGCTTTAAAATTTCCAACTTGTATGGCGGTTAACATATCCACTACCTTTCCCAAATCAAATAGTCTTTCTCCGGTCGCCTATCCCAACGATATGTTAGAAGGGCAAATCGTCTTTCTCTGTAGCCTCCTCCAAATCTTGTAAAAGACCTTCCGGCAGTTGCGTAACTGATTGATCATCTAATTCCAGCGCGTTAATTTTTGGTATCTGGCCGCCGATAATTCCCTGCATGTCCCCGTAAAGTCCTACAGTATTTTTAACGACTCTCTGAATTTGCTTTTCCCTATATTTCCAGTGTTTTTCCATAACCCGACGCTCTTGGTTTAGCTGATCTTGCATCGATGTGAAGGCTTCTACAATCCCTTCAATCTTTTGTTTGAACTCAGTACCAGATAGATACTGATAAAGCGCCTCGATCTTCTCATTTTTTCCAACCGAAATCGATCGTTCCCGGTTTACCGCGATCAGTTGGTCGCGCAAGGCAGCGGCAAGCGGTAAAGCACATACTGGATCGCTTACCCAAACACCGTCTAAGTGACCAAAGCGTGCGATGTTCTCGGGCATAACGACAGATACCAGAATGGCCAGGGTCGCACGTGTAGTGATCATGTCATCCTTGAGTTTCTGAATCCAGGATGCGCTCCAGGCTTTTGTGTTCTTAGTCTCCCACAGGATAATGCCGCAATCATGACCGAATGGGGTGCGTACACAGTGGATAATGTCAGCACCACGAATACCTTTCGGAACGGCCTGTATAACATCATGGGGAAAGAAGCCCTTCAATTGCACTTCGAAATCCTGTTCAAGTACCTCGCCCTGGGTCTCCATTGAACCTTGTTCCGCCTTCCGTTTCATGTCTTCCAGGGAGGCTTTCAGGTCATTGATAATTTTATCTTTTTCCAAATCTTTTAATCGATGTTCCTCGGTAACTTTTCTTGCGGCTGCTTCTTGGATCTTTGCACGTTCTTCATCCAATGTTCGAGCGATTGCTAGTTCAGCTTCCTGTTTTGCCTCTTCCAGTTCCCTCTGCTTTTTTCTTAATGCAATTTCTTGTTGACGAAAACCCTTTATAGCCTCTTCTTTCTCTTCAAGACTTTCCTTCAGTTCGTTCATTTGATCAGCGTATTTGCCTTCAACCTTCTTGTTAGCTTTCTCCTCGATATCCTTCAAACGTTCCTTAATCCCTTCTTGAACCTGTTCTTCCAGAGTATCGCGAGCTTTTGCGATTGCTTCTTCCTTTTCCTGTAGGGCCTTGAGTCTTTTCTTCAATTCCCCCTCACGGCGAACAACATCCTGCTGAAGCTCTGCCCTCAGATGTTCCCGTATCTTCCCAGTTAAAACATCCGAGAGTTCGAACTCCTTGCCGCAATTCGGACAAGTAATCAGACCTTCTTCCATGATTTAAATCCTTTTTTCTGCCGGTTTTTCAGCAAGAGAGGCTATCTCTTTGAGCCAACTCCGTATTTCGCCTCTGGAATCGCGTTCAGAAATTTCATCCGCTGTCATTTCTGGAGCCACCTCATCACAAAGAATGGCCTTCACCTCAGACTTCTTCCTTCCGAGTTTCCCACACAAACATGCGACCAAATCGTTGTCGTCCATGACTTCTATTGTTTGTCCTGTTATTCGGCTAATTGCCGCCGAATGAATATAGTTCTCCATTGTTCGTTTAGAGGTTTGAACGGCCTTGGAGCCATCTCCTCTATTATTCACTTCCAGGGCCTGTTCCTCATAAGTATTGTTGTCATCCCGGTCGTATATATGAAACTCCGGCTTATGAAAGTTCTTGAAAAGATGCAGGTTCACCACGTCACGTAAGTTTCCGCCACGCATCGGGATGATAGCAAAATTGGGATTCCGGCTAAGATCTGGGATGTTCGGATCAGATGCGTTGAGAGTACGGCTGATGTGTCGAAGGAAACGAATATCGTTTGCGCCTTCGACGCATATCAGAACACGAATTAGATTGTCTGGTAACATACCGAGTTTTTCTGCCAGGTCCGAGTAAAAGGCTGACGGATCTTCCGAGTTAGCACTTCTAACAGAACGGCATTTGGATTCATCCATGTCAATAAGCCGAAGACTATTAACAGGGACTTCCCCCGCCAAGCCAGGAGCATGTGTGGAGACAAGTACCTGTCCCGTAGTCTCCGAGATTTCCAGTAATGCACGCATCAAAATGCGCTGATGATCGGGATGTTGAGATGTTTCTGGTTCTTCAATGGCATAAATGATGGGGCGTTGCCCTTCAGAAAAGGCTTTTCGTTCCGCCTCGGCTCTGAAGAAATTTAATAACACTAACCGGCGAACGCCAGAGCCCCGCTTGTCCATGGGAACATCCAAATCACTGGAAAGTGTATATTTGAAAAGACTCTTCCATTTTATATTCTTATCTTTCATCTGAGGCTTAAGCTGCTCTGCCAATTCAGAGTTCATTTCCTTAAGTTTGGCCAGCGTTCTTTGCGCCACTTCCACGACACGTTTCTCAACATGAGTGCTCAATTCAACAAGCTGACCTTCAATTTCTGCCAAAGCTTGTTCGACAGCCACACCCATGGGGCTTTGTGCTTCAGGGTCCTGATCCGAGCTTGAACGGTCGGAAATAAAAAGCGCGCACATCGGAAGGTATTTCAGGATTTGTTCCCATAGCGTTTTCGTCTCATTCTTATCAATAGGAATATCGACGGGATGGAATTGGTAGGTATCTGAACGCTCTACAATAGCGCGGCGGATCAGGGCTTTGATCGTTTTCTCTCCCGTCTCCAAAACAACACTACAATTTTCAGCTACCTTTTTCAAATCTGTGATTGTAAGAGGGAGCAAGGAATTGCCATCTTTGTCAACGGGATGGTTTTCTGCGTTGATCAGAATCGTAGAACTTATTTTGGATTTGGTGCAGTCATACATTTTCGTGATTCGTAACCTTCCATTCGGTCGAAGGATATGCTCTTCCGCAAGATTGGTTTCATAAGAGTCGTCAAGAATAATTTTATCAGGAAGGTCATCGAATTCGCAGGTGATGCGGACTTTTGACGGATTTCCATGTACTGATCCATCATTCTGATCAAGCTTTACCCCGTCCCCTTCAAGGAAAATGGTCAAGGCCGCCAATATGGAGGATTTTCCAACATCATTGCGGCCAATAAACGCGGTAAAGTCGTCGATCTCAATTTCCAGAGGAGCCGCAAACGGGCGAAAGTTCTCGATCTCAATGCGACGTAGTTTCATTTTTCGATTTCCTTCAAATTCAATACCTTGGCCTGCGCCACCATTTCGGAAAGCAGCTTCTTCATGTGCGCCTCACGCCACTTGTCTGTCAGGTCACCGGTGAAAGCGCGGTAAAGGAGAATGTTGAAAAGGTAATCTATTCTACGCTTATTTCGGTCTGCTTGATCTACCCATTTCTCAAGTCGAGCAACTGCATTTGCAAATTTCCTTTGCAAATTAATCGGCGGGCAACCTAGTTTGTAGCGTTCAAGAAAATTTGCTGGTACTCGTTGCTGGCCAGCAGTTCCTGTGAAGCTCGACCCTGCTTGTTTTCTGAACCGGTCCAGTCGGACAAGAGCATAAAGCCATTCTGGCGTAGAGAGATGACCCGCACGTAATACATGAAATTCTGTGGAACCGAAACCATGACCATTGATCAGATTTCGGGCAATTGCCGCCTTACCATTCTGCATGCAGGGCGTGATCTTTGCGAATATGACATCATCATTTTGAAAAGATGTAAATCCACGCATAACATCAGAATAAATGCGCGATTGCTTTCCGACTATGCGTCCCCATGTTTCATCAACGTCAGCCATTGATACGAAAGAAAACTCTATGTCAGCAGAAACCTTTTCACCGTAAAATCTGGGATTGATGCTTGCCACTTGAGAGTCACCAAGTCGTTTGACCGGCCAGCCCTTTGGATTTGTGACAGGGTCGCCGAACATTCTATAGAACAGGGTGGGGAGAATACGGGCGGCCTTGACGTCGGCCTCGGTACGTTTCTTTCGAAGGGCATCGGCTTGGTCAAGAATTTCAACAATTCGTCGTTGCTCGGAAAGAGAGGGAAAGGGAATAAGAACTCGTTCAACTTCTGTTTTCCTCATTGAGGGAACAGGTCCTATATTGGTTACATTCCGAAGATCGAATTGTTGTATCCAATAATATAAATACCATTGATCAATATAAGGGCGGGGAATCAAGCCCATAATATTGTTGTCTACCACGGATGGTTGGGTCAGGATACGATTCTTATTT
>JBFMBU010000093.1:0-3313 GCA_040755035.1 Thermodesulfobacteriota bacterium
AAGGCATCGGCCGGCCCAGCACCTATGCCGCCATCATTTCCACTATTCAAGAGAAAGATTATGTCCGCAAGGAAAAATATTTTTTCTTTCCCACCGAGCTCGGTTTCCTGGTCAATGATCTGCTGGTAAAAAATTTTCCGGAGATCCTCGATGTCCAGTTCACGGCCCTGATGGAAAACAACCTGGACCAGATCGAAGAAGGCAAAATGGAGTGGACCAAGGTCCTGGAGGAATTTTACCGGCCCTTTCTTCAGACTCTGGATAAGGCCAGGGCGGAAATGAAACAGGTCAGGGGCAAAGGGGTGAAAACCGACATACCCTGTCCGGCTTGCGGCAAACCACTGGCCATCCGGATCGGCAAAAATGGACCCTTTTTAGCCTGTTCCGCTTACCCGGCCTGCAAGCAGACCCAGAATTTCATCCGTGATGAAAAAGGGATCATCCGGCCCCTGACCGCCGAGGCCCCGGTTCCGGAGCCGTCCGGCAAGGAATGTCCCCAATGCGGCAAACCCATGGTGGTCCGCAATGGACGGTTCGGCTCCTTTCTGGCCTGTTCCGGATATCCGGAATGTAAGCAAACCCAGCCCCTTTCCGGCGAAGGGAATCAAACCGAAGAAGAACGGCCTCAGACCCCTGTGGATCAGGTCTGTCCCAAATGCGGCGGCCCCATGGTGCTGAAGAAGAATCGCTATGGAGGGACCTTCCTGGCCTGTGAAAAATACCCGAAATGTAAGGGGGCCCTGCCGGTCAGTACGGAATTCCCCTGCCCGGCCCCCGGTTGTGACGGTATGCTGGTCTCTCGCGTAGCTAGAAAAAAGGGGCTGAAGTTTTACGGGTGCAGCCGCTATCCCCAGTGCCGGGTCATGATCTGGGGCAAGCCGGTCAAGGAAAGCTGTCCTCAGTGCCAGGCCCCCATACTGGTGGAGAAGACAACGAAAAAAGAAGGAACGGTCCTGGCCTGCGCCAATAAGGACTGCGGCTATCAGCGAAAAATTGAGGGTGTGTAAAAAGTCCAATTTAAAACGGAACGCTACGTAACTTAAAAAAAATAAACCTTGAAAGCTATCCACAAGAAAAGCTTTTCTCTCGGTTTCCTCTCCCATTGGCTGACCTGGGCTGGTGTAGCCCTTTTTTCCCTCGTCCTATATCTTGCGATTTGGCCTTTGTTCTTTCACCTGGTGGTACTCCCCCGGGCCGTTCCGGATAGTCGAGGAGTCCGGGTGGAATCCTTTGCCTTGCCGAAATTGAACGGGAAACCCTCCGCCGCCTTTTTTTCCCGATCCGACCGGTTGATTTTAACCAAACCCGACAGCGCCCTGCGGGCCTACGGTCTATGGATGGTACCGGTAACAGGGAGATACCGGCTTCATCTGGAGTGTGATGATTTTGGAAATTTGTTCTTGGACGGGAAAGAGAGGATTCGTCTCCGGGGCGTCAACGCCCGGAATACAGGGATAGCCGAGGTTGACTTGAGAGCCGGATACCACCTTCTGGTTTTATTTTTATTCAACGGACCGGGTCAGGGGTGGTTGACCTTATACGCCGACCATGGCAAGGGGGACCATCCCTTACTGGGAGGGGAGGCCCTAACCCCAATGGATCTGTCCCAGATCAACACCTGGCTCAGGGTTGTTGAAGGGTTGAAAACGGTTGGCTGGGGAGGGATGCTTCTTGGGTCGGCCATCCTTATCCTTCTGGCCTTTATTCACGCCGGCGCTTCTTCTGCGTCCGAATCCCTTCCTAACGAGCCATCGTTATCCTCCCCAATGACCTCAGAAGGAACGAAAAAACCAAGGGGAATAATTAAAAAAATTACGCTTTCTTTCTGGGTGGTGCTAATGGTATTGGGGTTCTTATTCCACTATAATCTTTTTCAAAAGCTGGTTCTGAGCTTCCCGACCCAATCCTTCCCCTGGCCAACCCATCCTTTAACTGTTTTTGAACATCGACTCCAGGAAATCAAACCCTACCTGCCCCCAAGGGGTACCGTCGGGTTTATATCCGACCAGAAGGATCCGGCGATTTTATTTCATATCCAGTATGCCCTTTCTCCTTTGCTTGTCAGCGTAAATACGGAACCGGTATTGGTAATTGGTCTGTTTCACGACCCTGCTGTTTTCCGCCAATCGCCTCTATTAAACCGATTTACCATCCTCCGGGATTTTCAAAACGGCCTTTTCCTCCTTCAGAGAAGAATCCAATGATTTCCCTCCTTGCTGCCTATCTCATCCCCTGGCTGATCGGATCAGCCCTAACCGGTTTTTTATTTCCGGTTTGTACTTCCGCTTCGGTTCTCTTACTGCGCTCAGCCCTGGCCCTGGGAGTGGGGTTCGGGATGACTTCCTCCGTTCTCTTTCTCTGGCTGCTGGGGGTGGGGGAAGTTACTGCCGGTTTCTTCCTTCTGGAATCCATGCTCGGGTTCCTGAGTCTTTTAGCACTCCTCTTCCAAAAACACCGTCTCCCCGCTGATCCTCCCTCTTGGTCTCCTCCGGTCTCTAATCGAACGATGGAGAAAAAGTTCCGGGTGGGTTTTTTCCTGTTTCTGCTCTCGGGGTCGGCCATTATGGTTTTAGTTTCCCTGCTCTCTCCTCATGGGGACTGGGATGCCTGGGCTATCTGGAACAATCGTGCCCGCTTTCTATTCCGGTCCGGACCCGACTGGAAAGCCTCTTTTTCTCCTCTTTTAAATTGGTCTCATCCCGATTATCCCCTTTTGCTGCCATTGTCCATAGCCCGTATCTGGTTTTATCTCGGCCGGGAAAGCTTATGGGTTCCTGCGGTGACGGCCATGCTCTTTTCGGTTTCGGTAACCGTTCTGCTGGTTTCCTCCCTTTCCTTGCTTCGTAATAAAACCCAAGGATATTGGGGGGGTATAATCCTTCTAATCACCCCTTCCTTTTTAACCCATGGGGTGTCCCAATTTGCAGACCTCCCCCTGGCCTTTTTCTTTCTGGCGGTTTTGGTGGTTCTTCATTGTTCTGAGAACCTGCAATCATGCCGAAGCCGCCTTTTAATCCTGAGCGGCCTGCTGGCCGGCTTCTCGGCCTGGACGAAAAATGAGGGTTTGTTATTTGTTGTCGTCTTCCTTTTAATTAGAAGCCTTACCCTATTTTCCCGAACCAAGGGAAAAGAGTCCTGGAAATCCATGATCTTTACCCTGGCCGGACTTCTGCCGGTGCTGGCCCTGGTTTTTGCATTCAAATTCTATTTGGCCCCGCCCAACGATTTACTGTCCCTGTTGAGAACAGACAGGGTTCTTACCCATTTGACCGATCCGGGCCGGTATTTTTTGGTTCTTAAATATTTCTTCACC
>JBFMBU010000094.1:0-7448 GCA_040755035.1 Thermodesulfobacteriota bacterium
ACCTCGTCGGCTACGACGGCAAAACCTGATCCGGCTTCACCGGCCCGTGCCGCTTCCACGGCGGCATTCAAGGCCAGCAGGTTGGTCTGAAAGGCGATTTCGTCGATGGTCTTGATAATCTTACTGGTTTCCTCGCTGGATTTGGTTATTTCTCCTATCGAATCGGCCATCTGCCCCATATGGGCGCTTACATTTCCTACGATTTGGCTTGCCTCTCCCATCATGATTCTGGCCTGTTGGGCATTATCGGCGTTCTGCTTAGTCATGGCCGACATTTCTTCCAACGAGGCGGAGGTTTCCTGCAAACCCGCCGCTTGTTGAGAAGAACCCTCCGCCAGAGACTCACTGGCTGAAGCCACCAGGGATGATACTTCTGTCACCTGACTGGAACCTTCCCTGATACCTTGAACAACTTTTTGAATTGGGCGGGCGATGGAGAAGGCAAGAATAATCCCCCAACCTATTGAAAAAAAGAAACCGATACCGGCAATAATCCAGCTTAGCCAAACAGCCCGGTTGGCGGTCTTGGCGTTCTGATCCAAACCGTTTTCGATGGCCCGCAGCTTAATTAAAGAGAGGTCTTCCAACTGGCTTGAAATCTGGTTCAACTTCGGCTTGATCTCGCTATTCAATATTTTTTGTGATTCTTCCCCATTTCCCTCTTCAATCCATTGAAACCATTTATCCCTGACCGGCAGGTAGCCGGAAAAATTTCCTTGAATGGCTTCCAGCGGTTTTCTTGCCCCATCTATCTTGGAGGATTTGAGGGCCTTTTCGCTATTTGCCAAGAACTGTTGATCCAATGCTTTTATTTGTGAAATCTGTGAGGAAATATCTTTTTGGTAGAGGAATTTGTCCAAAAGGATCTCTTTGATTAATCCACTTGAAACCTGGAGTTCATTGGCCATTCGGGAAACAATGACCTGAGGTCGGATATGGAGTTCTTGAATCTCTTTGCTCGAACTCCCTATGGCTTTTATCTTTGAAATCCCGTTAAATGCCACCAGGAGGGTGATTACGGCCACCAAGGCAAAACTCCCGATCATTTTCACGCTCAGTTTTATCCTCGTCATCGGATAAACCTCCTCAACTTCCGTTTCATTTTTTAAACGGAAAATTTTAATAGATTTGGTCTCTGGTGTATTGGATTGTCGCCGCTAAGCCTTGGCCGCGATCCCCTGCTTCAAATCCAAATCCGGCCGGTTTTTGGCGTTTCTAATGGTCTGAATAATTTCTTCCATGTCGAAACGCCAGGAATCTCCCAATCGAAAGGCCGGAATTTCACCGTTTCCCGCCAACTTATAGATGGTAGATTCAGAAAGCTTCAAATACTGTCCCAATTCTTTGGCTGTAACAATTTTCACGGGAAGACCTCCTTATCCTGTTATGAAGTCTATCGGCATTTTGTCACAGGAACTTTAATCGGGATATCTTGAAGATTTTGGGGAAAAAAGGGGGAATTCATCTCAAAAAGGAATTCAAGGGAAAAAGGGGATGGTCGAATAATTTATGGAAAATTAGGTCCTTCTCCCTTACCCCGGTCTGGGTTAAGAGAGAAGAACCGAATATCCCGTTTAGGCGACCATACCATAACCTGATCCGTTCAACTCGATGTTCAAATATTCATTTTTTTCATATCTTCCACCAATTGTTGGACGGCCTGGGCTGATTTTTTGAGGGCCTCATCTTCTTCCGCAGTTAATTTAATTTGGATAACCTTTTCAATCCCTTCACGGCCCAATTTCACCGGGACCCCAATAAAAAGGTCATGTATGCCGTATTCTCCGCTTAGAAAGGCGGCGCAGGGCAGAATTTTTTTCTTGTCCTTGAGAATGGCTTCGGCCATTTCGCAGGCCGCCGAAGCCGGGGCATAAAAGGCACTGCCGGTTTTAAGCAGCCCAACGATCTCGGCCCCGCCTTCCCGGGTTCTTTTAACCAGCCGTTCAATGGTTTCCTTATCCATCAGTTCTGTGATCGGGATCCCGGCCACGGAGGAAAAACGGGGCAGGGGGACCATGGTGTCTCCGTGTCCGCCCAAGACAAAGGCATGGGTGTTTTCCACCGAAACATTCAATTCCTGAGCGATAAAGGTCCGAAACCGGGCCGAATCCAGGACACCGGCCATACCCAGGACCCGGTTCTTGGGGAATCCGCTGGCCTCATAAGCAACATGACACATAGCGTCCAGAGGATTGCTGACCACGATCAAAACAGCCTCCGGGGAAAAACGGGAGGCCTGGCTGACCACGGATTTCATGATCTTGGCATTGGTGGTCAGGAGATCATCCCGGCTCATCCCGGGCTTCCGGGGGATGCCCGAGGTGATGATAATAACGTCGGAACCACGAGTGGCCTCGTAATCGTTGGCTCCGATCAGATGGGCATCATGTTTTTCAATAGGTGCAGCCTCGGCCAGATCCAATGCCTTGCCGAAAGGCACCCCCTCCAGGATATCCAGTAGCACTACATCGGCCAACTCCTTTTCAGCAATGCGTTGGGCGGCTGTGGCCCCGACATTCCCGGCGCCGATTACGGAAATTTTTTGTTTCATTTCTCCTTCTCCTTACTCGTTTTTTTCTTGTTCGGTAATGATCCTTTTTTTGCCTGATATCCGCAAGGTATTCTTTTCAAGTGGTATAAATATAACAAAGAAAAGGACAGGGCAAGAATAAAAAAGAAATTTCTACAAAAAGATCAGGCTTAATACCGGTAAATAGGTTATCAAGGCCAGAGTGAAAAGCAAAATCAGGATAAAGGGGATAGAAGCCCAATAAAGATTCAAGACCGGTTTTTCAAAGCGTATGCTGGAGATAAAGAGATTGATACCCAAGGGGGGCAGGGAAGCGCCGATTTCCAAATTAGTCAAGAGGATGATGCCCAGATGAACCGGATGAAGGCCATAGGCCTGACCGACGGGCACAATCAGGGGAACAAGGATAATCAGGGCCGGGAACATGCCTAAGACACAACCGGCTAAAAGGAGGAACAGATTCAGCCAGAGGAGGAAAATCAGCGGACTTTGGATATGCAGTTTTAAGAAATCCAGTACTTTCATGGGGATCTCTTCATTGATCAGGGTATTGGTCAAGCCGAAAGAGACCCCCAGGATAATTAGAATTCCCCCAACCAGAATAGTGCTTTTGGTAATAATGGGAAAGAGATCTCTGAGACGGATGTCCCGGTAAATGCCTATTTCCACAATCAGGACATAGACCACGGTCAAGACCGCAGCCTCGCTGATGGCTACGATCCCGGTGTAGATACCCCCCAGGACGATGAAAGGCAGGGGAACTTCCCAAATCGAATTCTTTAGCGCCCGGAATGCCTCCCCGGCATTAAATCGGGGTCGTTCAACGCCGGCCCGAAACCCTTTAATGGCACAGTATAGGGCCAGGAGAAAAACCATAAGAAGCCCGGGGATGATTCCGGCCAGAAACATATGATCAATACTGGTTTGAGCCACCACACCGTAAAGGATCAAAGGCAGACTGGGTGGAAAAAGCAGCCCCAGGGTCCCGGAGGTGGTCAAAAGCCCCAGAGAAAACTTCTCCGGGTATTTTTGATTTAAAAGGGCCGGGAAAAGCAACCCTCCCAGGGCGATAATGGTCAATCCTGTGGCCCCGGTCAGGGCAGTGAAAATGGCAGAGCCCCCCAAGGCAATGACGGCCAACCCTCCGGGAAGCCAGCCCAGAAGGGCATTGGAAAGACGGACCAGGCGATCCGGGGCCTTGCTCCCGGCCAGGACATAACCGGCCAAGGCGAAGAGGGGAAGGGCGATCAGCATAGGCGTATGAGCCAGCTTATAGAGCTCAATGATCATGGCCGTCAGGTCAATACCATTAGCGTAAAGAAAAATGAGACCGCTGATGGCCAACACGATAAACAGCGGGGTGCCGATCAAGGCCAAAAGCACCGTTATCAGGAAGGAGATCAGGCCCATCTTTACTTACCTTTATTCGACCTTGTCGTTGAGTCTCGTTGTTGGAGGATTTTTATGGACCAAGGTGCCGGCCTTGGCCAGGAAACGAAAACCGATGACGGCTAACATCAGGGGCATGATGGATTGAGAGACCCAGACCGGGATTCCCAAGGCCAGCGTTTTTCCGACGTCATATTCGGACTGGACGAAACGTATGGCCGGAAGGACCAAAATAAAACAGACCAGGGCGGAAATACAATAGGTTCCGGCCAGGATCCAGGAACGGGTTCGTTTTCCCATCCCCGGGGGAAGGAGGTCTATGGCAATATGCCGCCCTTCATGGGTGGCGGCCGAAGCCCCCAGTAAGGCTATCCAAAGAACCGAGTGACGCATCAGGGGATCAATCCAAAACAAACCCACGGAAAGGATATTTCGGAAAAGGATCTGCGCCAGCCCTAAGAAAACCAAGGAGAGGAGAAGAAAGCCCAGCAGGAATTCCTCCAGCTGGTTTAAAAAAGAAAAAACCTTCCGGTGCATCGAAGTGGGGGAGGACATCAGTTTTATTTACGCAAGGTCTTTAAAAGGGCTTTGACCTCGGCCAAGATCTTTTTGGAGAACAAATCCTCACTCAGGTTATCCACCCCTTTTAAGGAAAGGGCCTGCATCTCTTTGACTTCTTTTTCATTGGGAGAAATGAGTTTGATCCCCTGACGGGTCAGGACCCCAATGGCTTTTTGATCCTCTTTGCGCACGGTCTCTTTTAAGAGGGTCAAATGGCGACGAAAAATTTCTTCCACGGTCCCCCGTAACTCGGCCGGGATCTTTTCATAAGCCGATTTGTGCAGAACAGCGGCCCCCACGGTATAGGAAAGGGGTACATCCGTCATATAGGATACCCGGGTGAACCATTGCATGGAAATGGCCGCCGCTGGTGAAGCGTACACGGTATCGATGATACCGGTTTGAAGGGAGACCAGGACATCGGGGATTCCCAGGGGAATACCGTTAATGCCCAATTCTTTGAAGACCGCCCGGCCAATAGCCGTGTCCTCCCAGATCCAGACCTTGCCTCTGCGGAGATCGGCCGCTCCTTTAATGGGCTGCTTGGAGAAAAGATAAATAAAACCCGATTCGGCCCAGCCCATGATCTTAAAGCCGTTGTCTTGTACTCCTTTTTCAAAATGCGGGATGAGTTTGGCCATGACCGCATCCACTTCTTTATAATTTTCAAAGAGGGAAGGGATGATCAGGATTTTAATATCCTTGAAGATAATCCCCAACCCGCCGCCGGAAAAAAAACCGCCCTGAATCTGCCCGACTTTAATTTTGCGCAACATGTCTTCTTCATCACCCAGGATCCCCCCGGGGAAAATTCGGAGGGTAACCCGGTCTCCGGTTTTTTGGACTAATTCCCGGTTGATGTCGCGAAAGGTTTTAACCCAGGTGCTTCCTTCCGGGGCCAAGGTGCCGATTTTTAAGATCACCTTTTCGGCTGAGGATGCCTTGGAAAAAGGGGTTAATAAGAAAATTAGGGCTAAAGAAAAGATCACCCCAAAAAGTGCCAGTGAGCAAGGCCGGATATCGGGGGTTGATGTACTATGGCTGATGGGTTGCAAACGAAAGTTCCCCCTTGATCTTGTGTTATCATTCCGAAATCCGAAATCCGAAATCCGAAATTGCATCTCTTTCCTCCTTAAAAAAATTCATCCGCTTGCTCAAGCAGCTTTTTGGCCTTTTCCTGGGCCAGGGTATTAAGCAGAATCAGGTCCGGCTCTTTATCGGCTGGAGTAGCCAGGACCTGATTTAGTATGCTGGAAAAAAGGTCCCGGTCCAGTTTTTGTTTGGCATAATATTGAGCATAATAAACCTGGGTCATTAGAAATCGGCCTTGGGAATATTTCAAGGCCTGTTGAAAGTGATACTCGGCTTTAGTAAGATCTCCGCCGTATGGAACGGGACGCGCGGAAAGGAGGATGGCCTTGAAAAGATGGGGGCCGCCATAATAATATCCCGGATCCAGCTCCAAAACGCGGTTCATCAGGATCTCAACCTTGGGCAGATCGGCCATGCCTTCTATTGCATCGGGTCCCTGAGCGATCCAGGATCCCCAGAGGCTTCCTACATTGAACAGAAGAGGAACCTGGTCTTTGCCCGCCTGTCCCATCTGGAGTTGAAAACGCTCAAAAGAGGATTTTTCAGCGCCTTTAAATAAAGGATGTAAATCCAGCGCTCGCAGGGCATAGCTTTTGGCCCGTTGAATCAACCGGGCCGACCGGTCCGCCTCTTCATCCCCCAAACTCGAGGCATAGGCACCGTAGGCTTGGGCGGCGGCTAAAAGGAGATCCGGGTTTTCCGGCAGGCTCTGAACCAGGCTATCGGTCAACATCAGGTAAGACGGAAGTCCCTGGCGGACCAGATGGGTATCGGATTGGCGGTTGACCGACAGGGCCAACTCTTTAAAAAGGCTGACGGCGCCGTCGCCGATCATTTGCCGGCTCGATATACAACCGGAAAAACCCAAGAAAAGGATAACGGGGAAGACTACTTGCTTAAGGCGCCATAGGGTCTTCATAGGTCATAAAATTACCACTCTTAACCCATCCGGTCAAGAAAAAGGTTCATTTTCTCAAGGGGAGAAACCCTTCCGCCTTGACAGTTCCAATCCATAATATTATTACATTCAATAAGAGTAATCGAGAACCGGAAAGAGGTAATTGGACTATGGCAAAATCCCTATCTGCGATCGACCGTCGCCTCCAAGGCCTTCTGGGCAAAGCGATCCGCCATTTCGAAATGATCGAAGCAGGGGACCGTGTCGCCGTAGCCGTCTCCGGGGGGAAAGACAGCCTGGCCCTTCTTTATATGTTGAAAGCGAGGTTAAAATGGATACCGGTTCGCTATGAACTGCTGGCCGTACATCTCGATATGGGATTTGAAGGGACTTTCCCTTTGGAGATCGAAAGATTTTGTCAAGATCTAAACGTCCCCTTCCACTTTGAGAGGACAGCCTATGGGTTAGAAGCCCACAGCCCGGAGAACAGGGAGAACCCCTGTTTTTTATGCGCCTGGAAGAGAAGAAAACATCTCTTTCAACTGTCCGAACCTTTAAACTTCAACAAACTGGCCTTGGGCCACAACAAGGACGACCTGATCGAGACCCTGTTCCTGAACATGTTTTACAGCGGAGAATTGAGCACTATGATGCCCAGACAATCGTTGTTCAATCAGCGGTTGACCCTGATTCGTCCTCTGATACTTATAGACGAAAAGGAAATTAAAGCCTTCGCCCGTCGAAAAGGTTTTCCGGAACTTCCCAATCTCTGCCCAAGTACCGGACGTTCCTCCCGTCAGGGTATTAAGGAAATATTAAACGGGTTATATGCCGGAAACAGGAAGATAAAAGGAAATATCTTTCATGCCCTGAGTCATTGTCGTCCCGAGTACCTGCCTTCCCCCTTGAAAAAAAGCAGGTCATGAATCCTAGGAATTATGCTCGCCGGGAACCGGTCGGTCACCTTTGGTGACCTTT
>JBFMBU010000095.1:0-16182 GCA_040755035.1 Thermodesulfobacteriota bacterium
AAAATAGTTGACAATATTGTATCAATTTTGTATACATATTCGTAACTCAATTAGTTGTCAGGAGAAACCATGGGAAGTTCAACCGTTCGTATCAGCAAGACATCCAGTGCTATTTTAAAGGAGATTGCCTCAGAGGAAAGGAAAACACTCCAATCCATCCTGGATGAGGCCATCGAGGACTACCGACGGCATCGTTTTCTCCAAGAGGCCAACAAGGCCTATTCGGTATTAAGAAAAAATCCGAAGTCTTGGGAGGCAGAACTGGAAGAGAGAAAACAATGGGACGCTGCTTTGCCTGACGGCCAAGGGGACTGAGGCCATGGCCGAACCGAAACGTGGGGAAATCTGGCTGGTTGATTTGAATCCGACAAAGGGTCGAGAGCCTTTTGGCAGAAGACCGGCACTAGTTATTTCGGTGGATCTTTTTAACCAGGGTCCGGCTGAACTTGTCGTAGCTTTACCTATCACTTCAAGGGCCAAAGGTATTCCCTTTCATGTTCCTGTCGATATACCTGAGGGAGGGCTCACTAAACCCAGTTTTATCAAATGTGAAGATATTCGCTCTATCTCCACAGGCCGGCTTTCAAAACGTTTAGGTCAGGTATCCCCCGTAACCCTGGATGCTGTTGAAGATCGTCTTCGGATTCTTTTGAAATTATGATTGCAATCAGGAGTTTAACCCTTTGAACCCTAGAATCCCGGAATCTTGGAACCCTGTTTTTTTTGAGGCTGGTCCATTTAGCAGTCCGAAAAGCCCCCATTTTTTGAAGAAGGAGATGGGGTTTTTGTTTGGGGTGGATGACGTATCTTTTTGCCTGAACGTTTCTTTGTACGGCAACTTAATCAGCAGCGTCAGAGGCAGCAAGGAATCTGGAATTTTGTGTACATTTAAGATGCGACCCCATGACCTTACTTAATCAGCAGCGTCAGAGGCAGCAAGGAATCTGGAATTTTGTGTACATTTAAGATGCGACCCCATGACCTTATTTATGAGTAAACGGCAACTTAAAGATTTAGATAATACCATTCAGCAAATTAAAAATCCCTCAAAAGAGCAGGTCATAAGCTGGTTAAGACATAAGGGTCAGGCCGGTAGAAAAGACTATTTGATTTTATCCGGTTCAACCAAAGAAGAAATGGCAAATAATTTAATAACAAAGGGGTTTTCTAAAAGGGATTTTAAAACAACCCTACAAAGGGTCCAGAGGCATATCGACCATATTAGGAAAGAAGCCCATATGATTCCTTTGAAAGAAGATATTGATGGTGTGGAAATTCGATATAAAGGTCTAAACTTGAAAACAAATGGAAAATAGGGACAGCAACTAATTTCTATCTCTTCTTTCCCAATGTACCTATTTTCGATTTTATAGTCTTACCAAGAAATCTTATCGAAGAGGGATTATGGCAACCCAAAAATAGACCAACACTTCGAAGGTCGGGGTCAGGTCTATTTTCTTTGCATTCCAAATAGGCCTGGATCAGGCCTATTCTTTTACATCCTTCTTGCTGTCTCCTGTCCATTAGCTAAATCCTCAACGCCGTCAAAGAGGGTTCCACCTCAATTGAATGTGTAAGGGGTCTCCGTTTGACTTATGAAAATGGCAGGTAATAAATAATCGTGTCTGGCCATGTGAAGTGTTTAAAATCAGGAGATGGGCAGATAACCCATGGCTTCACCACTGAGAAGAATTCCGGGTGGAGTTTATCCGGCCCTTAATGAAGGACCGGAATGATGTAACTCGGGTTTCGCCGACTTTTTACCAACTGGTCAAGGATTAGATCAAACGGGTTTTTCAGGTCTTACCAAACCCCATCGTTTTCGCTTCTCCCATAAGTTTTTCCGGCTGATGCCCAATTTCTCGGCAATGTGGTCTTCGGAATGATCGCTCTGTAAAGCCTGGATGGATTGTTTGCAATATTCTTCAATGGAGACAAAATCCCGGGGACTCCAGGAATCCTCTGTTTTAGCCAACAGTTTGGGTGGAAGCTGTTCCGGTCTTATGGGATTCCCTTCGTCGGTTAGATGTAAGGCATATTCAATCACATTTTCCATCTCTCTCACGTTTCCGGGCCAGGGGTAGGTCATGAATACCTTGAGGGATTGGGATGAGATCCCGGTCACATTGCGGGAATGGGCATCACAAAGACGCTGAAGAAGATGATTGGCCAGGGGAGGGATGTCCTCCTTTCTTTCCCGAAGGGGAGGCAGAAAAATGGGGATCACATTTAAACGGAAGAATAGGTCTTCACGGAATATCCCGTCACGGATGGCCTCTTCCAGATTACGGTTGGCAGCCGAGATGATCCGGACATCATATTTTCTGACCTTTGTGTCTCCGACCCGGCGGGTTTCCCCTTCCTGGAGAAAACGAAGCAGTTTGACCTGAACCGGTAAAGGGATCTCTCCGACTTCATCAAGGAAGAGGGTGCCGCCGTCGGCCGTTTCAATGAGGCCCCGGTGATCCTTTATGGCTCCGGTAAAGGACCCTCGAACGTGACCGAAAAGCTCCGATTCCAGCAGGTTTTCCGGAATAGCCCCGCAATTAACCGTCACAAAAGGTTTGTCCTTTCGGTCGGAGTTGAAGACAATGGCCCGGGCAATGAGCTCCTTCCCGGTTCCGGACTCCCCAATAATCAGAACCGAACTCATGGTGGAAGCCACCCTTTCAATGAGTCGAAAGATCGCTTTCATCCTTTTAGACTGAGTGATTATGTTATTAAACTGGGCCTGTCGTTCCATCTCCCGACGGAGTGTGACGCATTCCTCGGAAAGCCGGATTTGGTCCGTAACGTTGCGAACAATCTCTACGGCACCGATGATCTTCCCCTTATTATCCCTGAACGGACCAGAGAAAACCTCCATCCATAAAATACCGCCATCCGGCATTTGTACGTCCCGAAGCGCATTTCTGGTTTTACCATCCTTGATAACTTCCAGGATGATACAGTTTTCACAAGGCTCAGTCCGCCCCCGGTAGGCCGCAAAGCACTTCTCGCCTATTTTGGCCCCGTATATTTGTTGAACGGCCTCGTTCTGAAACAGGACGTTTAACTCTTTGTCGATAACGGTCACCGCATCACTGACGGTATTCAGCACCGCTTCAAAAAGGGCCTCTCTATTTATTAATTCAGAATCTGTTTTCATCCCGTTTCGCCTTTTTCAGATCCCCCAGGAGCCATATTGTAAGCCTATCCCTTATGGTATTGTGGGCGGTTGTCAAGGGCTTAATCAAGCAACGGTTGTTGCTGTCTAATGTCCTGGTTGAGGCTGCCGAAGGGGCCAGCCTATTCCTTTAATAATTCTATTGTCATAACTTCTCTTTCCAAAGAAGCTGTTGGGAAGGGAAGGATCAAACTCTGGTATTTCTGGAAACGTTTAGGGCGTGACAAACTGCAGAATCTTTGTAACCTATTATAAATGAAAAGAAATATCGTGACAATTACTTTTATAGGCTGAAATTTGGAAATTATTCCTTCCGTTTTTGGGTAATTCGTGGTATCTTAATTTCTTGGTATCTTCAATGAGATACAGAGAAAAAAGCGAAATTTACAGGACTGAATTTTGAAATATTCCGAGGCCAGACAGGGGCGGGTTTTTATAATCCGGCTGGAAGACGGGGAGATTTTGCATGAGACCCTGGAGCAGTTTGCCGCCGACCAGGGAGTCCGGGCGGCCTTTATGATCATCCTCGGCGGGGCTGATCGGGAAAGCCGATTGGTGGTCGGCCCGGAAGAGGGCCGGACTTCTCCGATAACTCCCATGACTCATGTGCTTTCCGATGTGCATGAGATAGTCGGGACCGGGACCCTGTTTCCGGATGAAGACGGAAAACCCATGCTGCATATGCACGTCGCTTCCGGACGTCAGGAATCGACCATTACCGGCTGCGTGCGCAGCGGGGTCAAGGTCTGGCAGGTGGCGGAAGTGGTTATGATAGAGCTGCTGGATTCTTCCGCCTCTCGGGTTTTGGTACCGGAATTGGGATTTAAGCTCCTAAAACCATAAAAACAGGTGTAGGGTATAAGAAATAGGGTCTAAGGAAAAATTAAATAAAAACCTCTCATATCAAACCTTAAACCCTAAACCTTGGACTTTATTCCTTTCTTTTATTATGAAACAGATACGTAACTTCAGCATCATCGCCCATATCGACCACGGCAAATCGACCCTGGCCGACCGTTTGATCCAATACGCCGGTCTGGTGGACCAGCGACAGTTCCGGGACCAGATCTTGGACACCATGGATATCGAACGGGAACGGGGCATCACCATCAAGAGCAATACGGTCACCCTGCCCTATACCAACAAGAAGGGGGAAGAATTTGATTTAAACCTCATTGACACCCCGGGGCATGTGGATTTTTCCTATGAGGTCTCCCGGGCCCTGGCTTCCTGTGAAGGGGTACTGCTCCTGATCGATGCCGCCCAGGGGGTCCAGGCCCAGACTTTGGCCAATATGTATGCCGCTGTTGAGCAGGACCTGACTATCATCCCGGTCATCAATAAGATCGATCTGCCATCGGCCGATATCGAACGGGTCAAGGAAGAGATTGAAATTGATCTGGGGCTGGATTCCGATGCAGCCCTCTTGTGTTCAGCGAAGGACGGAATCGGGATAGAAGAAATCCTGGAGGCTATTACCGAACGCATCCCTTCACCCAAGGGAGATCCCGAGGCCCCCCTGACGGCCCTGATCTTCGACGCCCATTACGATCCCTTCCGGGGGACTATCGTCAGTTTCAGGGTGTTTGATGGGAGCGTTCGTGCCGGGGATACCATCCGCCTCATTTATAACGGTGCCACCTATCTGGTGGAAGAGGTGGGTTTTTTCCGCTTAAACCGGGAGCCGCGCAAAGAACTTTCCGCCGGCGAAGTGGGTTATCTGATCGCCGGGATCAAAACCGTGAGCGACACCCGCATCGGAGACACCATCACCCTGGATCATCGTCCCGCACCGGCCCCTTTACACGGATTCAAGGAAGTCAAGCCCGTGGTCTTTTCCTCGGTCTATCCCATTTCCTCGGAGGATTATCAATCCCTGGTCGAGTCCCTGGAAAAATATAAGCTCAACGATGCCGCTCTGATCTATCAGAAGGATTCCTCCGCCGCCCTGGGTCAGGGGTTCCGTTGCGGCTTCCTGGGGTTGCTTCATCTGGAAATTTTTCAGGAGCGTCTGGAACGGGAATATAACCAGTCCATCATCATGACCGTGCCCAGCGTCCAGTATCGTTATCACTTGAAAAGCGGCGAAACGGTGATTGTCGATAATCCCCAATATTATCCCGACCCCATGACCATCGATGCTTCGGAAGAACCCTTTATCCGGGCCAGCATCATGATCCCCGACAGTTATTTGGGGAACATCATGACCCTTTGCCGGGAGCGCCGGGGAACCAATCCTCAAATGCATTATCCGACCCAGGGCCGCGTCGAACTGAAATATGATCTGCCCCTGGCTGAAGTGATCTATGATTTCTACGACAAACTGAAAAGCCTGACCCGCGGCTACGGTTCCTTTGATTATGAAATGATCGGCTACCAGACCAGCGATCTGGTCAAGCTGGATATCCTGGTCAACGGGGAGAAGGTCGACGCCCTTTCCCTAATGGTCCACCGCGATCGGGCCAGGTCTCGGGCGGTGCAGATTTGCGACCGGCTGAAAGATGAAATACCCCGGCAGATGTTTAAAATCCCCATCCAGGGGGCCATCGGCGGGACCATTATCGCCCGTTCGACCATCTCCGCTTTCCGGAAAGACGTCACCGCCAAATGTTACGGCGGGGACATCACCCGCAAGCGGAAGCTCTTGGAGAAACAGAAAAAGGGCAAGGCGCGGATGAAAATGGTCGGTTCGGTGGAGATCCCTCAAAGCGCTTTTGTGGCGGTGTTGAAGTCCGATACGGACTAATAAAGGGTTCGAGGAACAAGGGAAAAAGTAACCTGCCCCGGGCGGTGATCGTCACCTCAGTATTTTCGTGCTGAGTTGAGAAACCGTCCGGCGTTCAAATGAAAAAAGAGATCCCATTCCTCAGGCATAATGCCGATCCCCTCTTTTTCGTTGTAGCTTAAGATATTCCTTAAAAAATCAACCTCCCGATAATTTCGATCCCCTTGCAGTGAAGGGACCGGGAAATCGGATCCGAACATGATCCGGGTCCTGGCCGGTCCGGCCATGGCTTTTTTAACAAAGCGGACCAGTTCCCCAATTCCCGGCCCTTCGGCCAGTTGCCAGTCATCCAGGTCGAGCCAGAGGTTGGGATACTTTTCGGCCAGTTGCAGGAACCTTTCCCGGGCCGGTATGGGTCTGCCATCCAAAATTACCGGGGGCATATTGGCCCCGGTGCCTCCTACACAAATTTGAAGCCCGGGGTAGGCCCGGACCAGGGCCTCTACCACATCAGGATGGCTGTAAACCATCGGGTCGCTTCCAAAATAGGTGCCGTCCATCAGCAGGGGGACTCCCAACTCCTGGACCTTGGACAGATAAGGTTTGTATTGGGGATCGCTGAGCCGCACCTTCCACTGTTGGCAGACCAGCTCCCCGATACCGGTACATCCGTATACCTTTACCGCCTTTTCTAATAACTCCAGATACTCTTTTTCCGGCAGGCGGGGATCGATCCCGGCAAAGGTGATGAAGCGCCCGGGGTATTTTTGCCGGACGACCCGGTTGTGAGCCAGGGCTTTTTCCACCACCTCGTTAGGGGACTTTTGGCGGAAATTCTGCATCAGCAGGTTGACCGCCGTTTCCATTCCGGCTTCATCCATCTGGCGGATGTAGGTTTCGGCGGATTTCAACCAGGCCTCTTCGCTGGCTACATCAGAAGGGATCAGATGCATGTGAACATTAATGACGGAAATCATTGTTTCCTCACTTTGAACCGAGGGGTGAAAACCGAAAAGGCCGACCGCAGCCATGAAAATGAGAAAAAATGATCTGCCCATGCTCGACTTTTTTCTTCGTCGATTTCAGGTTAATGACTTCACCGGCCCTCTTCTGCATTATTAATATCTAAAGAGGGAGATGGAATTACTTTTCTTTTCAAAAACACCTTAGGGCTTATGAATGAGCATTTCCAGAGTATTGCGATAAGCCTGGGCTACGGGTTCAAGCAGACCGGGGCCGGTCACAGGGGGAAGGTCTTGAGTAGAGTGGTGCAATTCATGTCCCCAGGCGATGCCGAAAAGATTTTGATTATATCCGGATTGAATAATCCCGGTCAATTCCCCCAACCTAATTCCCGGTAAAAAGGAGACATTTAGACCGGTAAAATTCTTTTTGACGGGTTCTTCCAGTTTTATCCTTGATGGAATATTTTCGTATTGCATTTGTCTGGTATCCATCAGCCCGTCTGAAACCAGGACTCCGTTGGTGTGGATAAAATTATACATGGCTTGCCAGGCCCCGAGATGAACCCAGGAAAGGGTTTTTTTCGGATCAGGGGCGATAGGACTGACCAGAAAATTTCTGATACCCAGTCCATCGATTTCGTGCCCACTGGTGGCGACGAAAATCCAGTTGGTTTCGGAGTGGGTTCGAGCGGCCCATTCGGCCAGTCCGAGAAAAATGGCAATACCGGGTCCCCTTTCCCCGGCACAGGTGAACCAGCCGCTGTAAGGTGTGCTAACCACCCTTACTTCATCTCGGGATGACTTTTTCAGCAATCCGATGACGTTAAAGGCCCTGGCTTGATTTTTATAATTCCCGGTGGATATTACTTTCACCACTGTTTGGTTTTGAATGGCCGAATCAAGGACCGCCCGATCTTTGGCCCTGGCACTAACCACTGGAATCGGCCATTCCTCCTGGGTGGTTTGAAGGGCATTCAAGCCAATAAGTTCTTTCGAAGCGATGGTCGTTCGGGGTTGATTAAAATAGGTTACTACAATCACGGCCAATGCTCCCTTTTGATTGGCCTCATGGATCATTTTGGAAAAGACCGGAGTGACGGAAAAGCCGGCTCCTGTCTTATTTTCAAAAAAGAAGATTTTACCGGCCGAATCTCCGATCACTGGGGTCATCAACCCCTCCAGACCTTGTGGCGGGGTCGGTTTCGGCCACCAGATCGGAAAGGCTTCCAGTGTCTGTTTATTATCAATGACGATTTCCGTCCTTTGGGGATAAAATTGGCGGGTAGTCCATTCCTGCTTCTGGACTTCAAAGCCGGCCTGTTTCAGACGATTTTGGAGCCAAAGGGCCGTTTTCCGGTCAATCGGGGTGGCGGTTCGATGATGGCCCAAATTGGAATAATAGACCACATCATTAAAGAGAGTTTCTCCGGAAAGCGGGCCCTGGTCTTTTGCCAACAGATTTCCTTCCAGAATTTCTGATAAAAAGACCAGCAGAATCAAATAAAGAAACATCCGCATCTTTTTAACCCTCCAATTCTATTCTATCAGAAAAAAGCGCAAGGTTCCATTGATTATGTAATTACTTTTTTTCCGGAGATAGGCTTAAAATTTTAATAAAAAAGGCAGGAATTTTAAGAGATCTCATCTTCTCCGGGCATGAGGTGAATATCTTCGGGCCGGAAGGCGATGGAATAGGTATCTCCGGTTTTAATCTTCTCTTCAGCCAGGATTTCCCGGCTCATGTAAGCCGACAGAGGGAGGCCGCAATCCAGAAACACCTTCAGGAAAGGGCCATTAGAGGATACGGCGGTTACTCTGCCCTGAAAAACATTTTCATCGGCTATGGCGGCCGGGGACTCCCCTTTCCAGACCTGTATCTTTTCCGGCCTGATTCCGCAATAGACCTTTTCTCCGGGGATATCGGCCGCACTGGTCCTGATGATCCCCCCCGGAATGGAGATGGAAACCCTGCCCTGGCTTTTCCCCAGCACTTGTCCTGGTATAACATTTTCCATCCCCACAAACTCGGCAACAAAACGATTGACCGGCCGGTTCATAATTTCCCGCGGTTCCCCGGTTTGAACGATTTCCCCCCGGTTCAAAACCAAAATGCGGTCCGAAAGCCGGATAGCCTCGGTTTCGTCATGGGTGACCAGGACGGCGGCCAGACCGGTCTCCCGAATAATCCTTTCCAGGTCGGTAATAATGGATTGCCGGGTAGGAGGATCCAGAGCGGAAAAGGGCTCATCCAGGAACAGGACCTCCGGTTCGGTGGCCAAGGCCCGTGCCAGAGAAGTGCGCTGGGCTTCTCCACCGGAAAGTTTACGGGCTGAGCGACCGGCTAAATGTCCGATATTGAATCGTTCCAGGTATTCCATTACCCTGGTCCTGATTTTTTCTTTTTTAATTCCCCTGATCTTCAAACCTGAGGCCACATTATTGAAAACGGTAGTATCGAACAGGAGCGGTTCCTGGAAGACCATGGCCATACGACGCCTGGATTCGAGCAAGGCCTGATTGGAATCCAGAACCCTCCCCTTAAAAAGGATTTTTCCGGCG
Source organism: Thermodesulfobacteriota bacterium (assembly GCA_040755035.1). Lineage (GTDB taxonomy): Bacteria > Desulfobacterota > RBG-13-43-22 > RBG-13-43-22 > RBG-13-43-22 > RBG-13-43-22. Next base: position 9,416 of record JBFMBU010000095.1, read on the forward strand.
GCTGGTTTCAGTAATCCGTTGAGGGTCAGGAGAAGGGTCGACTTCCCGCTGCCGTTGGGACCGATGAGTGAGATCATTTCCCGCTGATTGAGAGAGAAAGTCGGGAGATCGAGGACTTTGACCCGGCCTCGAAAGATTTTTATATTTTCCAGGGTGATCAGGGGAAGGGAAGGTTTCATCGAGGCCGTTCCCGCTGTTGAATGGTAGTAAGGAGGTAGTTGATTAAAAAAGTCAGCAAAAGGAGAATGACACTCAGGGCGATGGCCACATCAAAATTACCCATGCCGGATTCCATAACCGTCGCTGTGGTCAGGACCCGGGAATACCCTTTGATGTTTCCCCCGACCATGATGGAGGCCCCGACCTCGGAGATAACCCCTCCGAAACCGGCCATAACAGCGGCCAGGAGCGGAAGCCGGGCCTCGCGGACCAGAAACCAGACCATTTGCAAACGGGTGGCCCCCAGGGATTTGATTTGCAGCCGCAGCATGGGCGGGAGGTTCTGGATGGCTGCAATGGTAATGCCGGTGACGATGGGTGTGGCAATGGCCGATTGGGCGATGATCATAGCCAAGGGAGTGTAAAGAATCCCGAGGAAACCGAAGGGGCCGTTTCGCCAGAGAAAGATCATGACAAAAAGGCCGACCACCACCGGGGGCAGACCCATGCCGGTATTGACCATACTGACCAGAAATCTTTTCCCCGGGAAGCTGCTCAAGGCCAGGATCATACCGGTGGAGATACCGACAAAAACACTAAAGAGGGTTGCCGCCCCGGAAACCTGGAGGGAAAGCAAGGTAATCCGAAGAACCTCGGGATTGAGGGTGAAAAGAAGTTGGAAGGCCTTGATTATTCCTTCAAGAATCAGTCCCATTTTTTTGCCCGCTTCCGGTTACCGGTTACTCGTGAGGGTCTCGCAAAAAGTCCTATTTTGTCATTTCGAGGAGAGAAGCGACGAGAAATCTTTAATGATTACAAGATTTCTCCCTTCGGTCGAAATGACAACGAAGGGATTTTTACACTTTTTGCGACCCCATCACTTGTTGCCTGTTACTCGTTATTCGCAATTCGTTACTCATATCTCGCATTAGTATCTGTTTTTTCGTGCCCTTAAACCCGCAATCTGTAACAAAAAACAGAATAACTTTCTATTTTTATATGTCAATCATGACATAGGAGTCAATAAGAAAATAGAAGGGTCTGATGTGGAATATTAGAAGGTGGATACTATTTACGGCTTCATATGATGAATTTCCCAAAAGTCGATTTTTGTCCTTTCGAGGAGGTAAGCGACGAAAGATCTCCAATAGTTTCAAGATTTCTCCCTTCTGTCGAAATGACACCTTCCACCCTTGATTGAATCGGGATTTACCGGTTCATTCTTTGTTAACAAAAGAGCTGATTAGTACTTCGAAATGGCTATAATTACTTAATGGTGAAGATCACCACTTCGGCCGTGCTGCCGATGCGCAGGGGGGGACCCCAGGTCCCGGCTCCGCTGCTGGTATAGAGGGTATATCCGCCGATTTGATGGAGCCCGTAATCAAACCCCATATAAAAAAGGTGGGTAAAGAACTTCATGGGCCACATCTGGCCGTTGTGGGTATGGCCGGAGAGCTGCAGGGTGATATTGAATTCTTTGGCGGTTTCGATCTGGGACGGCTCGTGATAAAGGAGGATCGCCGGCTTGGTACGGGCCTTTTTTTCCAATACCGGCCGGATATCTTTTTTCCAACCCCGCTGTGGATATTCGATGCCGATTACCTGAACCCCTTCGTGGTCGACAATTTCGTCCCGCAAGATCCTGATTTTTGTCTGAGCCAAAACCGATAGGGCTTTGTCAAGACCCAGGTAGGTTTCGTGGTTTCCGGTGATGTAATAGACGGGCACCGAGATTTCATTAAAGGGGGAGATGGATCGGTAGAGGTCGTCACCGACACCGTCAAAGAGATCCCCGGTAATAAAAACCAGGTCGGCCTTTTGTTCCCGGATGATGGAGACGATTCTGCGGGAAAGCTTTTCCCCGTTCATGATCCCCAGGTGGACGTCCGAAATATGGGCGATTTTTTTGCCTTTCCATTCCTGGGGGAACTGCGGCAGGGACAGAGGAAGCAATTTTGTTTTCAAAGCTCCTGCATGAAATAGACCGTAACCGGTATAGAGGGCGGAAAAGAGCAGAAGGAAGATCCCCCAGGAAATTTTTTTCACTTCCAGGGGCGTCCAGTGCAGGATGAAATAGACCAGCAGCCCGGCGCTGAAAATGAGTAAGAGGTTGACCATGGTCCCCAGCCAGATAGCGGAAAAATAATAAAACCCATGCAGAAAGGGGCCGGTGCTGAACTGGGTCCAAATGAAGGCGGTTATAAAACTCAAGGCCAGGAGCAAAAGGATGAGGGCCAGGAGGAGTTGGGCCGGACGGTTCTGAGGAAACAAAAAGCTCTTCAGCAGCAGGAAGACAAGGGTATGGAGGGTAAAATAAATTAAAAGGGCTGTGGAGATAAAAAGGATCACCTGGAGGCGCATGAGCTCTTAATGGAAATTCTAAGCGAGGCAGCTTTTAAGGGCAAGACGTTCATATTAATAGTTCGATTAATGGGAGAAAGGGATTAAAGATTCTCATAAAGTGTTTCAGGGATTCCTTTTAAAGATGTCATTTCGAACGAAGCGAGAAAGCAGCGTTCTATTTATAAGGTACAAGATATCTCTTTTCGTTCGATATGACAACATTTCATTGTTATACTAGATGAGGGTTCAGGGAAGGAGTCAGAGGCCTTCACCGGTGAAAGGCTTGAAAATTAGAACTCTCGCATCCCTGACCCCCTGAATCCTGGAATCCTCGCCCCTTCTTTAAGAATTTACTTTTTTCCCGATCTGACGCCCATATTCCTGGGCCATCTGGGTGCCCCCCCCAGGGAGAGGGATTTCAAGCGAAGCGGATCCCCGACCATGCTCATCTTGAAGATATTCTGCATGGTGCCATAGATACGGTCCAGGGCTTCACCGCTCCAACCGAAGGCTCCAAAAGAACCCCCGATCTTTCCTTCCAGATTGGCTTTTTCGGCCAGAAAAAGGAGGGTTTTCATGGGCTGCAACATATCCCCATGATAGGTCGGGGAACCGAAGATATAGCCGTCGAAACCGGCCAGATCGGTTTCTTTTTTTATAGTCGAGGCATCTTTTATCTCAGCTTCGACCCCCTCAAAACGAATTCCTTCGGCCAGACGTTCGGCAATGGCCTGGGTCCCGCCGGTCCTGCTGGTATAGACGATTAATACTTTAGCCATTTTCCAGATCCTTTCCGATGATGATCTCCTGTCCGGGTCGATTCGTCATTCCCAATAGTCTTGGAAAAGGATGAGGGCCCCGGGACAGGGGCAACAAACCTGCTTACTTTTCTTCAAGGGTTGAGCCGGGCCCGGCCAGGGGCCGGAAATTTTTTTTCCCGGCCCCGCAAATGGGGCAACGCCAATCATCAGGCAGATCGGCAAAACAGATCCCTTTGGGGATTTTCCCCTTCCGGTCACCCCTGTCCGGGTCAAAGATACACCCGCAATTAACGGATTGACATTGGTACATTTCTTCGGCTTTGGCCATGATCCTTCAGCTCCTTAATCCACCTTAGAAAAGGCCTTGGCTTTGGAACCGCAGACCGGACAGGTATCCGGGGCCTCGTTTTCACAGGTATAACCGCAAACGGAACAGACGTAATAATCCACTTTGGTCGGATTTTCCAGGGTATCGAGAACTTTCTGGTAAAGGTTGGCGTGGACCTCTTCCACTTTATTGGCGTAGATAAAACTTCTTTCCGCGGCCTTGTTTCCTTCCTGTGTGGCGGTCTCGATCATCCCGGGATACATGCTTTTAAATTCGTGGGTTTCTCCGGATATGGCTGCTTTGAGATTTTCAGCCGTCTTTTTAATTTCGCCCAGGGCGCGCAGATGGGCATGGGCGTGGACGGTTTCGGCTTCGGCGGCGGCCCGAAAAAGTTTTGCCGCCTGGGGATAACCCTCCTGGTCGGCTTGTTTGGCAAAGGCCAGATATTTTCGGTTGGCTTGGGATTCGCCGGCAAAGGCTTCCTTTAGGTTTTCTTCGGTCTTGCTCATAATTCCTCCTTGATTTTTTTTGTTAAGATATTGTTATTAAAAAAATTCTCTAGATAGGCACTCCAGGAAAATTGGGTTTAGTATAAGGATTGAAGTTCAATAAATTTATAGTAATAATTATCATTAAATTTTAATTGTCAATCTACTTATCAACTTTTTATAATTTTTGTATCATTTTAGTTTTATTAAAACGGAAAAACCCATTTTTTGCCACGGCCTTCGAATGGGGGCCTTTGCAGTAGGTCGGCAGAGCCTCCCGAGACAAAGACAGGACAGGAGGAAGACGACTTGTCTTCCTCCTGCCGTCAGGCCCTTCGGGCAATTAAACTCTGCTTCGCGCTAGCGACGGCTGGTTGGGCTGGCCCCTGGGTTTGTTGGGGCCGGGCCAAGAATCTATCGTCCGGTCTTTTTCTGTGTGCGTCTGTGGCTAAAAACATTTTTCAAACAACTAAAGTGTTACAATTTTTTTTATTTTCTTAAATAAAAGAGGACCAGATGAGCAGGAGCGGGTATTAAAGAAAAAAGGCGGGAATTCCATGTGGAAATCCCGCCTTTACGACTTGGGTTGAGGTAGACTAAGCGCGCATGATGTACTGGGCCACTCCATTGCGGTGGACGCGGCTGATCATGCCTTCATTGACCATTTCCTGCAAACTGTGGACCATAGTCTCCTTTTCCCCTTTGAGGGTGTCTATCAGTTCCTTGAGTTCGTAGTACCGTTTGTCGACACTGAGGAGGTTCCTGATCCGGGATTTGGTGAACTCTTCCTTCAAAATCCCCAGAAAGTCTTTATCAAAGGCCAAGGCGTTACGCTGATCCCCAGGATAGGTTTCCTCCCAGGGACGGCGGAGCGTTGCTCCGACCACCCAGCGGACCCGGGCATTTCTGACCGTGGCATAGATCCCGGCCAGTTTTTCCCGGTTGGCTTCGGTTTTCTCGATCGGACCGATTTCATTGATTTGGCGGATAAAGCTCTCTACTGAGGCGATATATTCTTCGGGATGATTTAGATCCACATGAGCCAGGGCGATCCGGCGGCGGTCAAAACCGCTGAAACTGAGCAGTTTCTTGATCATGGTCACCCGGCTCCAGGTATGATCCAAGCCGAAGGAGTGATGACAGTCCTCGGGTGGGCAGCCGATGAGGATTAATCCGTTGGCCCCTTCCAGAAAGGCCCGGGCCATAACTGCCGGGTCTAATTGTCCGATACAACCAACCCGTAACAAATAAAGTCTGGGATCATATTTCATTCCCTTGACTCCGGCATTATCGGCAGCGGCCAATCCTCCCCAGTTGCAGCCGAAACCCATGACCTCATTATCCGCCAGTTGTCTGGCTAAGGCGGCCACCCTGGCTTCCCGTTGTTGGGAAGAATTGTTCTGCAGGATCAGGGCATGGTAAGGGCAGGCAGCGGCGCAGGTGCCTCCGCCGGTGCAGACCATGGGATCAACAGTGCGGGGGATACCTCCCCCTAATCCTTCCACCGGTGTGATGCCGCCGCAATGGCAGATCTCCTTACATAAACCGCAGCCGACGCAGAGGGACTGATCCACGGTGCAGACCATACGCGGAGCAAATAATTCACCTCTTTTATCCTTCTCCACGATTTCGGCTGTTTGAGCCGCAGCCCGCCTACCTTGGCGGAGGGCTTCGTGCAGATCACAGGGGTAGCGGGCGCTGCCGGCCAGATACAACGGTTCTCTTCCGACCTGCTCAGGCCTGACCTTTTCCTGTTTGACCTCTAAAAATTTCCCTTCTTCAATTTCCAAACCAAGGATACGGGCCACCCGGGTGGCTTCAACACCCAGGGAGCGTCTGGGGGAAAGGATCAGCTTGTCCCAGGCCAGCTCATACTCCAGGTGATCTTTGGGGTCACAGTAGGTCAGGTAACCGGCCTGAACGGTTGGACGCAGGGTGCCGTTGAACGGCAGCCAGCGGATTTTCAACTGTCGGCTGATCTTCCGTTCTTCAGCCGAGAGAGGTATGGCCATCTGTTGATTATAGAACATGGTGATGTCCACGTCCTTCCGTTTCTCAGCCATATAGCGGGCCATAGACCAGGCGCAGCGGGAGGAAAGGTAGGCGAATTCCGGGGTCCCCGATTCATAGTCGTTGATCCAGAAAACGATTTTCCCGGAAGGGACCCCATGGACCCAGATCATCTCTTCGGTCTCGGTATGACAGATAACGGTCTTTCCGTCGTGACCGAAATTGGACCCCTGATTGAGCATCTGCCCGTCCAGACAGGCGATGATGGCCCCCACCTCATAAGTCCGGGGCGGTTGGTTGCTTTCCGGATCGGAAAAGGTTACCGTATATTCGCCGGTCCGCCCCTTCATGCCGGTCAATTCCCCAACAGTTATCCTTCGAACAAAAGGACTTTCGCTGACTTCCTCCATGATTTTCCGCAGACGGTCGTAATAATGGCGTTCCCCCGGATAATGTTCATGGAGCATGCGGATTTCATCCTCGTATTCGTCGGTCTGGACGGCGATGATGCAGTCGATCTCCCGGCGCAGCAGTTCCTGGGCCGCGGCTTAGGTGGCGATGCCGCCCCCCAAAATCATAACCGGGCCCTTGAAGGCGATTTTTTCCTGGGGTGATAGTTCAAGGGCGGCCAGACCGGCCACAGCGGCCCGAATCAATTTGTTGCCCTTCTGGGCC
>JBFMBU010000096.1:0-16905 GCA_040755035.1 Thermodesulfobacteriota bacterium
GCTCCAACATTATGGTTCATAATCCTTCCCCATTGATTACCGGACAGGATACTCTCTGGCAGGTCCCGACTTCCGAAATCATCGAACTCAAGCCCCGTCGTTTTCCCTTTGCCCTTTGCATCCCGGTGATCAATGAAGGGACTCGGATCAAAAAGCAATTGACCGAGATGCGGGAGAAAGGAATATTCAACGAGATCGATGTGTTGATCCTCGATGGAGGAAGCTCCGACGGTTCCGTAACGCCGGATTTCCTGCAAGCCCAGGGGGTGCGCACCTTGCTGATAAAAACCGGTCCGGGAAAACTCAGCGCCCAGTTGCGTATGGGCTATGCCTATGCCTTAAGGGAAGGGTATGAGGGCGTAATCACCATGGACGGGAACAACAAAGACGGGGTGGAAGCGGTTTCTAACTTTATCCGGGACCTGGAAGCCGGTTATGACCTGATTCAAGGGTCCCGTTATCTTCCCGGAGGCCGGGCCGAGAATACCCCCTGGATGCGCCATCTGGGGGTAAAATGGATTCATGTCCCCCTGACCAATTGGGCCACCGGGTTTCACTACACCGATACCACCAACGGCTTTCGCGGCTACAGCCGCCGGTTCCTATTGCATCCTGAAGTCCGGCCTTTTCGTGATCTTTTTGTCACCTATGAATTGATCGCCTATCTCTCCTATAAGGCCCCAAGAATAGGGTTCCGGGTTAAAGAGATACCGGTCACCCGAAGATACCCCGCTCGTGGAGAGGTTCCGACCAAAATCAGCCCCTTCCGGGGCAACTGGCAGCTTCTAACCATTTTATTGAAGGTCCTTGCCGGTAGGTTGGATCCTTAAAACCCGTAATCGTGGGGAGGGGCTTCTAACTCTGTTATGAAGTCTTCGGAACGTAGTTACGGAGAGGAAAGAAGAAAGGGAACAAGAAAAGAGAAAATAGTTAACAATGGGATAAGAAAGAGGGCGACTTACGCCGATAAAACTCCCGACGTAAGTCGCAAAAAATCATTAGAAGTCAAATTTTTGAGATTTATTGTTCTTATCGTATGGTAATTTCTTGCTTATCAGCTTCTGCTTTTAATATAATACCAAAGAACGTCTCCCAGGGTAACCCGGTTGCCAAAAGCTTCCATACGCTCTTGCATTGCCACCCCGAGCCTGGCTCCGCAGGCATCCGGAAAATCGTTGATCACAATAAGAACTGTAGTTTGAGGGGCTTTGTTCATGATATCCACAACCCTCATCGTATAGCGATCCCACCAGTTATATATCTGATCCCGGACGGTAGAATAATATTCGCTTTCCGGATCTCCAAATGGACTCCAGCCAACTCCGCGATAAGTGGAGGCCAGCACGAACGCCTGCAATTGCCAAAAACCCGGGGCTATGGATCGATTAAAATGTTCAAAAACTCGGGGCATATCGGCAAGGATCAGTTGCGTCGGCCCGGCTTTGCAATAACCCTCCAGCCAGGACCAATAGGATTCATTTAATTGATCACCGTTAAAAACGTTTCCTTCCAGGACATTGACCGTTGCCTGATCATGGGGGGGCTGATTTGCGCCGGCACTGCCTCCGGAACCGGATGAAGAACTGCCGCCGCATCCCGACAAAACCCAAAGCAACAGAAGGAATGGCAGGGAAAATTTTGAAACCTGAAGTATTTTCTTAATCATTTACTCCTCCAAATTATTAAAAATCGAGAGGTTATAATCCCCCCACCCCTTAATAAACTGGTGTTTAAAAAACGGGTAAGGAAATATAAAAAGATTTATCTGGAAAGTCAAGAAGATTAATCCCGCCCGAACCAGCCGGACCTGAGATTGGAAATCCGAAAATCTCCCCTTCGGTCCGGGTTAAACTCCTGTTTTAGAAAAAATTCTATTCAAGGTATGTAGAATTCTATTCTTTAGCTATTATTCCTTCCTGCCTTCAGGCGGCGCGGGCATAGACATAGGAGGCCCCGCCATTATGGTTGGTCAGGGTAATATTATTATCATTGTTCCAGGTCAGGGTAAAGGCTTCAGGTTGACCGCTGTCCAAGGTAAAATATAAAACGCCGTTATCGATCCGCCAGCTATGGAAGCCACTGGGTCCCCAGCTCCCGCTTTCGTTGGTATTAAAAATCAACTTTCCCAAGACCCATCCGTCGTTGCTGCTGACGAAGTTCCAGGTCCCCACCAATTTCTGGGTGGGTGTCTGGGCCGGTGGCGGCGTAGTAGAGTCCCCTCCCCCACCGCTGCCGCCGCTGCAACCTATCATATTTACGACGAAGAGTAATAAAAGGCAAAGTAAAATGGTTTTCTTTTGATACATCTTTCCCTCCTGAGTCGACTTTTTTTCAAAAAAGGCCATATGTAAGGCCTTCCTTCAGATCCTATAGGTTTTGAAACCTATAAGAGTTTTTCCCGTTAGTCAAGACCAAATCTATCTGTTTTCTATCTCCAGTCCCAGAGCACCTCACCTAAGGTCACCCGGTCGCCGACAGGAGACAGATGATTCTGAATGGCCACCCCCAGCCTGGCCCCGCAGGCGTCCGGATAATCATTTATGACGATAATCGCCGTTGTTTGGGGGGCCTTTTTCATAATTCCAAGGATGCCCTCAATATACCCGGTCCACCAGGCGTCAATCTGATCCCGAATGGTATAATAATAAGCGGCGTCCGGGTCTTCCGGCGGAGTCCAGGCAACTCCGGCATAAGTGGAGGCCAGGGCGTACATTTGCGAAGCCCAGTACCCTGGAGCAATGCAACGGGTAAAATGGTCCGGAACCCTGGGCATATCGGCAATGATCAGGTGGGTTGGTCCGGCCTTGCAAAAAGCCTCCAACCAGGTCCAATAGGCCTGATTGAGCTTCTGCCCGGCAAAAGGATCCATTTCCAGAATATTAACCTGGGCCTGGTCATGAGGAGGGAGAGCAGGAGGACTGGGGGAAGAAGATCCGGACCCGGAACCGGTGGAACTCTTTTTCTCCTTCCACTCACAGCCAAAAGCAAAGAACACTAATATTAGGATCGGTAGAATGAAAAATAATAATAACCGACGGTTTCTTCTTTTTTTCATCTGACCTCCAACGTAGGGGTGATTGATACATTAAATATCACTTATTGACAATAAATTTCAAGAAAAATTTTTCTTGAAGACCGGACAATTTTTGTAACTTTTTAATAATTAAAGAAATATTAATTAGGGCCTGACGATATCTTCAAATACTTCTTGACCATTGCCGGTTAAGATGTTAGGTATCGAAATTATTGCTCTTGTTTCCCTGAACTTCTCTTTTCACGGATTCCCTTTTATACTGTTCTGTTTAATTATTAGGCAAATGAGTGCAATATGGATACCATGGCTTAACGAATAGAGCGACCCGGGAAAGGGATTCATCTCTAAGCGAGTTATGGACGGGAATCGAGCGATCAAATAAAAAACGGATGGGTACAAATGGCTGAAACGGGCATTCAAAACAAAATCAAAGAAATCCAGGAAAAAAATGTGGGCATGTATTCCAAGCACCCCTGGCCGGTAAACCGGCGGACGGCAGAGGAGATGGGCTGGCGCTTGAAGGTGCTTGGGATTCATCCCAGTGAATTTGAGGGGAAAAGGACCCTGGAATGCGGCTGCGGGACCGGCAATTACGTCATCTGGTACGCTATTGAAGGAAAGGCCTCGGAAGCGGTAGGGGTCGATCTTTCCGACGGCTCCCTGGCAGTAGCCAACCGGCTGAAGGAAGAAGGCAAAGTCAACAATGCCACTTTCAAAAAAATGGACGTCCTTAAATTGGATTTCCCGGATAACAGTTTTGATTATGCCTATTCGTATGGAGTCTTCATGATCACCGGTGACACCGAAGGGGCCTTCAGGGAAATGGTCCGGGTCACCAAACCGGGCGGGACCGTGACCATCAGCATCTACAATACCTTCGGCCGCTGGCCGGTGACCATCCGCCAGAAAATTTTAAAACTGATAGCCCCTGATGATCCGGATAAAAGGGTGCGCCTGGGCATGAAATATTTCCCCGGTCCTTTTAAAAAGCTGGACAAGCGCTATTACGGGCTGAATACCGAACAATTGGCTTACGATACTTTCGGTATCCCCTACGAAGAAGTCCATAGCGCCGGAGAGGTATTGAAGTGGTTAAAGCGGGCCAATGTCAACTACAAGGGGGCCTTCGCTCCTTTACGGGTCCGGGATTATTTTTACGCCTTTTCACTGAATGAATATAAGGATTTCCGCAGCACCTTCACCGGGTACCCTGCTACTCAGAAAGTCAGTGATCTCCTCTATAAAATTTCAGGCGGGAAGAAAAATCAGGAATATAAAACGCAGTTTCCCTCTCCCGGTCCTCTCTCCCGGGGGATCAGCCAACTGATGTGGTTACTGATCGGAGGCAGCCGGTTTTCCTGTTTCACCATTTCCGGCATTAAGCAATAATTTCTTTTTGCCGCTCCATTGGTACATCAAATAACCCAGGGCTCCGGCCCCCAGGCTATAGTCCACCACCTGGGTCAGGAGATGCATGGATAGGGCCAAAGAGACCCCCTGGACCGTACTGATCCCCAGTCCCTTGAGAGTCACACCCAGAAAACCTTCATAGAAGCCGATCCCGGCCAAACCGCTGACCGGCAGGCTGGCGGCCACTTCCGATCCGACCAGACCGAAAACGATGGTCAGAAAAGGCAAATCCATTTCCCGACTCAGAAGGGCCTCCACTACCGCCCTGAGCATCAGATAAAGCAGGGTGTATTTGACGGCCCGGATGATCAAAGAAAGACCGAGAAGGGGCCAAAACCCCTTCCCTTGTTTTAATTGTGAAAACGAACGGCTTACGGCCTCCAGTTCCGCAGTTATTTTTTTCCCCCAGGAGTTATGGACCCTGGCTCCTTTAAAAAAATAATGAAACCAAGCTGCCGTTGATTTGACCATGGGTTCCAGAAAAATCAGAACCAGAATACCTATAGCCAGGATTAAAGCTGAAAGCAGCAGGAGCCAGGGATAAGAACGGGGGGTGGTGAAATAGTCCCAGAACACTACCATCCCCAATAAAGGACCCAGGCTGAGCAGATCAAAAATAAAGGCATAAGTAAAAGAGGTTAGACAGTGGGACAGCTCCACCCCCACCACCCGGTTCAATAGGACCGGATAAGAAAGCCCGCCGATCCGGGCCGGAAGCAGGTCAACCAGCATATTGCGGGAAGCGGTCACCATGGTCATGGGCAGAAAAGGAACCCCCTCACCACCCGAAGCCATTTTAACCAGCAGGCGATAGCGCCAGGTCCGGAGGAGGAGACCGAAAAAATAAAGGGCCAAGTAGATCCAGGCATAAACCGGGTTAAAACGGGCCAGCAGATTTTCCCATGATAGCCCAGTAGGGCGGGAAAAAATGTAATAAAGAAGGAGGAAGGTAGTCAGAAGGGAGCAAAACAGGAAAAGTAGTTTCTTTCCCATTATTCTTTTTGGGGCAGCTTTTTGATCACCCGGGCCGGAACACCCACGGCGATGCAGTCGGCCGGGATAGGGCTGTTCACCAGACTGGCTGTCCCCACTACCGAATGATTTCCGATAGGACAATCTTGAAAAACAGTAACTTTGGCTGCGATCCAGCAATCCTCCCCGATATCCAGGGGCAGGGATCGTCCCGGCTCCATCTGCGGTGAAGTGACGTCATGTTCCCCCCCGCTCATGAAAAGGCAATAGGGACCGATGTAGGTCCTGGCCCCGATCTTGAGCAAATTCGTGGAAGACAAATAGCACTGGGGACCTATATTTACCCCGTCTTCCACTATAATATCCCCGTTTTTGGTTTGAATGATGGTATTCTGCCCGATAAAGATCTTATTCCCAAACTGAATTCCGCTATTGGTCGGCCCTTTGGCATCCAAAAAGACCTCATCGTCAAAAATCACATGGTCCCCGATGGATATCTTATGTGGGGAATAGATTTTCATGTTCCGCCCGAAGACCACTTTTTTCCCGACGCTTTTGAAAAGAAATGGGAAAAACAAAAAACGCAGTCCCAACCCCAGGGCTCCGGGGATCCATCCGAAAAGGGTGATGATCAATTCATAGCGCAGAAGGGCCCACCAGCCCTGGTCGCCGACCATGACCTCCCGGTATTTCTTTTTAAACCCCTCCTCCCCCTCCAGCAGGGATTTTACTCTGACCTCGTTTAACTGGTTCCGTCTCTCCGAATCCATAGAGGTTTTCTTACAATCCTTTGAGCAGCTTTCTGAGCGGTCGTCGCAAGTGTCCCATAAAATTCAACAACGGTTCACCATACTTTGAATAAAGGACCCAATAACCGAAGGCCCTGATCTTGGAAAAGGGCCAAAAAACCTTGAAGGGAAACCAGCGCAAGGCTTTTTCGACCTCCTCGGGAGGAAACTGGGGCATCTTTAACAGACTCTTCTTGAAAATGGTATCTTCATCGCCCAGAGAGGCCGATTCTTCCTGTATATATCCTTTAGCCAAAGACAAATCATACAGGTCCGTCCCCGGCATAGGATAAAAAATGGTAGCCCCGACCACGTCAGGTTTTATCTGCTGGTTGATTTTGATCGTCGCCTGATGAAGTTCCAGGGTCTCTCCCGGGAGCCCGACCATATTCAGGGTTTTCACCTGAAGCCCCACCTCTTTGGCGATTTGGGATACCTCCAGAATTTGTTTATTACTCATTTTTCTTCTGAGCACGTTGTGGCGGAAGGTCTGATCACCATGTTCCACCCCGAATCCCACCCGGGTCCCTCCCGCTTCCTTCAATTTGCTAAGTTTATCCCGGTCCAGGATTTCAACCCTCCCGGAGAACATAAAAGGCAGGCCGATTTCTTTTTTGTAGCGGTCAGCGAACTCATGGACCAGATCGCGGTCGATCCAGCAGATGTCATCGTCAAAAAGGATCTCGCTGAATCGGTATCTTTTTTGAAGTATTTTGATTTCTTCGATGATATGATCGGCGCTGCGAAAACGGACGTACCCCCCGCTCTGTAATTTTCTGATCCGGTGATTGGAGCAAAAAGTACAATTAAAGGGACATCCCCTGCCGGCCATGATGCGGATCTGAGAAAGACCCCAATTGTCGATAACTTTTTGATGGTCGCTCAGCTCCCGGTCAACAAAAGGAAGTCTGTTCAGGTCCTGGATGAATGGCCGGGTGGGATTTTGAATTAAACGCCCTTCCTGCCTTATCAGGAGGTTTTGTATCCGGCAGTAATCTTTCCCCCCTTCCAGGGCCTGGGCCAATTCCAGCATCGGGTATTCCCCTTCCCCGATACAGATGGCATTCAAGCGGGGGGTTTGCTCCAGACACTGGGGGAAGATGGTCGGGTGAGGGCCTCCTAAAATAATGAAGGGGGATGGGTCGATTACGGCCTGGACCATTTTTTGTATGAATTGAAACTGGGGCGCCGTGGCATAAATGCCGATCAATTGCGGTTGAATCCGTATCAGGTCTTCCTGCCATTTCTGCAAATAATCCTTGTCCGGATAATAACCGAAATGGATATCGGAAAAACCGTTTTGTTTTAGGACGGCGGAAATAGACATCAGGCCGTGGGCCGCACCCAAGGCGCCGAATTTTTGATTGATTTCCGTTAAAACCAATAAGATTCTCATTAAGACTCCCTTGGATCGCAGCAGATACTTTCCGATCCCGGTCTGTTTTTATTAACTTTTTTCTTTCCTTCCTCTCTGTAATTGGAGACGCTATCGTATTTCCAGTTAAAAACCAAGTTATTAACATAGCATACGAAGGCCATGGAAACAAGGGTAATGTCGGATTTAAATAATCGATCAAGGAGAAGGGATTTGGAAGGAAGAGGGCCTGGTCCAGAAGGAAAGGGTTTCAACTATTTTCTAAGGATAAAGAAAAGAACCGCCTGGTGGATTCTGGTAATTATCGCCATCCTATTTTCTGCCGTCTATTTCACTCTTTTCGGAATGCGTTCCGTCTATCGTCACTTCGGTCTTTATTTTCTCAAACCCACGGAAACCCATTGGCCGGCAGGATCAAAAGAAGCGATCCATACCTGTATTGGTCCTATGCAAGGGAAGTTGGTTTGGGGCTCGAGCCGGACCGGATCCCACCAGATCTTTTTGATGACCCTGCCGGAACTGACCATCTATCAATTGACCCATCATCCCCATGTGGATTATCATCCCCGCTTCAGCCCGGAGGGAAGCCGGATTGTCTTCGCTCGCTCCCAAAGAAAATGGGTTTCCGAAAGAGACCAATTGCCCTGGGACATCTATATGTACGATCTGGAAACCGGAAGGGAAAAATTGGCCGCCTCTAACGGAAACTTTCCTTTCTGGTTGCCTGACGGACAAAGGATTCTCTTTTTACGCGACCGCCAGGTCATTGTTAAAGACTTGATTACAGATAAGGAATCCATAATTTTTAATGGCCGCCGACCTCCCCGGGATGCCGAACCCTCCACCCCGGAACTGGTTCCACTGAACCCCGACCGACTGGCCGTTACTTTACGGGGCAAACCCAGTGGTGTGTTTCTGGCCGATCTTTCCCGTCATCGGTTGGAAATGTTCTCAGAAAACGCCTGCGAAATCACCTGGCTCCCCGGCACATCCAACCTGGTCTGGGTCGAGGTAGGGGGCCGGGGGGGGACCCAATTAATAACCTCTCCGGTGGAAAAAGTGAAAAAACGAATGTTCATGGATCTGCCTTTTTCCTTCAGCCATGAATATTTCCCCCGCTTTTCCAGAGATGGGAAGTGGTTGGTCTGGGGGGCTTCCGAAGGAGATCACGAACATGACCTGGCTGACTATGAGATTTTTCTCTGGAAGTTGGGGAGCCCCTGGGAGAAGGCCGTTCGTTTGACGTACAACAAGGCCAATGACCGGTTTCCGGATATTTTTATTGAAAGGAATAACTGATTGGAAAAAGGATAAAACCTATTGTTTGTTCATGACAATGTCGAATCGTTCATAGGTATCAATCCAGGTAACCGGATCGATTTGATGGATATCCAAAAGCCCGCTGATTTTTGTCTTTCCGGAACCGGGGACAAAATCCATGGAAAATTTCATCTCGGATAAGGGGAAATCACAGAAAGCCGGATTTCGGCCTTTGACATAACCGTTTTCCCACAACCAGAATTGGGAATAGGTAAAGATCTGCCTCCCCGGGCAATAATCGGTTTCCCACCCTTCGACATGAGTATCCGGGCCAAAGGTCAAGGTCCCGGTAAGATTCAGCGGAGCGCTTTGACGGTCGGCGATCCAGCGCCAGGAACCCCTCAGATCCTTCTCGTTATAGGTCACCGGTTGGGTTCCGCCGTTGGAAGGCTCCCCACTTCCCCCGCCACTGCCGGAGCCGGAAGAACAAGCCAGCATGACGATGACCAGTCCTAAAAAGAAAAAGAGAATAAATAATTTTTTCATGGAATCTGCTATAATAATGATTGGTGTATCATGTCAAGAAAAAATTGGGAGGATTCTCATCCCCCACAGACCGATCCGGACCTACCTGAAGCTAAAACCCTTTCAAAATCCGGCGCAAGATTTTTCTGAACTTTTTTGAAATATTCAGAAAAAATTCCCCCTGCTGGGAATAAATCAGTTTGTAACCGATGGCCTTGATCGGAGAGTGTTTCCAATAGACCTTGAAACCGAACCAGCGGAAACAGCGACCGATCTTCTCTTTGGAAAAACCTGGTAGTTGCAGAAGGGATTCCCGACGGGAAACATAATTCTCCGGCAGCGATTCCTCAGGATCCAGATAATTTTTTTCCCGGCAGTAATCATAAAGTTCGGTTCCCGGATAGGGATAAAAAATGGAAATACTGACCACATCGGGATTGATCTCCTGATTGATCCGGACCGTCTCCTGGAATTTCTCCGGCGTTTCTTCCGGCAGACCGACCATGTTCAGGGTCTTGACCTGCAACCCCACGGACTTAGCCAGGCGGGTGGCTTCAATAATCTGCCGGTTGGTCATTTTCCTTTTCATAATCGACCGCCGCAATTCCTCGTGTCCCGATTCCAGCCCGAAATCGATCCTTCGGCCCCCGGCTTCCTTGAGCATGGTTAAAATATCCTTATGACAAGCCTCCACCCGTCCGCAAAACACAAAAGGTTTGCCTACCTCTTTGGGATAGCGGGAACAGAATTCGGCCACGATCTCGCGGTTCATCATAAAAATATCGTCGTCGAAAAATATTTCCTCAAAATGATATTTGCTTTTAATCCCGGCAATCTCCCCCAAAAGATGGTCGGCACTGCGAAAGCGGACGTAGCGCCCGGACTGGGTCTGACTGGTACGCTTATTGGAACAATAGGTACAATGGAAAGGACATCCCCGGGAAGCCATGATCCTTATCTGAGAAAACCCATATTTGTCAATGGCCTCCTGGGTATTGAACAGTTCCCGGTCCTCAAAAGGAAGGGCGTCCAGGTCGGCGATAAAGGGTCGGGTAAGATTCCGAATGATGTTACCGTTTTTCCGCACCCAGAGACTCGGAATGGAAGTATAATCCCGATTTTCTTCCAGGGCCTGGACCAGCTCCAGCAGGGGGAATTCCCCTTCTCCGACACAGATGGCATCCAGGCGGGGGATGCTTTCCAGGCATTGAGGGTAACAGGTCGGATGGGGGCCGCCACAGATGGTAAACACCGGATCAGGAACTTTTTCTATCAGGGTTTTGACAAAATGAAATTGTTCGGCCGTAGAATAAAAACCGATCAGGTCCGGTTGGAAATGACGCAGGTCCTCCTCCCATTTTTCAAAGTCCAACGATTCGGCAAAATAGGAAAAACCGATTTCCGCCTTCGTATTTTGTTTCAGGACCGCGGAAATCGAGGCCAGACCGTGTTGGGAGCGTAAGGCCCCGAACTTTTGATTTAATTCGGTAAAAACCAACAAAATCTTCATCTACTGTCTCCCATCCTCCGGAACTATCAGGAACGGTGGTTTTTTTGAAAACAAGGTATAAAAATAAACGGAGTAATTCAATAAAAATATTGAACATCCCGGCCCTTCCCTCTCCATTCCAACAGGAGAGGAAGGAGGAAGGGTATTTTTAATTTGAATCTTTTCGCCTTTTTTGCTATTATTTTGAATGAGTTAAATTATGTAGGCAGGAGGCGGCTTGAAAAAAATGAAATGTCTGGTCACCGGCGGTACCGGTTTCACCGGCAGTCAGCTGGTGCGGAGACTCTTGGAGCGTGGACACGAAGTTTTGGTGGTAGATAACGCTAAGGGACTCTTTTGGGATGAATTGGCCGGACTTGGGGCCCAATTGAACCTGGGAAGCGTTACGGACAACGATCTTATGGAGCGGATGGTCAAAGGGAACGAAGTGGTCTTTCATGTAGCCGCCGCCTTCCGCGGGGTGGACCTGCCCCATAAGGTCTATTGGGAAGTCAATGTCGAGGGGACGCGCAAGCTTCTGCAGGCTTCTTTGAAAGAAGGGGTCCGTCGTTTTATCTATTGCAGCACCGAAGGGGTCCATGGCCATATAAAAAACCCTCCAGCCGATGAAACTGCCCCCATCGCCCCCAAGGATTATTATCAGTATTCCAAATGGGAGGGGGAAAAGGTAGTCCATGAATACATGAAAAAGGGTCTCCCGGCCGTTATCCTGCGACCAACGGCTATTTATGGACCCGGAGACCCGGAGCGGTTCCTGATGATTTACCGCCGGGTGAAAAGCGGCTTTTTCCCCATGTTCGGATCAGGCAAGATCACCTATCATCCCTTATATATTGACAACTTAAGCGACGCCTTCGAGGCCTCTATAGAAAGGGAGGAGGCCTTGGGTCAAACCTATCTGATCGCCGATGAAGAGTATATCTCCATCGAGGATCTGG
This sequence comes from Thermodesulfobacteriota bacterium, assembly GCA_040755035.1. GTDB lineage: Bacteria > Desulfobacterota > RBG-13-43-22 > RBG-13-43-22 > RBG-13-43-22 > RBG-13-43-22. The sequence goes on from JBFMBU010000096.1 coordinate 11,813, forward strand.
TCCGAGCCGTGGCTAAAATTATGGGACAGGAGGTAAAAATCCCCCACTTCCCCTTCTGGCCTCTGTACGGGGCCTCGTTTCTTTGCGAGATGGTCTGCAAGCCCCTGGGCCTCACTCCCCCCATTTTCCGCCGCCGGGCCGATTGGTATCGGCAAAACCGGGCCTTTTCCATTGAAAAGGCCCGGAAAGAACTGGGATACCATCCCCGAGTGGGATTGACCGAAGGCCTGACCCGGACCTTCCAATGGTATAAGGAGCATGGGTATTTATAAACAGTTCCAAAGGCTTTTTCAAATGGGCCGGGCCTTCCGGAAAGGGACAACCGTTTTACCCTATTTCCCCTCCCGCATCTGGATCGAACTCACCGATCACTGTAATCTTAAGTGCCCCCTCTGTCCCAACCAGGACCTGCTCCCTGAGACTAAGGGGTTTATATCGCCAAAGTTATTTCAGAATATTTTAGACCAGGTCCGGGGCCGGGTCCATGACCTGTATCTTTTTCACCGCGGGGAATCCCTGCTCCATCCCCGGGCCGTCGAATTGATCCAATCGGCCCAAAATTTGGGCATCCCCTGCCGCCTGCACACCAACGCCACTCTGCTCTCACCTGCTTTATCAGGTCGGATCCTCGATTCAGGACTGGAGATGCTGTCCTTTTCCTTTGACGGATACCTCCCGGCCCATTACGAAATCAACCGCTACCCGGCCAAGTTTGAAGCCACGCTGGAAAAAATCAAAACCTTTTTGAACCTGAAAATAAAATCCGGGCAGCGTAAGCCCCTGACGGTCCTGCAGATCATGGGCGCAGGGGAAAACAGGTCTGATCCAGTTTTGAAAAATTTTTTAACCCCATTGAAATCACTGGGATTGGACCGGGTGGTCTTTCGTCAGCCCCATAATTGGGGCGGGGCCGTCCCCTCACTGCCCGGGGAAAACGAGACGGGAGAAGGACCACTTTTTGCTTGTACTTTCCCCTGGTATGCCTTAGTAATATTCTGGACCGGCCAGGTGAGTCCCTGTCCCCAGGATTTCTTCGGTCGCTTGGAGGTCGGCGATCTGGGAAAAAAATCGATCGAAGAAATCTGGAACGGGCCGGAAATGCAGTCCCTCAGAGAAAGAATATCTCAAAAAGCCTATTCCGATCTCAGGCCTTGTCGGGAATGCGACCGCCCCCGGCGAAAAACCCTGGCCGGTGTACCCAGGGAGTACTTCAGGACCTTCCTGAAAGAAAATATGCGAAGGTAAAAAAATGACTGTTTCTCAGGACCGTCCGTTAAAAGTCTTGATGATCGCCCCCACCCCGTTCTTTGCCGATCGGGGCTGCCACATGCGCATCCTGGGGGAAATCCGGGCCTTGCAAAACCTGGGTTACGACATTATTCTGGTGACCTATCACATCGGCCGGGATATAGAGGGCATTAAAACCGAACGCATTATCCGCATCCCCTGGTACAATAAGCTGGAAGCAGGCTCTTCCTGGCATAAGTTCTACATTGACGCCCTGCTTTTTTTCAAAAGTTTGCGGGTCTTCTGGCGCGAAAAACCGGACCTGATTCACGGCCATCTCCATGAAGGGGCCATTTTGGGACACTTCGTCCGCAAGTTCAGCTTTCGAAAGGTCCCCTTGGTTTTTGACGCCCAGGGGAGCCTGACCAGAGAATTGGTTACCTATTCCTTTTTCAAAGAAGGCTCCCTGCTGCAGAGGGTCTTTACCGCCCTTGAGCGCTGGATCTCCCGAATGCCCGAATACACGGTGGGCAGCAACATTTCCGTATCCCATTTCATGGTCCAGGAAATGGGCCTGCCGGAATCGCGCGTGGAAACGGTCATCGATGGCGTTCATTCCGACTTTTTTGCCAGGACCGGGGCGGAGAAGGACCTGCGGCAAAAGCTGGGCCTTGCCCCTGAGACCCCGGTAGTGCTTTATACCGGGGCCCTGCTCAAATCCAAAGGCATCGATTATTTATGGCAAGCGGTCCCCCATGTCCTAAAAAAAAAGCCGGAGTGCAAATTCGTCATTGTCGGTTATCCGGTGGAAGATTCGCAGGCCCTGGTCCGTTCCTTAGGGGTGGAAAATAAATGTATCTTTGTCGGCCAGGTCGATTATTTTCTTTTACCTCCCTACCTCTATCTGGCTGCCCTGGCCGTGGATCCTAAACTGGACGAAGCCGGGGAGGCCAGCGGAAAAATCATCAATTACATGGGAGCGGCCCTGCCCATTGTCTGTTTCGAAGGTCCGAACAACCGACGTTTCCTGGGAGAATCCGGGATCTTTGCCCGCTCCGGAGACGCGGAAGATTTAGCGGTTAAAATCGTGGAGACCTTGAACCATCCCGAACAGGCCAGGGAAATCGGAATTAGGAATCAAAGAAGGGTGGAGGACGTCTTTTCCTGGAACGCCAATATCAAGACCTACGACCGGGTCTTTCGATCGGCCATGAAAGAAATTGGAGCAAAAAGGCACTGATTGCGACCCTTTCCTTTCAATCCCAGCCATCCCCTCTTTCTAAAGAAACAACCATAGGCCATAGAGCAGAGAGCAAAGGTCTGAAGGCTGAGGGCCTGGGGCAAAGGGTCAAGAGATGAACATAGAGCCCTTCTCGCCAGTTGCCTCTTATCCTTATGTTTTGCCCTTTGCCCTCTGCGATTTCTATAAAGGAGTCCATTTGTGTGCGGCATAATAGGATTTAACTGGCCGGATCGCTCGCTGGCCGAGCGGCTCTGTCGGATAATAAAACATCGGGGGCCTGATCAGGAAGGGGTCTTCACCGATTCGGGGATGACCCTCGGCTTCAGACGTCTGTCCATCATCGACCTCTCCGAGCAGGGCGGCCAGCCCATGCCCAATGAAGACGGGTCGGTCCAGTTGGTCTTTAACGGAGAAATTTACAATTTCCAGGAACTGCGCCGGGAATTGGAAGAGCGGGGACACCGCTTTCGGAGCCAGGCCGATTCCGAAGTCATCGTCCATGGCTATGAAGAGTGGTCCGAAGGTATTCTGGACCGGTTGCGAGGCATGTTCGCCCTGGGTCTTTGGGATCAAAAAGGACAAAAACTGATATTGGCCCGGGACCGCCTGGGTATTAAACCCCTCTATTATTTTTTCCAAGAGGGACGGCTGGCCTTTGCCTCGGAAATCAAGGCCCTGCTCCAGATACCTGAAATCAGACCCACAGTGGATTTGCAGGCTCTCTATTATTACCTGGGCTTTGAATTCGTCCCCAGCCCCCTGACCATGTTCAAAGGAATCCAAAAAGTCCACCCCGGACATTATCTGCGATTTGCCGATGGGGCTTTGACCTCAAAGGCCTTTTGGGACCTGAACCGCCCCGGAACTTCCCTGTCCCGGGAGGAGGCCATCGACGAACTGCGGCGTCTGCTCCAGGAAACCGTGGAAAAACACCTGGTCAGTGATGTGCCCCTGGGCGTCTTCCTCTCCGGGGGATTGGATTCCAGCACCCTGGTGGCCCTGATGCGCCGTTTGGGGGTCAACCCCTTACGGACCTTTTCCATCGGCTACCCCGATCCCTCTTTCAGTGAGCTGCCCTATGCCGAGCTGGTGGCCAAAACCTTTGCAACCGACCATACGGTTCTGATGATCCCCGAAGTGACCCTGAATGATCTGGAAGAAGCTGTCTGGCATTTGGATGAGCCTATGACCGATCTTTCCGCCCTCCCTCTTTACTTAGTCTGCCGGGAAGCCAGAAAACATGTCACCGTCTGTCTTTCCGGTGAAGGGGGGGATGAAATATTCGCCGGTTATGACCGTTTCAAGGCCAGCAAGGCCGATCAATGGTATCGCCTCCTGCCCGGCCCGGTCCGGGATAAATTGATCTTTCCGCTTATCGAAGCCCTGCCGGACCGTCCCCAGAAAAAAGGGGCCGTCAATGTCATTAAAAGGTTCGTGGAAGGATCCCATCTGCCTCCGGACGGCGGTCATTTGCGCTGGCAATACTTTTCTTCGGCAGATCAGGACGCCCGTCTGTACAACCGGCGTTTCAAGGAACAGGTCAAGATGGATCCCTTCGCTCCTATTCGGGAACTTACGGAAAAAAGAAAAGGGGACCCGCGGCTGGACCAGGAAATTTATGTGGACCTGCGCTTCACCATGCCAGATTCGGTCCTGATGAAGGTGGACAAGATGAGCATGGCCCACGCCCTGGAAATCCGGGTCCCTTTTCTGGATCACCGCTTTGTGGAATTCACAGCTTCCCTGCCCGGTGATTGGAAATTGTCAGGGTTTCAAACCAAAGCCATTTTCCGCCAGGCCCTTAAGGGGTGGCTGCCGGAAAAAATCGTCCGGCGGGGCAAACAGGGTTATAGCCTCCCGGTGAAGAATTGGCTCCGCGAGGGACTCAAAGACCCTTTGATCACGGTCCTGAATGAATCACCGGTCATCAAAGAATACCTGAACGGCTCCTATGTGAAAAAATTGGTCGATGAGCATATGGCCCGAACCCACAACCACAACCATATCCTATGGGCCTTATTGAACCTGGGGCTTTGGCACCGGCGGTTTTTCGGACCATAAAAGCAAAGGAGTAAAGGTAGAACCCTGAAGCCTGTGGAACTCGACAAAAAGGCCCAGGGCAAAGGGCATGAGGTAAAAAGAATGAAAACCCTTTCCTCCATTTCCTCTTTCCCTTTGCGCCTTGCCCTTTGCGCTATGCGCATTAAATTATTATGACCAAATCCACCATAAAATCTTATAGTTGGAAACTGGTGGTCAGCCTGGGGTTGATCCTGCTCCTTCTTCGTTTTGTCAACCGGCAGGAATTGGTGGGAGTAATACATAATATCTTCTGGCCTTTTCTGATCGGTTATTTGGTCCTGAATTTTATCGACCGCCTGATCATGGCCTACAAGTGGAAAATCCTCCTCGATGCCAAAAAAATTTCCTGTTCCTGGGGAAAGCTGATTGTTATCTATTTTAAAGGGACCTTTTGGGGAAATCTTTTCCCTACCTCTCTCGGTGGAGACGCCATGCGCGCCTACGAGTTAGGAAAAAATTCACCCCACCCGGTCGATGTCGTTTCCTCCATTATCATGGAAAGGTTCATCGGTTTTCTCTCGTCGGTGGTAATGGCCGTTAT
>JBFMBU010000097.1:0-56562 GCA_040755035.1 Thermodesulfobacteriota bacterium
TATGTAGAACCCGCTTAGTTTTTTTCCGATGACTTCAGCGGGGACGTAGCCCAATAATTTTTCAACGGAAGGAGAGACCATCACTATGGATCCTTCCTGATCGGTTTGGTAATAAACGTCGACGATACTTTCGAACAATTGGCGATATTTTTTCTCACTTTCCCTCAGCGCTTCCTCCGCCTGCTTGCGCTCGGTGATATCCACAGTAGCGCCCAGAATATGCGGTTGGCCTTCGATCTCAATCAACGCACCTGAGACCAGACAATTCCGCACCTCTCCCGACTTAATACGAAAATCGACTTCCATTTCCACCACCCGGCCTTGTTCTTGCAACAAAGCCAGGTAGCGGTTTCTGGCGGCGTTGTCGACCCAAAGCCCTAATTCTCTAAAAGTATGACCGATGACCTCCTCGCGTTCATATCCCGTTAGGCGCAAAACCTTCTCGTTGGCTTCGACGATAAGCCCGTCTTTGACCGTAGTGATGGTGATCGCCGTAGGGCTGGACTGGAAGGCCGTTTGGAACTTTTGCTCGGAAAGACGGAGGGCCTCCTCCGCCCGCCTTCGTGCTTCTTTTTCCCGGGCTTCTTCCAGGGCCCGATTAACCGCCAACGGGAGTCTTTCCGGTCTATCTTTTAAAACATAATCGACTGCCCCGCGTTTAATGAGCTCGATGGCGGTTTCTTCCCCGATGGAGCCGGAAACGCAAATGAAAGGGATCTGGGGAGAAATTGCGTTGGTTAATTCCAGAGCGGCAAAGGCGTCAAAACCGGGCAGCTTGAAGTCGGCCAGGACCAGATCGTATCCTCCGCTTTTCAGGGCCGAAATAAAATCGTTTCGGGTTTCAACACGGTCCATCCGGAAAGGATGCCCGGCATCCGTCAGCAGCTCCCGTATAATCTCGAAGTCCCGGGGGGAATCTTCAAGAGACAGTATCCGTAAAGGCGAACGTTCTTTTTTATTTGGATTCATTTTGCACTCCCGATGCCGAGGGGATTTCATTGATCACGGCCCAGAATATGCCGACTTGTTTCACCGCCTCAAAAAAATCATTGAAATTAACGGGCTTGACCACATAGGCGTTGACCCCGAGTTCATAACATTGTTTTAAATCCGGCTCTTCACGGGAGGAAGTCAACATAACAACCGGGATAAACTTCATTCGGTCATCCTTCCGAATGGTCCGGAGAACCTCGATCCCGTCCATCCTGGGCATCTTGATATCCAATAGAATAACGGCCGGGTCCCCGGCCGGACGAAGCTGGTATTGGCCTTGGCAGCGTAAATATTCCAGGGCCTCCACCCCGTCATGGACCACCTTGACCCGGTTGGCCAGATGATGATCGGCCAGGGCCTCCAGAATCAGTTCAATGTCCTTGGGGTTGTCCTCTACCAGCAAAATGGTCCTTAAATCCATCATGGTCTTCCCTCCAATTTTTTAGGCAAGGTAAAATTAACCGTGGTCCCTATTCCCGCCTGGCTGTCGGCCCAGATTCGGCCTTCGTGCCGCTGAATAATCCGGCGGACATTGGCCAGGCCGATGCCGGTGCCCTCAAACTCCGAATCGGAATGCAGACGCTGGAATACGCCAAAAAGCTTCTGGGCATACCGCATATCAAAACCGACCCCGTTGTCACGGACGGAAAACACATATTCCTGCTCTTTTTCCTGAACGGAGACCTCCACTACCGCTTTATCCTTGTTCCGGGTGAATTTGACCGCATTATTCAGGAGATTATACCAGACCAGGCGCAATAGGGCCTGGTCACCGACCACATGGGGAAGGGGCGAAAGGTTCCACTCGATTTCTCGACCGGTCGTTTCCTGGCGGATGGATTCCATCACTTCCTCAAAGACGGTATTCATGTCCAGGTCGGATTGGCGCAACTCCTGCCGGCTGGTTCTGGAAAATTGCAGCAGGTCGTCGATCAGGGTCCCCATCTGCCGCGCCGAATCGGCGATAGTCTCCAGATAATATCTTCCTTTTTCCGGCAGGGCCTCGGGAAATCTCCTGATCAGCAGGTCGATATAGCCGTTGATATGCCGCAGCGGCGCCCGCAGGTCGTGGGAAACGGAATAGGAAAAGGCTTCCAGTTCCTGGTTGGCCATTTCCAGTTGAGCGGTCCGTTCGATGACGCGCTGTTCCAGTTCTTCGTTTAGTTTCTGTATCTCCTTCTCGATCCTTTTTCGCTCCGTGATATCGAGAACGAAAGCGGCGATCTGTTCCTCCGGGCCGGGCAGCATGGCATCGGAAAGGAAGACCGAAACCCGGGACCCGTCCCGCCGGACGTATTCCTTCTCATAAGGGGTGCAAATACCCCGTTCCCGCAACTCATGAATCGCCTGCTCATCGGCCGGCAGCCATTCCGGGGGCGTGATGGCCCGCCAGTCCACCAGGCCTTGTTCGAACTCCTCCCGTGAATATCCGATCAGATTCAGATAGTAGTCATTGGTCTCGACCACCTTGCCCGAGGGGGTGGCGATGACCACGCCGACGATATTGGCATCGACGAACTGCCGTAAGCGCTCGTTGGCTCGACGTAAGGCGTTTTCCGCCCGCTTGCGATCGGAGATATCGACGATAGTCGTAATGAAGTATTGCGGTTTCCCCTCATGGTCGCGCTGGACGGCGACGCTGACGTCGGCCCAGATAGGAGAACCGTTTTTATGGACATATCTTTTCTCAAAATGGGCCGAGTCTTTTTTCCCTTGCATCAGGGGGGCCAACACCTTTGTTATCGCCTCCACCTCTTCCGGCGGCGTCAGCTCCTGCCAGGTCTTGTTTTCCAGTTCCTCCGGTTTGTATCCCAGCATCCGGCAAAAGGCCTCGTTAACATGGATTTCCCCCGAGAAAAATGTCAAAGATTTTCCGACGTTGGCCGATTCAAAGAGGTTCCGGTAGCGGGCTTCGCTCTCCCGCAATTCTTTTTCCGAGGCCTCTCTGTCTCTTGCTGTCTGATCGAGCAAGTCCCGTACCCCTTCAACCTCGGTCACCAGGGGGTAGGAGGCCGGAACAAGGGCTGTCTTCGTCAACGAAGCCACCGAGCGGGCCAGCCGGCCCCCAACCAACCTTCCGAACAGGATACTGATCAAGGTAATGAAAAGAATAGCCAATATCAGGGCGAATGCGGCAGTGATAATCGGCGCCAGATAAACCCCTTGGGGAATCCTTAAGCTTACTGCCCAAGGGGCGACTGTTGATTTGACTGTATACTGTCGGTCATATCTCCCCTCGGCCGTTCTTTTTTTTGAACCGGTAGAATAACGATGGGCCATGATCTCGTTTTTCCCGTCGAGCAGGGTCAGTTCCCATCCGGCGGGAAGGGCCAGCTCGTCGATTCGTTGCTGGAACTGGCGGGTTTCGATACTGTTGAGCAGCAGATAACGGATTTGTCCCTCCCGGAAAACCGGCACCACCACGGCCACCAGGGTCTCTTTGGCGATCGGTCCCAGGAACTGATCGCCCACCGCCGGTTTTCCGGTCCTTAAGGCAGCCGGGGCGGCGGCCCGGCCTTTAGGCACCGGCAATTTCGGCAAAGGGGCCCCAAAGGGTGTCCGGGTATTGAAGAGCATCTGCGTCGCCGCATCGGCAAAGACCACATGGCCGCCGAAGATTCGATGAAATCCCAGGGCCTCACGGTACAACCCTTCCCATTGCCGGGGATCATCCACCAGCGGGGAAGCGGCCATAACTTCCAGGGCCGAAATCTGGGCGATGAGGTGACGGTCGATGACCGTGGCCACATTTCGCACCTGATCAGCGGCTTCCTGGTCGAGCCGGTTTTTCATAACGGAAAGGTAATGAATGGACAGATAGACGGCCAGAACAATAAGCGGCAGAACACACCAGAAGATCAGACGGGTCAGGTAGCGATGGAGGGACACGGGCGGTTTTCTTTTACCCGGAAATCCTTCAGCTTTCGAAGAAAGAAACGGATTCATCTGATACCTCCGCTCTCAGGCTTGTCAAGCAGATATAGAACGTTCACCGCAAAAGAGGCAGCAGAAAGGTCGTCAATTTGGCAAAATCCCCGGTGATTCATCCCCCTCCCGAGAGGCGTCTAAACAACAGGACCGGATAATTGAACTTTGGGATTTGAATGACTCCTATTGTAAAATTATCAGCCCAATAGTCAATAAAAAAGAAAGGCGATCCGGTTTTACTCAGTCCCGTTTGTCCTCAGTTGTCTTCTTCGCTTCCCGAAATCCCAAAGCAAAAGGGGGAGACAATTTACCAGGCACCAAACCCCAGATCTTTCCTGATAAAAGTAATATTTGATTAATTTTCAAGGGGTTGTTATAATAGACCAATTTTATCCGGACGCCTTTCCTTTTCTCGAACAGGGGAAAAATGACCACCGACCTGACCTTCATCACCAATGAAGAAAACCGGAATCTCTTGGAACGGTTCAGGGTCCTGATCAAGGACACCCGCTTTTTTGATGTTCTAGTGGGGTATTTTTATTCCAGTGGATTTTACAGGCTTTATCCATCCCTGGAGCCGATCCCAAAAAAATGGGTATTGTTTGGAGTAAATGATTTTCAAGATCGTCTATATTAAGGAAGTCCGTATTATTATATGACCCGACCTTTCCCGATCAACATTCAACCCAATGCCCTTCTCCGCGGTTCTATGTTCCCGGAACTGGTAAAGGTTATCGCCTTGATGCCCATAGGTGATTCCTTTAAATTAATCTGCGAAGGCATGTCTTCGGGCAAGGTCCACCAACCGATCCTTACCCTTAGCCAACTTAACCTGATCGAGGTTATCCCCGCGGTTAACAAACCCTTTGACGGGGATGCCGGTAAATTTCGTATCGGAATTGAAGCCCTCAGACTTGGCTTGGCCTATGAGTACGATCCCTATTTCAGTCTTTCCATTGCCCGGGTTGACCCACTTCCCCATCAATTAGAGGCGGTGTATGACTATTTTCTGAAATTGCCGCGAATCCGTTTCCTTCTGGCCGATGATCCCGGCGCAGGAAAGACCATTATGGCTGGACTGCTCATCAAGGAGCTTAAGATCAGGGGCCTCATCAAACGGACGCTCATTGTTACCCCGGCCAATTTATGTTTCCAGTGGCAACGGGAACTCAAAGATAAATTTCGGGAAGACTTCACCCCGGTGGACCGTTATATCCTCAGGGGCAGATATGGTTCTAATCCCTGGCAGGAAATGAATCAGGTTATAACTTCCGTCTCCTGGGTTTCCCGAATGGAAGACGCCTTTGAAAGCCTGATGCGGAGCCACTGGGACCTGATCATCGTCGATGAAGCCCATAAAATGAGTGCCAACAACGAGGAAAAGAAGACCCTGGCCTATCAATTGGGAGAAGCCCTTTCTGAACGGACCGACCACTTTTTACTCATGACCGCCACACCGCACAAGGGAGATCCCGACAATTTTTGTCTATTTCTCCGCTTGCTGGATAAGGACGTATATGGCGACGTCACCAGTCTTGAAAAGGCCATCCAGGAGCGGCAGGCCCCCTTTTATTTGCGTCGCGTCAAAGAAGCCATGGTCACTTTCCCCGATCCGAATTCGGGCCTGGCCAAGAGCCTTTTTACCCGCCGCAATGTAAAAACCATACCCTTTCAGATCGACGACGAAGAACTTGATTTCTACGATGCCCTGACCAGATATGTTGAAGATCAGTCCATAAAAGCCGCCTTGGACAATTCCGCCCGCGGCAGGGCTCTCGGCTTTACGATGGCCCTCCTTCAAAGACGATTCTCTTCCAGTGTCTACGCGGTCCGCCGGACCCTGGAGCGGATGAAGACCAGGCGGGAAAAAATCCTTGAAGACCCGGAGGCCTACCGCCAGGAACAGATCAGCAAACGACTGCCCGATGATTTTGATGACCTGCCGGAGGAGAACCAGGAAGAAATTCTTTCGGATCTGGAAGACATAGTAGCCTCCGTTGATCCCCAGGCCCTGCGGGAGGAAATCATTGAACTGGGCAAGCTCGTGGATCAGGCCAGGTCCCTTGAATCCCGGGAAATCGAATCAAAATTGATAAAGCTTAAAGAAGTCCTTACCGACTACGGGATTTTTAAAGATCCGAAAATGAAGCTGTTGTTGTTTACCGAACATAAGGACACGCTCGACTTTCTGGCCGGGGACGGCCGGGAAGGCCGGCCTTCCGGCAGGCTCCTGGATTGGGGGCTGAATATTACCCAGATTCACGGAAGCATGAAAATAGGAGACCGTGATACTCCGGGCACCCGTATCTATGCCGAACGGGATTTCAAAGAAAATTGTCAGGTACTGGCCGCCACTGAAGCCGCGGGGGAAGGCATCAACTTACAATTCTGCTGGTTCATGATCAATTATGACATTCCCTGGAACCCCGTCCGCCTGGAGCAGCGCATGGGCCGAATCCATCGTTACGGACAGGAAAAGGACTGTCTGATCCTGAATTTTGTTTCCACCAATACCCGCGAAGGCCGTGTTCTGGAGAAGCTTTTTGACCGGATTGAACAGATTGAAGAAGACCTGGATCCCGGACGAACCGGCAAGGTTTTTAATGTACTGGGTGATGTTTTTCCCGCCAATCAAATTGAAAAAATGATTCGCGAACTCTATACCCGGAATCTGACGGAAGATGTGGTCAAGGATCGGATCATTAAACAAGTGGACACCGAACGCCTGCGCCGAATCACCGAGTCCACCCTGGAAGGGCTGGCTAAACGGGAACTGAATCTGTCGGCTATTGTCGGGAAATCCGAGGAAGCCAAAGAACGCCGTCTTGTTCCGGAAGTGGTCGAAGATTTCTTTACCCACGCCGCTCCCCTGGTGGGTCTGGTCCCCAGACTGGATAAGGCCAGACCTCATATCTATCGCATTGGGCGTCTCCCGCGAGCCATGCTCCTCTGTGGAGAGGAACTGGAACCGCGTTTCGGAAAATTGGGCCGGGAATATAAGGATGTGGTTTTTTCTAAAGACACCCTTCAGGTGGACCCTACTCTGGAATGGGTTACCCCCGGCCATCCTCTGTTTGAGTGTGTCCGCGCTATGGTCACGGACACAACGCAGCCGGACCTTCAGAGGGGCAGTGTTTTTTTTGAGTTGTATGGTAATGAACCGGCACTTCTCGAGGTCTTTTCCGCTGAAATCCGAGATGGCCGTGGAAATGTCCTGCATAAACGTCTTTTCGTAACCCAAACTCAACCGGACGGCGGTATCAGTATCCGACAGCCGACCCTCTTCCTGGACTTGATTCCGGCCCCGGCCGGTACTGAAGTGCCCGAATTTTCCGGTCTTCCGGAACGCCGGCAGATAGAGTCCGTTTTGATCGAGTCGGCCCTTACCCCTATCCTGGAAGAAGTTCAGCGCGACCGCGAGCGCGAGATCAAAACCGTTTCCGATCACTTAGAAATCAGCCTTAAAACACTCATCGACCGGGTACAATGTCAATATGCGGACCTGTTCGCCTTGAAGGAAGCCGGATCGACGGATAGCGGATTGGACGGCCGACTCAGGATCTTCGAAGATCGTTTGGACGAATTGAACAACCGCCTTGACCGCCGCCACGCCGAGCTTCAGATGGAGCGGCACTGTACCATCGACAACATCCAGCACATCGGGACGGCCTGGATACTGCCCCATCCCGACCGCCGGAAACCGGAATTCGCCCGCATGGTGGCCGACCCGGAGATTGAAAGGCTGGCTGTTCAGACCGTTATCGACTATGAGGAGGCACGGGGCTGGAAAGTGCAAAGCGTTGAAAACGAAAATCGGGGGTTTGATTTGATTTCCCGAAAACCTCATCCTGAAGATCCCCAAACCGCTATGGAAGTCCGGTTCATCGAAGTCAAGGGACGTGCTCAGGTGGGCGAAGTGGCCCTGACCAGCAATGAATACAAGACCGCCGAACGTCTGAAAAAGGATTACTGGCTTTACGTGGTCTTCAATTGTTCTTCAGAGCCCGAAATACATATCGTCCAAGACCCGTCCAGACTGGGCTGGCAGCCTGTGAGGATTATTGAACGCTACCAGGTGAGTGCTGAGACGATTCTGCAATCAGAGGAAAGATAGTGGGAAATTATCCCAAACGGTTGATCGAAGTCGACCTGCCGATCAAGCGCATATCCGCTCATTCTCGACGAGAAAAGAGTATCCGCCACGGTCATATCTCGACCCTGCATATCTGGTGGGCCAGACGTCCTCTGGCCGCCTGCCGTGCCGTTATTTGTGCTGCCCTATGGCCCGATCCGGCGGATGATCTTTGCCCTGTGTCCTTCCGCGAAACGGCCAGGGAGATGATGAAAAATTGGGTCCGGAATAACCTGAAACTCGCCAGTGAAGAAAGTTTCACAAATTTTGTCGCTATTCAAAAAGATCCCGGAAGGCTGGAGGACAACGTGGAACTCCGGAAGACCCTGCTCGATTTCATCGCCGACTTTGCCAACTGGGATAATTCTACCGTCAAAGAATACCTTGACACCAGCCGGGCCTTGACCCAATCCGCTCACGAGGCCCTTGGCGGGGCGCCGGGAACCAGGCCTCTTGTTGCGGACCCTTTTGCCGGTGGCGGTTCCATCCCCTTGGAAGCCTTGCGTGTAGGCGCGGATGCCTTTGCCAGCGACCTTAACCCTGTGGCAATCCTTCTCAACAAGGTTGTACTTGAATACATTCCGAAGTATGGCAAGCTCCTTGGAGATGAGGTGAGAAAATGGGGCACTTGGATTAAGGAAGAGGTCGAGAAAGAATTAGGGGAGTTCTATCCTAATGGTCCTGATGGATCAACTCCCATAGCCTATCTCTGGGCACGAACGATCAGGTGCGAAGGACCTGGCTGTGGGGCGGAAGTACCACTGATCCGGTCATTGTGGCTGGCTAAGACTGGTGCTAATTCGATAGCATTGGAATTGATCCCCAACCAGGAGATAAAACATATAGGCATTGAGTTGAGAGAACGGGTAAAGTCAAAGGAAGTAAGGGACGGTACTGTCAGACGAAGTTCGGCCAGTTGCCCGGTTTGCTGTTATACTACTTCGGCTGATCGCGTTAGAGAGCAATTCAGATTAAGAAGCGGTGGTGCGGATGATGCACGTTTGATAGCAGTCCGGTTTGACAATTCTGATACCGGCCGAAGAGGCTATCGGCTGCCGACGTTATGTGATATACAGGCGGCTCAATCAGCAAAAAGAGCTTTACAACTCAGGATCAAAGCTAATCGCGAAAGCCTCTCTTTCATACCCGATGAAGAACTGCCTTACTTGAGAAGCATATTCAATATAAATCTTCTGGGCGTCGATACTTGGGGCATGCTTTTTACTTCAAGGCAAGCGCTTTCAATAGCTGTATTTGCAGAAAAGGTGAGGAAGTTGGCTGATTTCTCTCGCTCGCAGATGTCCGCTGAGCTTGCACTTGCTGTGAAAACCTGCCTTGCACTCGCAGTAGACCGATTAGCTGATTTCAACTCGTCCCTTTGTGTCTTAAACAGTGTTGGTGGCCGGGGTGTCGTCCATACTTTTGGGCGGCAAGCACTCGGCATAGTCTGGGATTTCATGGAAACGAACCCTTTTAATGTTGTCGGTGCAAACTGGGAAGCCGGCATATACGCATTCGAAAAATACATTCAATTGGATTACAATAATCACGGAATTGAGAATATAGCTTTGTGCAGCGCGACTGATCCTCCTCTTCCGGATGATTCGGTGGCCCTATTTGCTACTGATCCACCATATTATGATGCAGTTCCTTATGCGGATTTATCAGATTTTTTTTATGTATGGCTGAAGAGAACAATCGGGTCAGATTACACCGAACTTCTCGGCGCACATTTGAGTCAGAAAGACGGTGAAATCGTCCAGCTTGCTGAAAGAAATCCCAAATATCGGTTTAAGACACGAGAGTATTTCGAAACACTGATGAAGGAATCTATGATCCAAGGAAGACGGATACTTCAGCCTGAAGGGATTGGAATGGTCGTGTTTGCACATAAAACAACCATTGGGTGGGAGACGCAATTGCAGGCGATGGTTAGTGCGGGGTGGACGATTACGGCTTCGTGGCCTATAGACACGGAAAGGCCTGGGCGGCTTCGCGCATTGGATTCTGCGGTTTTAGCATCATCTATCCACCTAATTTGTCGCCCCCGTGAGCACTCAGACGGCTCCTTGAAGAAGGATTTGGTAGGAGACTGGCGTGATGTATTGCAGGAGCTGCCTGACCGCATCCACGAATGGATGCCGCGTCTGGCCGAAGAAGGCGTGGTAGGCGCGGATGCTATTTTCGCTTGCCTTGGTCCGGCCCTGGAGATTTTCTCCCGCTACTCCCGGGTAGAGAAAGCCAATGGTGAGGTCGTTACTCTTAAGGAATATCTGGAACAGATCTGGGCGGCGGTGGCCAGAGAGGCATTGAATATGATTTTTGAGGGTGCCGATGCCACCGGTTTTGAAGAGGATGCCCGGCTTACGGCTATCTGGCTTTGGACCCTCAAAACCGGAAACGGAAATGGCGGACCTAAAGAAGCCGATGATGCGGACGAGGAATCCGAAACCGGGGCAGCCAAAACAAAGATACAAGGAGGCTTTGCCCTGGAGTATGATGCGGCCCGCAAGATCGCCCAGGGGCTTGGCGCCCATCTGGAAAGCTTGGGTCACTTAGTTGCGGTCTGGGGGAGACGGCTGTTTTGCTCCCCGTTGCTGGGCGCAGCCGCTATCTTTTCGGAAAGGATTCCGGCGAGGCTCCCAAGAAACCGATTAAGAAAAAGCCCCAACAAATGGGATTTGATTTCGGTGAAGAACTGAAAAAGATAGAGAAAGAAACCGGTGACTGGACCGGAGAGCTGAAAGGAAAGCCCGGCCGCACCGTTTTGGACCAGCTTCATCAGAGTATGATCTTCTTTGCCGCCGGCCGGACCGAGGCCCTCAAGCGGTTCTTAGTGGAAGACGGCATCGGACGCAATCCTCTTTATTGGCGTCTGGCCCAGGCCCTTTCGGCCCTTTACCCGTCCGCCACGGATGAAAAGCGCTGGGTGGACGGTGTGTTGGCCCGCAAAAAAGGAATGGGGTTTTAAAAAGAATTTCTGATATACTTTTCAAGAACTGGACCCCGGCTTTCACCGGGGTGACGAATTAGAGAGTTAGGGGGGATTATGCCGAGAAAATTCACCGCCATCGTTCGTAGAAGCAAGTTGGAATACGTAGCCGTGTGTTTGGAATTGAATGTGGCCGCGAGAGGGGATAACCTGGCTGAGGTGGAGAGGAACCTTAAGGAAGCCATTGAGTTATATCTTTCTGATTTGCAGGAACATCAGGAAACCCTTGTGGAACCCATGCCGATAGAGGAGTTTATCGAATTTTTAAGAGATACGGAACCGGATTGGGTAAAAGAGCCGAAGGATGGTTTTATTTTGAAGCCCTTGGAAATCCACGAGGTTCCCTCCTATGTCTAAATTTCCTTCCTTTTCCAGCAAGGAATTGGTGAGGCTTCTTGAAAAAGGCGGGGCCGTTTTTGTTCGGCAGGGACCAACCGACCATGCCATATATGCCAGAATAGTTGAAGGAAGGCGATATTCGGCTCCAATTCAAACCGGCAAGAAGACCCTGGATCCGATCTACTGTAAACGGGTTTTTAAACAATTAAAATTTTCAGATGAGGAAATGGAAACGTTGATCCAGAAAAAATCTGATTCGTTTTTGGTTTCCGAAGTTCATGAACCATACAGGACCAAGAAAAAAATTGAGAGCGAACATCCCCAATACAAGAGGTCAAAAAAGGGCAGGAGAAGATAATGAATCTAAAACCTTGGTACAAGGTAGTCAACCCAAGAGAAGATTTAAGGGAAGGAAAGCCCCTGGATGCCTCCGAGTTTGCCGTTCATCTGGACCAGGTCCGGGACGGGCGGGCTCATGTTGACTATCAAAACCCGGAACGTTTTTTTGAACGCACCTTTCTGACCCATAATCTGCGAGATCTGTCCACCGAGGTGGTACGACGTCTTTCCGGTGAAAAGACGGAAACTTCAGCCGTTTTCAATATGGCCACTCAATTCGGCGGCGGCAAGACCCATGCCCTTACCCTTCTTTATCACCTGACGGCTAACGGTCCAAAGGCCCGAATGTATCAGGGCGTAGATCGTATTCTGGAACAGGCCAAGATCATGGAGGTCCCTCAGGCGGCCATTGCAGTTTTTGTTGGCACCGAGTTCGATTCTCTTCAGGGGCGAGGCGGGGATGACGGCACACCGAATCGCAAGACCCCCTGGGGCGAGATCGCTTTCCAGTTGTCGGGCGAATCCGGATTCAACATGGTAGCCGCCCACGAGAAAGAGGGTATTGCACCCGCCGGAGAGGTTATCCGTAAATTCCTGCCTAAGGACAAGCCCGTCCTGATCCTGGTCGATGAACTGCTTAACTATATCAGTCGGAATCGAAAGAGCGGACTTTCTACACAATTGTATAACTTCATCCAGAACCTCTCCGAAGAAGCCAGGGGAAGTGACCGGGTTGTGATGGTGGCCTCCATTCCGGCCTCAGAATTGGAAATGAACGCTGAAGACATGGCGGATTACGGCCGATTCAAGAAACTATTGGATCGTCTTGGCAAGGCAGTCATCATGGCCTCCGAATCAGAAACATCGGAAATTATCCGCCGCCGGCTGTTTGAGTGGGACTCCCGGGCCTTCGCTCAGGACGGCCGGGTGCTCTTGTCCAAAGATGCGATCGCCACCTGCCGGGAATATGCCGATTGGGTTGCCGAGCATCGGCAGCAGATACCCAGTTGGTTTCAGGATAACGCCAGGGAGGCCTTTGAGGCCGCCTTTCCCTTTCATCCCATGGTGTTATCCGTCTTTGAAAGAAAATGGCAGGAACTGCCCCGTTTTCAACAGACGCGGGGTATCCTTAGACTTCTGGCCCTGTGGGTCTCCCATGCCTATCAGCGGGGCTTCAAAGGGGCGCAAAAAGACGCCCTCATCGGCCTTGGAAGCGCTCCTTTGGAAGACTCCACCTTTCGGTCGGCCGTGTTTGAGCAGTTGGGCGAAGCCCGGCTTGAGGGAGCCCTGACCACCGACATCGCCGGAAAGAGAGATTCCCATGCTATCCGTCTCGACCAGGAGGCGGAAGAGACCCTGAAAAAATCCCGTATCCACAAGAAGGTAGCTACGGTGGTTTTCTTCGAATCCAACGGCGGGCAGACCCGGAATACGGCCACCGTACCTGAAATCCGCCTGGGTGTAGCGGAACCCGGTTTGGATATCGGCAATGTGGAAACGGCTCTGGAGGCCTTGACGGACAACTGTTATTACCTGAACGTCGAGCGCAATCAATATCGGTTCAGTCTAAAAGAAAATTTGAATAAGCGGTTTGCCGACCGCCGGGCGAGTGTTAAAAAAGAGGATGTGGAAAAACTGGTTCTGGAAGAGATTCAAAAAGTTTTTCCGCCCATTGAAGGGATTGAACGGGTTTTCTTTCCGGAAAAAAGCAATCAGATCCCCGATAGACCGGCCATTTCGCTCGTTATCATGGGACCGGAACAATCCCTCCAGGATGATCCCGGCATTGAGAAAAAGATAGAATCCATGACCAGGGAATACGGCACATCGGCCCGCACCTATAAAAGCGCCCTGATCTGGATAGTGCCCGACTCGCCGGCAGCCATCCGGGACGAGGCCCGCAAGCTTATGGCCTGGACCGATATTGAGGCCGAGGGGCTTAAACTGGATGATTTGCAGGAACGCCAGTTGGCGGAGAACATTAAAAAAGCCAGGCGTGATCTCCGGGAGAGCGTCTGGCGGGCCTATAACAAGATCGTGCTCCTTGGCCGCGATAACACGATGCGTCCCATCGATCTTGGACTGGTCACCTCCAGTTCCGCCGAAAATGTGTGCCGCCTTGTCCTTAACCATCTTCGCCAGATTGACGAGATTGTCAAGGAACCGAGCCCCGGTCCCTGGTGAAGAACTGGTCTCCGGCCTTTACGGAATGGAGCACCAAGGCGATTCGCGATGCCTTTTATGCCTCCCCCCAATTCCCACGTCTCTTGAATCCGGAGGCCATTAAAGACTCGGTTGTCCGTGGGGTGGCGGAAGGTCTTGTGGCCTATGTCGGTAAATCTTCTCAAGGGGGATATCAGCCATTTTTCTACAAAAAGGCCTTGAACCCTGAAGATATAGAGATATCAGACGACATGTTTCTGATCAAGGCTGAAGAGGCAGAAAAGCATATCAAGCCGCCGGAACTGACCCGGATTATAATCGATCCTTCCCAGGTTTATATCCAGACCGGAAAACAACAAACTTTTACCGCCAAAGGGCTCGACCAATTCGGTCGTCCTTTTGATCTTGGTGAATTGTCCTGGACCGCAACAGGAGGCCGGATTGAAGGAAACGGTGTTTACGCCGCCGGTAATGATGAGGGCAACTATCTTATAACCGCCAGGTTTGGGAAGATCATAGGCCAGGCCGTCGTCACCGTGTCCAAAGAAATCGATAAAACAAAACCCATTCCCCCTCCCGAAAAATCCGTCGGCCTTTCCTGGTCCGGGGAGGTTTCTTCACAAAAATGGATGAATTTTTATACCAAAGTCCTTACCCGATTTGTTAAGGACGGCAGCCTTAAAATTACCGTTTCTTTCGATGCTTCATCAAAAGAGGGGATTTCCAACCAGCAGGTTGAAGAAACGAAGGCATCTCTGAGGGAACTGGGTTTGGATGATGATGTGAAAAGCAAGTGAAAGATATCTTTTTCAACAGAAAACGATAAAGAACGTATCAATCTTCTGGCTGTTACCTATTTCGCTTTGATTTTGGAGTATAAGCCAATGTATGCTGGAGGAGTAATTGTTTTCCCAGAAACAAAAAGCAAAAAGCCCCCATCATCAAACTCGTCCAGACCTTCCTGGTCGATCCCGACAGCCCCTCTGTCCCCCATCTCGAACCCGAAATCAATCACCTCGTCTATGAGTTATATAACTTAAAAGCGGCAGAAATAGGATTAATCGGTAAAACAGATAAAAACCTTAAAGAATAGTAAAAGGTTTCACTCTATGATATTATTATGTAATTTGTTTTTCGGAGGATAAAAAAATGATAACAAAATTTAAAGTCTCTGGATTTAAAGGGTTAAAGCCTCTTGAGTTGCCAAAATTGACGAGAGTGTCGCTGTTAGGAGGTCGAAATAATGTGGGGAAAACTTCTGTCCTGGAGGCTTTATTTATGTTTTTTGACCGATTAAATCCTCAGATGATTTTAAGACAATATGCTTGGAGAGGCGTTAGGGTTATCCCACTGGAGGCCGAGGCCATGTGGGCTCCGATATTTTATAATTTTGATATGAATAAGGCGATTATATTTGAGGCAAAAATTGATAACGCCATTGAGAAAATGACTCTAAAATTCAATCCGAACTATACTTCTACAAAAATTCAGGCTACGACAATTGGAACAGAAACTAAGGCCTCGCAAATTAGGACTGACCAACCATCGACTCCAACATATTCGCTTGACATAAAATGTGAGCGCGAGAAAAAGACAATATTAAGTTCACACCTTATAGTAAAACTAAATGAGTTGGGTCTGCAAGTTGATCATATGGAAAAGAATGGTCGTAAAGCAGTCTTTTTGGGGTCTCGTGCTTTCGTGGATACTAATGAGGACGCCGAACGATTTGGTCAACTTGACATTATAGGAAAGCAAGAAAAAATATTGGAGATTTTAAAGATAATAGAACCCAAGATCAAGGGGTTGTCATCGATTACCAAGGGAAACATCTCATTAATTTATGGGGATATTGGTTTGAATAAAAAATTGCCTATATCTTACCTGGGAGATGGGGTATCTCGGTTACTATCTATAACTCTTGCTATTGCCACATCAAAAAATGGTTTGGTCATGATTGATGAGTGTGAAAACGGCATTCATTACTCGGTGATGTCCAAAGTCTGGAAAGGAATCGGTCTGGCTGCTCAAGAATTTAATTGTCAGGTAATCGGCACTACCCACAGCTATGAATGTCTCCATTCTGCATATGAAGGTTTCACTGGAGGAATGGAAGAAGATTTTAGTTATGTTCGGATAGATAAGGATGATGATAAAATTATCGCAAAAACATTCGATTATCATTTATTAGAAGCAGCTTTCAACGCCAATATGGAGGTGCGTTGATTATGGAACCTCCCAAAGAAATTAAGGAGAATAAGCTTTTATTGGTTGAGGGAGCAGACGCTTATTATTTTTGCATTTGGGCCTACCAAGCTTTCGGTGCTGCAGGGATCCAAGTTCTTGACTTTGGCGGAATTGCTGATCTCTCTTTATACTTAAGACTTCTATCGCACCTTCCAAATTTTGAAAAAGTGAGTACCCTCGTCATAGCTAGAGATGCCGAAGATAACCCTACAGGGGCAATTAAAAGCATAAAATCAACATTAAGGAAAATCGGTCTCCCTGCACCAGCAGAACCTTTTAGTTTTAAAGGAGATAAGCCAAGGTTGGCTTATATGATATTTCCAGGGCTTGTAAAAAATAAAGGAGGTAAAACAAGCTGTAAACCAGGAACCCTTGAAGATCTCTGTTTAGCCATTGTTCGACAAGACGTGGTCATGGAATGTGTTGAAGAATATACCCGGTGTTTAAAAGGCAAAGGGTTATTAATTAGGCATCTCCATAAATTAAAACTTCATGCTTATCTTTCCGGGAAAAATGAATTTGCTGGATTAAAAATTGGAGAAGCAGCTAAAGCTGGTGCCTGGGATTGGGGACATGAAAAATTAGAACCTTTTAGAAAAATTATCCAAAACATGTGAGCGACAAAGAAATTTGACGCGAATTTCATTCTGTCTATTCCAAACAAAGCAAGGGCAGGGCTTTATTCATCTATAAGGTGTCAGATTAAAACGGGGTTGAGTTTCCTTACTATGAATTTTCCTTGACCAGAAATCTCGAGATGAAAACGTCATGCCGCTATTGGATGGTCTGCGGCAGTTTAAGGAGAGGGCTGAACTGTGATTGGCCTACCTGTGCGGCAAGCTGAATGGCCTTCTGTCCATTTTTTTGCATTCTGTTGTTTTGTCGGTCGGGGCGTATAGAAACATCCAACGCTCCCTGTCTCCGGAGTAAATCCCCAGAGACTGATGCGCAATTTACAAAAGAGGTCTATTCTTTGTTCGGCCTATTTTTATATTTTGGCTGGGGAGGAAGAAGATGGGAAAGGGAGATCAACTATGCGATTGAAGAAGGCCGGCGTCGGTCGGTGGCGTATTACAGAAATGGAGATGTGGGATAAGGAATACAGTTAAAATAAAAGCAAAAGGGGGAGAGATTCTCCCCCCTGCCTATACTGACCCTCCCGAAAATAATCAAAGAGGGTCCTCAACTGGAATTTCAAAATACGGTCAGACCGGTTTGCTTCCGCTCGTATCTTTTTCCTTTCCTCCCCGCAGGAAAAGAATCAGGACACTGGCCAGGGCCGAGGCCATCAAGCCGATATCCTCCCGCACCCCCAGAACGATCACGGCGCTGCTGCCGATCAAGGCCCAGATCATCGGGATAAGGAGCATCCCAAAAGAGGGCCTTCTTTCCAGCCAGAGGAACAGGCCGAAGGTAAAGATCGTGGTCGGGCAGGGGGCCACTCCGAAGACCGGAGAGGCAGGAAAGCGGTGGCCGAAGACATAGCCCAGTAAGGGGTAGACAACCAGGGCATAAAGGATGATCACCAGACCTGTCCAGGAAGAGAAATCCGCCCTGAATCGGAAGGACAGGTTGGTCCGGATCACCCCGGCCCATAAAAACAAGAGCCCCTGGAGGATAAAAAGGGTCCCGAAACCGACGGCTGCTTTGTTGATGGTGCTGAAAAAGGTCAGGTGATAAGCGGCCCCGTTCAAGATCCAAAAGCAGCCCAGAACGGCGCTGATGATGCGTCCGGAAAATCGGGTGGGCCGGAAGGCCAAGAGCAGAGCCCCGATCCCCAATACATAGGCGATGATCTGGGTCGGCCAGATGGCCAGGTTGTAGGTCCTGAAAACTTCCATAAATTGGTCGATCGTAAAAGGTAAATTCATTTCTTTTCCTCCTCTTTCCATAGATTATAATGGGTTAATCCGAAATTTTGAAATATTTGAATCAATTGACGTCCGCTTGCACTCCCTTGCCGGTCCATCGACCCGGCTTCCCATAAAATATGGACCGCCAGGTCATTGGGGATCAAGGCATGGAAGTAGGTCCTGACCTCGATCAAGCCCTCTATACCGGAAATCTGATTTAAGAACCCGGCTATCTCCGGACTGAATACCTCTAGTACGTTTCCTGACGCCCGGAGACTGATGACTTCCAACCACTTCATGATTCATAGCTCCTTTCTTTCCAAACCATTACTGCTAAAGCCGTGCCAAATATTTTTTATTTAAATATTAAATAGTTATTAAAATAGGGCCCTGAAAGCTGCCAATAATGGTAGAAACCAATTGTCATATCCGGCAGTTTAAGATAAGCTGCCGGATATGACAGGAAGCAGACCAGGTCCGGGAGGGTGTTCATGAAATTTGATGAGAAAGAATTTTTTAAGGAGGCCACGTTGAAGATATGCGGCACTCTGGATATCGAGAAGGCCCTCCGGGAGTGTCTTTTATTTTTTAAAAATTTTCTCCCTGTGGATGAAATGAACCTGCACCTCTACGACCGGTCTCAAGGGGCGATAATCACGGTTGCGGCCGCCGACAGCAATGAAGGGGTTTTTTACCGACCGCCGCGGAAAACAAAAATGCCGAAAGAGGCCATGACCGACCTCAACGGTCCCGCTTTGCCTGAAGTCAGATTCGTCAATCGCCCGGCGGCGGACCCGGTAACCAGGCAGATGGCCGGTGTCCATGGCCGAGGGGATTCCTCCCTGCTGATCATGCGGCTGGTCATCGAGGGTCAAAGGATCGGGGCCTTGACCCTCCGGACCGATGGAGCGGATCGATATTCCGATGAGCATTCCCGGCGGCTGGCCATGCTCAACAAGCCCTTTGCCATCGCTTTGTTAAACAGCCTGAGGTATCAAGAAGTCCTCCGGCTTAAAGAGCAGCTTTCCGACGACAACCGTTATTTGCAAAGAGAGCTTCGGCAGATCTCGGGGAAGGAGATTATCGGCAGCGAATTCGGACTGAGGGAAGTCATGGAAATGGTTAAGCAGGTGGCTCCGCTTTCCAGCCCTGTCCTTCTTCTGGGTGAGACCGGAGTAGGCAAGGAGGTCATTGCCAATGCCATCCATTATTCCTCCCCCCGCAAGGATGGCCCCTTCATTAAAGTCAATTGCGGGGCCATTACCGAGAGTCTTCTGGACAGCGAACTTTTTGGACACGAGAAAGGGGCTTTCACCGGGGCTGTCGCCCAAAAAAGAGGTCGGTTTGAAAGGGCCGACCGGGGTACTATTTTTTTGGATGAGCTGGGTGAATTGCCTCCTAATGCCCAGGTCCGGATGCTTCGAGTGCTGCAGGAAAAGGAAATCGAACGGGTGGGGGGAACCAGTTCGATTAAGGTGGATATAAGGGTGATAGCCGCAACCAATAAAAATCTGGAGGAAATGGTCCGGACCGGTGCCTTCCGGGAGGATCTCTGGTTCCGGCTGAACGTTTTTCCCCTCGTGGTCCCGCCCCTTCGGGAAAGAAAAGAAGACATCCCGGCCCTGGTCGTTCACCTGATCGAGAGGAAGGCCGGAGAAATGGGGATTAAAAGGATTCCGAACCCCGCCCCGGGTGTTTGGGATAAACTGAGAGACTATTCCTGGCCGGGAAACGTACGGGAACTGGAAAACATGGTGGAGCGGGCCATGATCCGCTGGAAGGGGGGTGACCTGTTTTTCGACGATCTTCAGACCGACCTTTTAAAGGCACCTGAACCGAACCGGATCGAGACCAATGAAAAACCTTTATCTCTGGATCAGTCTATGGCCCGCCATATTGAGGAGGTGCTTACTATCTGCCGGGGGAAAGTGGAAGGTCCACAGGGGGCCGCCCAACGGCTGGGAATAAATCCCAGCACCCTTCGAAACCGGATGCGAAAACTCCATATCCGCTTTGGCCGACCAAAGGCCGGGGAAAAAACCGGACCTTCAACCTAAAGCCCATCTGATCAGGTTTAATCCCTTCCCCTCCTGATCGTCTGAAGGGTGACGGAATCCATCGATGCTTGGTATCGGCTACTGGATTCGAAAGACCACCGGAATAACGATCCGGGCTTCGACTGGGGGCTTGGGGAAAGGGGCCGTTTCCTTGACAGTCTCAATGGCGCATTGATCCAGGAGGGAAACCCCTGACCCTTGAATGATTGTCGGCCTACCTGCCGATCAATTGCCGAAAAAAAACCCAGGTTGTCGACCTTATTCTACCTGAACAGGGACTGGATTTCAGGGTCCAGCGGGGGTTGAGAGATTTCCTGGGGGGATCCGATGCGGCTCACCCTGCCTTGGGAATAGACAATGATCTTGTCCGCCAGGGTCAAGGCCTCGGACAGGTCATGGGTCACCAGAAGTATAGGGATAGGAAACCGTTCCCTTACTTCTTCGAGAAATTTTTGCATCTCCAGACGCAAGGGGCGATCCAGGGCGGAGAAGGGTTCATCCAGGAGGAGGATATCCGGCCGGCGGATCAAGGCCCGGGCCAGGGCTACCCTTTGCTGCTGGCCACCGGAGATTTCTGAGGGGTAACGGGCTTCCAACCCGGCCAGGTGAAAGGTCTCGAACAGTTCCCGGCACCTTTTTTCTTTCATGTCCTTTTTAATGCCTCCAGCCCCATAGAGAATATTGCCTTGGACCGTCATGTGGGGGAAAAGGGCCAGATTTTGAAAAACATAACCGATGGAACGGTCCTGGGGGCGGAGCCGGACCCCTGAACGGCTGTCGAAAAGGACTTTTTCGTCCGAGTAGATCCACCCCTCATCGGGCTGCATCAATCCGGCGATCATCTGCAGGGTCATGGATTTTCCGGCGCCGGAAAACCCGAAAAGAACCGCCAGTTCATCTTCCAGATCCCATTCGACGTCAAGTTTGAATCCATTTACCTGCTTAAGCAGTTTCAAAGAAAGTCCCATTAGAGAGTTTTCCTGCTGAAGCGGTTGGCCAGATAAAGAAATAAACCGGAAAGGAGGGTCAGAAAGAGGACCAGGAGATGGGCTTTCCCCCATTCTCCGCTGCCGGCCAGGGTATAAATGGAAAGGGGCAGGGTGTTGGTCTTCCCGGGGATGTTCCCTGAGATCATTAAAGTAGCCCCGAACTCCCCCATGGCCCGGGCGAAGGAAAGGACCGTTCCGGCAATGATACCCCGGCGGGCCAGAGGCAGCACAACCTTCCAGGCCGTTTCCCACTCCGAACGTCCCAGGGTTAAAGAGGCATTGATCAGATCGCGGTCCACCGATTCCATAGCCGCCCGGGAGGCTTTGATCATCAAAGGCAGGGCCACTACAAAAGAAGCCAGGACGGCACCATACCAGGTGAACATAAGGCTCCATCCCGTCCATTGAAAAAGGAATTTTCCCAGGGCCCCTCTGCGGCCGAATAAGAGGATCAGATAATATCCGGTCACGGTCGGGGGCAGGACCAGAGGGAGGGTAAATAGAATATCGATCAACTCTTTACCCCTTAAATCCTTTCTGGCCAGTAAATAGGCGATGGGGATTCCAACGACCAGGATAAACCCGGTGGCGGTGAAGGCCACCTGCAGGGAAAGGCGAATGGAGAACCAAATCGAAGGGTCCATGGCTTTATTTCTCGAAGGGGGCTAAAAAGCCGTAACGCTGTAATATATCTTTTCCCTTTCGGGACAGCACCAAAGCTACAAAGGCCTCGGACATCGCCTCTTTTCTGGACTCACGGACAATGCCCATGGGATAGAGGATCGGTTGATGGCTTCCTTCCGGGGCCCTGGCTATTATTTTGATGTCTTTAGCCCTGATGGCGACGTCCGTGGAATAGACCAATGCGGCATCGACCTCACCTCGGGCCACGTAATCCAATACTTGCCGGACATTGTCGGCCAGAATCCATTTATTCCTGAACCCATCCCAAAGTCTAAAATAGGTCAGAACCTCCTGGGCATAACGACCGGCAGGCACGGTTTTGGGGTTGCCTAAAGCCACTCTCCGGATGCGGGGATCTTTGAGGTCCTGGAAGGACCTGAGCGAAAGGGTGGTTGTATGAGGTACGACCAATACCAACCGGTTTCCGGCGAAATTCACTTTAGTCCCCGGGCGTATCAGGCCTTGACCGTCCAATTCCTCCAGGTCTTTTTGGGCGGCAGAGGCAAAGACATCCACCGGCGCACCGGCGGCAATCTGACGGGCCAGATCACCTGAGGCCCCGAAATTCAAGAGGACCTTGACCCCCGGATGATTTATTTCGAATTGGCGGCCTATCTCGTCAAAGGCATTTTTAAGACTCATGGCCGCGGAAACGGTCAGGTCCTCCGCACCCGCCGTGTGAATCAGACTCAAAAGCGCAGCCAGGGACAGGAATAAAAATTGAAAAAATCTGGATGGCATGGGAAGGGGATTCTTTTTTCCAAATTCTTCTTACCATTTTGCTATATGTTATTAAAAACATAATTGTCAAGGGAAAAGCCTTTTGGTAGTAACCGAGAGTAAGATCCAGGTGCCTTGGGCAAGGATCCGATTATAAATCCGGTCCTTTTTCTTTTTTCAGCAGCAGAAAGAAGGTCCCCTGGTGCCGCAGGTGACCGGCTGTTGTTTCCGCCTCTTCTCCTTCCCCGGTAAACAGGTCAATCCGGGCCGGACCTTTGATGGCCCCGCCGCTGTCATGGACACATACCCAGCGGCTGAAGGGGACCCAGGAGCGGATCTGCCCCTGCTCATCCAGGACCGGTTTCCAACCGGACAACCAGAATAGACCGGCCGGGGGAAATATCTTTTGATCGGCTGCCACTGACCGTCCGGCAGCTAAGGGAAGGCCGAGACTGCCGTAAGGTCCGTTCTCTCTCTCGCGGAAAAAGACATAACTGGGATTCAAGTTCAGGACCGCCGCCTGTTCTTCAGGGTGGTCCTTTAAATAGGCGTAAATGGATTGGAGAGACATATCCTCCGCTTTGATCGCCCCCCGGCGGATTAGTTCCCTGCCCACCGGAAAATAGGCCTGACCGTTGGTCCCGTGATACCCCAGCTTAATGAGGGACCCGTCTTCCAGCCGAACCTGACCCGAACCCTGGATATGCATGAAAAAAAGCTTGAGGGCGTCATCGACCCAGACAATCTCCAGGTTTCTGCCTTCCAGACGTCCGTCCTGGTCGATCTCTTTCCGGGAAAAATAAGGCAGGACCCGATGGTCTTCCAACCTGGCCCTTAGTTTTTGCCCCTCATATTTTTTTGAAAATTTCTCCAGGTCAACGATGAGCAGGTCATCAGGCAAGGAGTAAACCGGATGGCGGAAACGGGAGGAAGGCTTTCGGCTGCCCTGAAGGGTCGGCTCGTAATACCCGGTCAGGAGCACCGGAACCGGGGCGTCATTTTGAATAGGCCGGTAGAGGTCGAAACGGCTATGCAATTGCCGTCGCAGGGTCGACCGGTCGGGATTATTCCTGATGGTTTCCTGAAAAAGAAGAAGACCATCCAGCAATTCCTCAACGGACACCTCCCTGATTCCCAGGGAAAAACTCCGGTCCGGAGGTTGATTTCGATAATAGTCCAGACTGCGACCAAGGGCCTGTTCCAGCCCGGAAAGGTCCAGGTCGTCTTCTAATTGGGGCCATTCCTGGTCCGGGACCTTTTCAAAACCTACCGTTTCAATCCGCTCCGCCGTTTTGGGGAGAAAAAAAGAACAGGAGCTGAGAAAGATGAGAAAAACGGTCAATCCGGTTTTCAACAGGGGTTTAATCGGCATGGGAGGTCGGGGGACTTGCTTTTCGTGTATTGAAACCATTCATGGCCAGAGTCGGCCCCTGGGAGATGATGGCCTCCACCGCTTCACAAGCCCGTTCGAGCAAGGCCGGTAATTGTTCCTGCTCCTCGTTGGAAAAAGGTTCCAGAACATAAGCTTCCGGGGGCAAACCTTCTCTGGGCCGGCCTATGCCCATGCGGACCCGGGTAAATTCGGTTGTCTTGATATCTTCGATGATGGACAAGACCCCTTTGTGTCCGGCGGCCCCCCTTTTATCGGCTATCCGGAGTCCGGTCCAGGAAAGGTCCAGGTCATCGTGTATGACGATCAACTGTTTAAAGGAAATACGAAAATAGCGCAGGAAGGCGCCGACGGCCAGACCGCTCAGGTTCATATAGGTCAGGGGGGTCAGGAGAATGACTTTTTCCTTAAGTATTTCCCCTACCCCGTACTGACCTTCAAATTTTTTTTTATCGATGGAAATTCCGTGGCGTCGGGCCAGGACCTGGATGGTTAAAAAGCCGATATTGTGACGGGTATGTTGATACTTTTTCCCCGGGTTACCCAATGCGGCGATCAGATACAAAATTACCCTTCCGCTTCGCCTTTGCCCTTGCCCTTCTTGGCCGTCACTTCCACATCTGCACCCTCGGCCGGCGCTTCGGCCGCCGCTCCTTTTTCCTCGGCCTGCGGGACGACGACGGTAACCAGGGTCAACCGGGGATCGGAAAGGACCCGGATTCCTTCCGGTAAAGGCAGGTCCTCGACATGAATGGAATCCCCGATTTCCAGAGAGCTCACATCCACATCAATATGATCCGGGATATTGGTCGGGAGACAGCGGACCTCCAGTTCACGGGAGGTCTCCTGAAGAATACCGCCTTTCTCCACACCAGGGGCCTTGCCCACCACCTTGATGGCTACCATGACGTCAATGGCCTTGGACAGGGAAACTTCGTAAAAATCCACGTGTACAATTTCCCTGGAAACCGGTTTTTTTTGGATTTCCTTGAGCATGACGGTTTTGACCATTTCCCGGTCTTTCCCCTTGACGGTCAATTGATAGAGAACGTTCTCACTGGTTTGTTTTTTGAGGATTTTTTCAAAGGAGTTTCTCTCGACCTGGATCGGCATAGGCTCGGTTTCCGGTCCATAGAAGATGGCCGGGATATTACCGGCACGGCGCAAAGCCCGGGCCCCGCCTTTTCCCGAGGGTTCTCTGAAAAAACCTTCCAAACTGACTTGTTCCATTTTATTCCTGCTTCCTTTCCTGTTACTTACCTGCCCAAAATAAAATCCATTTTCAAGACGGTAAGGTTAATAATTTATTTTTATTCCGCAATCCGGAATCCGAAATCCGAAATTATTCTACACAAACAAAGAACTCACCGAATCCTCATCATGGATCCTGCGGATCGCCTCACCGAGCAGCGGGGCCACACTCAGGGCCCTGATTTTAGGGCACTCCGCCGCTTTTCCCTGCAAAGGAATGGTATCGGTCACCACCAATTGATCCATGGGGGAGTCGATAATCCGCTCCAGGGCCGGACCGGAAAGGACCGGATGGGTAACGCAGGCAAAAATTTTCTTGGCCCCTTGATCGGCCAGAGCGGCCGCGGCTTTAACCAAAGTCCCGGCCGTATCCACCATGTCGTCCAACAGAATGACCGTACAACCTTTGACGTTCCCGACGATATTCATGACCTCGGAGGAATTGGGTCGTTCGCGGCGTTTATCGATAATGGCGATTTGAGCATTGAGCCTCTTGGCAAAGGCCCGCGCCCTCTCCACCCCCCCCACATCCGGGGAGACAATGACCAGATTGTTCATGAAATTGGCCTTGATATGGTCCAAAAGGATCGGCGCGGCAAAGAGATTGTCCACCGGGATATTGAAAAACCCCTGGATTTGCCCGGCATGGAGGTCCATGGTCAAGACCCTTTTCGTCCCGGAGGCGGTGATCAGGTCGGCCACTAATTTGGCGGTGATGGGCACCCTGGGGGCTACCTTCCGGTCTTGACGGGCATAACCGTAATAGGGCATGACCGCCGTAATCCTGCGAGCGGAGGCCCGGCGCAGGGCGTCCATGATGATCAGCAGCTCCATCAAATTATCATTAACCGGGGAGCAGGTGGATTGCATAACGAAAACATCCTTGCCGCGAACATTTTCCCCGATTTCCACAAAGATTTCTCCATCACTGAATCGTCTGACCTGGATGGCCCCCAGATCCATTTTCAGGTAAGAACAAATTTTTTCGGCCAACTGGGGATTTGAATTACCGGTAAAAAATTTCATTTGATCTTCCATTTTCCCTGCTCGGCTTTTGTATTTGGTGTGAAGCGAATAATTCCGTCTTATTATTTCAGGTAGTGACTTCGTCCCCACTGGCGGGTAGGGAGACATGGATATCCCTAAGCTTATCCCTTCCGCAATCGGCAATCCGAAATCCGAAATTAAAATGGCTGGGGTGGGAGGATTCGAACCTCCGAATGCGGGTTCCAAAGACCCGTGTCTTACCGCTTGACGACACCCCAATATTGTCGACAACCGTTCAGCGTTTGGTGTTCGCCGTTCGTCGTTTCCTTATTCCAGTCGCCGAACGCCGAAGGCTCAACACTGAACGTTCTTTCACAAGCCCCTAACCAGAAACACCTTCCCCCATCCTTGTCTTTTCAACCGACTACAGGCCTCCCGGGCCGGTTCTTCCGATTCCCAAAGGCCGAACATCGTTGACCCGCTGCCGCTCATCAGGGCTTGAAGGCATCCCCGGTCTTGCAGGGCTGTTTTTATTTTTGCAAGTCCGGGAAAATAAGGACTGACCACCCCTTCCAGGTCATTAAAAAGAAACGTACCCCCGCCGGCCAGTCCCTTTGTCTTTAACCTTTTAATGTTAATTGATTTTTCAATTCGTGTCAATGGGAATTTTACCTGACCGTAAGCCCAGGAGGTCGAAACGGAAAAACCGGGATAAATCAAGACGTACCAATAGAGGGGAAAGTCCGGCCAGGGTTTCAGTATCTCTCCCCTGCCGGAGGCCAGAGTGGTTACTGGATTCAGAAAGAAAGGGACATCCGAACCGATCCGAGCGGCCAGGACCGCCAGCCGACGTTCGGGTACCAGCCCTCCCAACAGTTGATTGATCCCGGTCAGGGTCGCGGCGGCATTACTGCTCCCCCCGCCCAATCCGGCCCCGACCGGGATCTTTTTCTTCAAACGGATGGAAAGGGGCAGAGGGCGGCCCAATTCCTTCTCCAATAGCTTTACCGCTTTATTGACCAGATTCGATGGGTTTTCAAGTTCGGGGTGACCGGGACATCGAATCTTGAGCCCCTGGGAGTTGGTTTTTATAGATAGGGTGTCAAAGAGGTTGATCGGCTGCATCAGGGAGCGGATGCTATGATATCCGTCCCTCCTTTTTCCCAAGACTTCCAGGAATAAATTGATTTTTGCCGGGGTGCGGAGGGTTATTTCCATGGAAAGTCCTTGCCCCATAAAAAAATGGGGGCGATAGGCCCATCGCCCCCATTACCTAATGAACAGCGGGTTTTAATCCATCCGCAGACTGACAAAAAGGTTCATTCCTCCCCGTTTAATGCGTAAGAGGATATTCCCGCCCTTTTTGACCCCGCTGATAAGATTTTGATAGGTTTTCAGGTCCCTGACGGCTTTGCGATTGATTTCTTTAATCAGGTCTCCTTCCTGCATACCGCCGTCTTCCGCCAGACTTCCCTCTAAAACCTCCACCACCAGAATCCCCGGCTCGAAATCCATGCGGAAGCGTCTGGCCAATTCCGGGGTCATTTCCCTGACTGAAAGCCCCAGCTTTTCCTTTTCGGGCGAAGGCCCGGAGGCCAACTGCTTATCGTCCAATTCCTGGACCTGCACTTTAAAGGATAGAGGTTTACCTTCCCGCAAAACCTTGACCTCGACCGTTTTGCCCACCGGCACGGCAGCCACTAAACGGGGGAGTTCACTCATTTCCTTGATGGACTTGCCGTCAAACTCGACGATGATATCGCCGGGTTTTATGCCGACCTTATCGGCCGGACTTCCCGGAGTAACGTCCCCCACCAGAGCGCCGGACTCGTCTTTCAGGTTAAAGGACTTGGCCAGCTCCGGCGTTACTTTCTGGATCATGACCCCTAACCAGCCCCGGGTGACCTTGCCTTTCTCCTTCAACTGGGGCAGGAGATCCTTGGCTGTGTTGATGGGAATGGCGAACCCGATCCCCTGACCGTGGGCAATGATGGCCGTGTTGATGCCGATCACCTCTCCCTTAAGATTGAGCAGGGGACCGCCGCTGTTGCCGGGGTTGATAGAGGCATCGGTCTGGATAAAATTATCATAAGGCCCGGCCCCGATCACCCGCCCCTTGGCGCTGACAATACCGGCGGTAACCGTGTGATCCAGTCCGAAGGGATTGCCGATGGCCATGACCCAATCGCCGACCCGCAGTTCATCGGAATTGCCCAGTTTAATGGGTTGAAGGCCTTTGCCGGATTTTATCCTGATCAGGGCCAGATCGGTTTTGGGGTCCCGGCCGATTACTTTGGCATCATAATCCTTGCCGTCCTTTAGGATGACCTTGATTTCGTCGGCGTCTTCCACCACATGATTGTTGGTCAGGATATGACCGTCACCGTCGATGAGGAATCCCGAGCCCAGGCTCCTTTGTTTATACTCCCTCTGGGGAGGCATATCTCCGCCGAAAAACCTTTCAAAAAAATCGTCCATGGGGCTTCTTCGATCACGGGGGCCCATAAAAAAATCAAAAACCCGGTTGCCGCCCTTGACCTTTTTTGTGGTGCTGATGTTGACCACCGAGGGAGATACGGCCTGGGATAAATCGGCAAAAGAAGGGTAATTGCTCAGGTTAGGAACTTCGGTCTTGGCTGAAAGGGGGTGAGTCCAGTTCATATTGGCGGCGATGATCAATCCGGCGATCAGCGACACCAGAGATACCCCGACCAGAGTCCACAAGTAACGGTGTTTTTTAAGATAATCCGACATATAAAACCTCCTGGAAAAGAAAAAAGCCCTTCCGAAAAATCGAAAAGGTCTTTACTCTATCATGAAATTGTTTAAAAATTGGCGTATTGAAAGGCCGACTTTACTTTCTAACCCTTTTAAGCACCTAATCAGGGTTTGCCCTATACCTTTAACCCTATACCCCAGACCTTTCCCTTATGAGGCCCGAATAAACGCCATCCGTAAATCATAGAGCATGCCTTCCAATAGCTTCTGTTCTTCTTCGTTCAAATTGCCCTGGGTTTTGTCTTTAAGCATGGACAGGGTGTCGATAGCGTGTTTGGCCAGGGGCAGGTCCTTATTTTTTTCCCCGGAAACCGGGTGGGGAAATTCTCCCAGGTGAAACAAAACTTCCGTGCTTAAGGAAACGATAAAAGTGGCAAAATTAACCTCTGGCAATGGAGGAGGTGGAGGCGGCGTTTTAGTTTCCCCTTGCCCCTGAAGCGGTTCTTCCACAGGAGTGCTTTTCTCTGGTTCAGGTTCTTTGTCGGATTCGGCAGCCAGCTTTCTCCGATCCTTAAAAACAAACCCTTTTTCTTCGTTCTCGGACATCGACCCCAACCCTCCTTGGCTTATCTTTATGGATTCCAATTTTTATTTTTCTATAATAAGAATAAAAGCTGAAAAAATCAATAGTTCTCTCCTTTCCCGGTTTTTTTTAGGTTTGATGGTCATCTTTGGGCATATTGACACCTTGCCAAAGAGTAAGTTAAAATTCGACTCTAAAACTATGGAGGAAACCATCATGAACCCTTGGTCCGGACTGGCGAAGCTGTTGATATTGTTTGGCTTGATTTTGTCTTTGTGGGGAGGATTGCTGGTGCTTCTGCAGAAAATCCCCTGGCTGGGGCGAATGCCCGGGGACCTGTTCTTTAAAGGGGAAAAGTTTTCAATTTATTTCCCCCTCACCTCCTGTATTATCATCAGTATAGTTTTGACTCTCTTGTTCGCCCTCTTCAAGCGATAAGCCCGAAGGATCCCTAATCCCTTTAAGCAGTCCCCAACCCGTTGAGGTCAAAACCCGCTTATGTCTTACCATAACGGGAGACAATCCTTTTGATGATCTCCGAAGTGGAAAGGGAGGGGAGCAGTCGGATCCGGCGCACTTTCCCGCCGTAAGAGGAAACGAGATCGGCGCCGATAATTTTTTCCCTGGCCCAGTCGGCCCCTTTAACAAGGACCTGGGGCCGGATTTCCTCAATCAATGACAGGGGATCGGCCTCATCAAACAGGACAATCCAATCCACACAGGCAAGGGCGGCTAAGACCTCGGCCCGCTGGGTTTCGGGTATCAAAGGACGACGGGGGTCTTTGATTTTTTTTACCGAGCGGTTGCTGTTTAACCCGAGGATGAGGCAGTCGCCCAGGGAGCGGGCCTTGGTCAGATAACGGACATGACCGGCATGGAGAAGGTCAAAACAGCCGTTGGTAAAAACAATTTTCTTCCCCTTCGCTTTTAATTCCCGCACCAGGGCCTTGATCCGGGAACGGGGGACGATTTTATTTTTCATTCCACTCCTGTGCGGGCCAAGGTCAGGACAAAGACGCTTCTGGCCCCTGATCTTTTTAAGACTTTGGCGCATTCGTTGACCGTGGCCCCGGTGGTAAAAACATCATCGACCAAAATCAGGTCCTTGTCTCTTATCTCCTTGGGCCGGGAGACGGCAAAGGCCCCCCGGACATTCCTGGCCCTTTCCGAAAGGCCAAGATCCACCTGGGGCACGGTATTCCGGATGCGTTGCAAAGCATCGCTCAACACTCTGATTTTATGCATTTTCCCCAGACTCTTGCCCAGGAGCAAGGATTGATTGAACCCCCTTTGCCTGAGCCGGGCCCGATGGAGCGGGACTGGAATTACGGCCTCAAAAGAATTACCGTTCAAAGATATGCGCTTCCACAGGCTTCCCAAAACCCCGGCCAGACTGATATCGCCGTGGTATTTAAACCGTTGCAGGGCATCAGCCAATACCCCCCGGTAGATTCCCACAGCCCTTCCCTGCTCGAAATAGGGTTTGTCCTGCAGGCAGTCCGAACAAAGATGTGACGAATTGCCCGGGGGATAAGGTCGTCCGCATCTCGGGCAGAAGGGGGACTGAATCCAGCGAATATCCCCTTCACAATCCGGACAGAGACGGGACCGCTCCGGACTCGGCGTCTTCAGAAGCTTCCTGCAAAAAGGGCATTTTTCCGGAAAGCAAAGGGAAATCAATCCCAGGGAGGGGAAGGCTTTTATCCCATCCCCTCGATCAGGTATCGGCCGAAACGGGAACATGACACCTCACGGGCCTTTTCCATCTGACGGGCCAAATCATACGTGACCAGTCCCTCCAGGATGGTCCGTTGCAAGGCCTTATAGATTAGATCGGCCGCTTCCTGCCAGCCCAGGTGTTCCAGCAACAAAGCACCGGAAAGGATCAATGATCCCGGGTTGACCTTATCCATCCCGGCGTAACGGGGGGCCGAACCGTGGGTGGCCTCAAAAACCGCGCAGTCATCACCCATATTGGCCCCCGGGGCCATACCCAGTCCACCGACCTGGGCCGCCAGGGCATCGGATAAATAATCCCCGTTCAAATTGCCGGTGGCAATGACCGAATATTCATCCGGCCGGAGCAAGACCTGTTGGAACATCATGTCGGCGATCCGGTCCTTGATAACCACCTTTCCCCCGGTCGCCTTTCCCCGGGGGAGTCCTTGGATCTCCTCCTCAGGAATGGTCCGGTCCGGAAACTCCGAGCGGGCCAGTTCAAATCCCCAGGTGCGGAAGGCCCCTTCGGTGAATTTCATGATATTGCCTTTATGAACCAGGGTGACGCTGGTTTTGTTGCGGCGCAGGGCGTATTCAATAGCCCGCCTGACCAGGCGTTGGGTCCCGAAACGGCTGATCGGTTTGATCCCGATCCCTGAATCAGGATGGATTTTTTTCCCTGTTTTTCCTTCAATCCATAGGGCCAGCTCCCTGGCTTCCGGGCTTTCCGCCGGCCATTCGATACCGGAATAGACGTCCTCGGTGTTTTCCCGGAAGACGACCATATCCACCAGTTCGGGCCGCAGCATGGGACTGGGCACCCCGGAAAAATAACGGACCGGTCGCAGACAGACGTAGAGATCCAACACTTGTCTGAGCTGGACATTCAAACTGCGAATCCCCTGACCCACCGGAGTGGTTAAGGGACCTTTCAAGGCCAAACCGTGCTCTCGTATAACCTGGATGGTTTCCGGAGGAAGCCATTTTCCGGTCCGGCGGAAGGCCTTTTCCCCGGCCAGGACCTCCAGCCATTGGAGCTGACGGTTGCCCCCATAGGCTTTTTTTACGGCCGCTTCCAAAACCGGGTGGGTGGCCTGCCAGATGTCCGGTCCGGTCCCGTCACCCTCGATAAAGGGGACGGTCACCTGATCGGGAATATCGGTTTTCCAAAAAGACATAATAAAAACCAATCCTTTTATAAAAAGTACCGGAAGGAAAAATATCAAAAAAAAGGCAGGGAAGCAATGTAAAAGTAAAGGGGGGATTAAAGCAAAAAATCCTTTGACTTTTTTTAAAAAAAATAATAAAATTAAAAATTTATAATTTTTAATTCATGGGAAAAGGACCATGTTTGAATCCTTGGCCGAGCGGCTGAATCTGACTTTTAAAAAATTAAAGGGACAAGGCAAGTTGAGCGAAGCCAATATGAAGGAAGGGCTTCGCGAGGTGCGTCTGGCCCTGCTCGAGGCCGATGTCCATTACAAGGTGGCCAGGGACTTTATCGACCGGGTCAGGGAAAGGTCCCTGGGACAAGAGGTCTTGGCCAGCCTGACCCCGGCCCAGCAGGTGATAAAGATTGTACAGGAAGAGCTGACCGGCTTAATGGGCGGATCGAGGCAGGATTTGAATCTGGCAGGTCGGTCACCGGTGGCCGTTATGCTGGCCGGCCTCCAGGGGTCCGGAAAGACCACCACCGCCGGAAAACTGGCTTTGTATTTGAAAGAAAAAAATTTTCGGCCCGGATTGGTCCCGGCCGATGTCTACCGGCCGGCAGCCATCACCCAGCTCCAAAAAGTTGGTGGACAAGCCGGAGTGGAGGTCTTTCCCTCCGATCCCAAGGCCAACCCGGTGGATCTTTGCCTGGCAGCCGTGGAATGGGGGAAACAGCATGGACTGAACCCCTTGATCTTAGATACGGCCGGCCGCCTCCATATTGACCAGACCCTCATGGAGGAATTGAAGCAGATCAGAGAAAAGGTCCGGCCCAACGAGATCCTGTTGGTGGCTGATGCCATGACCGGGCAGGACGCCATCAATGTGGCCCAGAAATTCAACGAATGGCTGGAGGTGTCCGGAGTCATTCTGACCAAAATGGAAGGAGACGCCCGCGGCGGCGCCGCCTTATCCATCAAATCGGTCATTCAAAAACCGATCAAGTTTATCGGCACCGGGGAAAAACTGGAGGCGTTGGAACCCTTCTATCCGGACCGGATGGCCTCCCGTATTCTGGGGATGGGAGACGTTCTGTCCCTTATCGAAAAGGCCCAGTCTCATTTCGATGAAAAACAGGCCCTTGAACTGGAAAAGAAGATCCGTAAGGAAACCTTCACCCTTGACGATTTCAAAGATCAGCTCAAACAGATAAAGAAAATGGGGTCGCTGGAGCAGATGATACAGATGATCCCGGGGATTAATCGGATTAAAGGGATTAAGGATATGAAGCCGGACGAAAAAGAGCTGGTCAGGACCGAGGCCATTATCAATTCCATGACCCCCGCTGAACGAAGAAGTTACCAGATCATAAACGGCAGCCGAAGACGTCGTATTGCCAAGGGCAGCGGGACCAGTGTTCAGGATGTCAATAAAATGCTGAAAAATTTCGAACAGATGCAAAAGATGCTCAAACAATTCAACAAGGGCGGGCGGAAGGCCTTCCAAAGAGGACACTTGCCTTTTTAGAGAATCTTAGGTAAGATAGAGACTACGAAGAAGAAAAAGGAGTTTTTTTTATTATGGCCACAAAAATCAGATTAGCCCGGATGGGCGCCAAGAAAAAGCCATTTTACCGGATGGTGGTGGCCGATTCCGGATCTCCCCGGGACGGCCGTTTCATTGAAATCATTGGAACCTACGACCCCAACAAAGAGCCGGCAGCCGTTTCCTGGAAACAGGACGAGCTGAAAAAATGGCTTGCCGTGGGGGCCGTTCCAACCACTACGGTGAAAAATTTGATTCGCAGCAGCGGCGTATTAAAAGGATAAAATCTTCCGGCAAAGGATCCCTAACCCCTCTCCGGTGATACAAGCCGAGGTAAAAGGATTTGGCCCCTGGCCGAGCAAACGCCAGAAAATATAAGCGGAATAAGTCTCTTATGGTCAACCGGCAACTCAAAAGGAGGAGGTAAGCGGCATGAAAGATCTGATAAAGTACATTGCCCAGGCCTTAGTCGATCATCCGGATCAAGTGGAAGTGAATGAAATCGAAGGGGAACAAACAGCGGTTATTGAACTGAAGGTAGCCAAAGAGGATCTGGGCAAAGTCATCGGCAAACAGGGACGCACCGCCAGGGCCTTGAGGACCATTTTAAGCGCCGCCTCCACAAAAATGAGGAAACGGTCGGTCCTGGAAATCCTGGAATAATCCACTACTGTAATCAACATGACCCCCTCGGGCCTTTTATTAATCGGCAAGGTGGGTAAAGCCCATGGACTGCACGGCCAGGTAAGGGTTCAATCCTACGCCCGGTCCCCTGAAAGTTTTGTTGTCGGGCGTAAAGTCATCTTAACCCGGGGGGATGAGGTAAAAACCTTATCCATAGCGAACGTCAGGGTTCAGCCCCGCTCCCTGCTGCTCAATTTTCAAGGTTTGGAGGATCGCACCCGGGCGGAGGCCTTAAACGGTTTCTCTCTTTTCATTGAAAAGGAAGACCTGGATTCCCTTCCGGAAGGAGAATATTACCGACACCAATTGATCGGCGCCAGGGTCTATAATGACTTGGGCCGGTTTTTGGGGATCATGGAGGGAATATTTACCACACCGGCCCACGATGTCTGGGTCATTCGCAACGGCGAGAGCGAATGGCTGTTTCCGGCGGTTGAGGATGTGGTGCTTTCGGTGAATCTGTCCGGGGGAGAAATCCGGGTTCGGGATATTTATGGCTCCTCCGAAAATAATGACGATTGACCTATTGACCCTCTCCCCGGAATTTTTCCTGACGCCTTTAGGCGAAGGGATACCGGGCCGGGGTCTTACACAGGGGCTGATAAAAATCCGGATTTTCAACCTCCGTGATTTCACCGAAGATCGCCATCGCACAGTGGATGACCGCCCATTCGGCGGCGGGGCCGGCATGGTTCTGAAACCGGAGCCGATCCAGCGGGCCTTGACCTGGTTGAAAAAACTGCCTGAACCGGACCCCTGGGTGACGGTCTTGACCCCCCAGGGGACCCCCTTGAACCAAAAACGGGTCAGGGAACTTGTCCTCCAACCTCGTATCGTCCTCCTCTGCGGCCGATACGAGGGCATCGACGAACGCATCACCGATTTCTTCTGCGACGAACAGTTATCGATCGGTGACTATATTTTGAGCGGCGGAGAACCGGCGGCCCTGGTGCTCTTAGACGCCCTTATCCGCTTGATTCCGGGAGTCATGGGTTGCGCCGACTCGGTCCGGGAAGAATCTTTTGAAGAGGGGCTGCTGGAGTATCCTCACTACACCCGGCCCAGAAATTTTATGGGCTTTCGCGTTCCAGAGGTCCTTTTTTCCGGAGACCATGAGCAAATCCGGAATTGGAGACGCCGTCAGTCCCTGGTCAAAACCCTTCGCCGCAGGCCTGGCCTGCTCGCCGAAGGTCTCTGGGATCAGGAAGACCAAAAAATAGTAAAGACCCTGTCCACCAAGGAATAACAGGTTGTTTTTTTGGGCATCTTCTCCAGCCGGAATAGGCCCTTTTCCGGCTGGAACAAAAAGCGATCCGCTTATAGGGCCGGCAAAATCCTTTATTCTTGCCGGTCAGCTGATTGCTGACTGCAAACTGCTGGAAGCTTAATCCGGAAATTTTGAATTTCCGGATGGAAACCGGCATATAAAACCTATCCGAATTTGAAAAGGAGTAGAGAAAATGGACGCCTTGACCATGTTGGAAAAAGAACAGATGCGGGCCGATCTCCCGGATTTCAGAGCGGGGGATCAGGTCCGGGTTCATGTTAAAATAAAAGAAGGCGAAAAAGAACGTATCCAGGTTTTTGAAGGGGTCGTCATTCGTAAAAGAAAAGGAAACGTCGGCGCTACCTTTACCGTACGCAAAGTTTCCTACGGTGTGGGCGTAGAGCGTATCTTCCCCATGCATGCTCCGGCCATAGACCGGATCGACGTCGTCAGTCTGGGCAAGGTTCGACGGTCACGGCTTTATTACCTGAGAAAGCTCAAAGGCAAAGCGGCCCGAATCAAAGAACGCCGGGTCACCCCGGCGGCTTCAAAAGCCTAACCAAAGCTATTTGAACTTGGGGGCTCGAAAGTGAGAGATCACTCCTTAGACTTTGCGAGCAAGAATTCAAATGGGCCTGGTTCAGGCGTCCGCAAAAGGGCGTTGGTTGTCTGTGGCCACCCGGTCCCTTTTCTGAAAGGACAACGGATTCTTTTCAATCCTTCGCTAGCATGTTGAGAAGCAAGTCACCCGGAGAAGATACCGGGACCTCCAGGAAATTGAAGGACCTGCCGGATTATTACGAAAACAGACTCGATCAAATCTCCTCAGCCCTTATCGCCGGCGTGGATGAAGTGGGACGGGGTCCGCTGGCCGGTCCGGTGGTAGCGGCGGCGGTGGTTTTCCCCCGGGGGGTTTTCGTTTCCGGCGTAACCGATTCGAAAAAGCTGAGTGCCGGCAAAAGAGAAAAACTTTTCCCTTTGATCAAGGAGAAGGCCCTGGCTCTGGGCTTAGGCCTTCTCTGGCCCAAGGAAATCGATCAATTGAACATCCTCCGGGCCTCCTTACGGGCCATGGAAAGGGCGGTGGGAAACCTTGGCCTGAGGCCGGATTTGCTGTTGATCGACGGGAATCAGCCTTTAAACCGGCAAGGTGATCAACGGTGTCTGGTTCAGGGAGACCGTATAAGCCATTCCATTGGGGCCGCCTCCATCATGGCCAAAGTCGTTCGGGACAAATTGATGGAGTCGTGGCATTACCGTTTTCCCCAGTACAATTTCTTAGCCAACAAAGGTTATGGGACACGGGAACACCTGGAGGCCTTGCGCCTTTATGGCCCTTGCCCGCTTCATCGATTGAGTTTTCGAGGGACCCTGAGCAATGGACACCCGAAAGCCCATTGAAACACCGAGAAATACGCTGGGGAGAAAGGGAGAGGACCTGGCTGAAGGTCTGCTTAAGAAAAACGGTTATAAGATCCTGGAACGGAATTTCAAATCCCCCCTGGGGGAAATCGATATCGTGGCTAAAGAGGGGAAGACCCTGGTCTTCGTTGAAGTTAAGGCCCGTTTGACTGCGGTCTTCGGTCCGGCCAAATGGGCGGTGACCCCCAAGAAGCAGCGGAAATTATCCATCGTCGCCCTGGACTATTTAAAACGAAAGTCCCTGCTGGAGGAGGCAGCCCGGTTTGATGTGGTGGCCATAGACTGGATCGCCGGAAGGGCCGAAGTGGAACTGATTCGCAATGCCTTTGACCTGGCCTATTAGAACCGGGGTTTATGTGTTCATAATAACGCTTTTTTTAGGGACTCGCAAAAAAAGGAATACCCGTTCCGAGATACGAGATACGAGTTACGGGTAACGAACTACCCGCTGTAAATCATACAGGCACATTTTTTGGATAGTAACTTCTCAAAAAATACCATGACCTCCAAAGAAAAAGGCACCCTCTTTGTAGTAGCCACCCCCCTGGGCAACCTAAAGGATATTACCCTGAGGGCCTTGGAGGTATTGAAAAGTTCCGACAGAATAGCGGCTGAGGATACCCGCAGGACCCAAAAACTCCTCTCCGCCCATGACCTGCACATCCCCTTGATCAGCTTCAACGAAAATAATAAGTACCGCAGGATACCCTTTCTTCTGGAACAATTACGTCAGGGGCAGCAGGTAAGTCTGGTTACCGACGGGGGGACACCGGCGATCAGCGATCCGGGGAAAGAGCTGGTGAGGGAGGCCAGGCGGGCTGGAATAGCGGTGGTCCCTATTCCCGGACCGTCGGCCCTGACCTGTGCCCTCAGCGC
Source organism: Thermodesulfobacteriota bacterium (assembly GCA_040755035.1). Classification (GTDB taxonomy): domain Bacteria; phylum Desulfobacterota; class RBG-13-43-22; order RBG-13-43-22; family RBG-13-43-22; genus RBG-13-43-22. The sequence continues at coordinate 38,031 of JBFMBU010000097.1, forward strand.
CTCGGGACTGCCGGGAGACGCCTTTGTCTTTCTCGGATTCCTGCCCCGAAGGAAAAGCCGGCGGAAAAAGATCCTGCAGGAAATGAAAGAGCAGGAAAGAACGGTTATAATCTATGAAGCCCCCCACCGGATCAACGCCCTGCTGCAGGAGATTTTAGAGGTTATGGGTGATTGGGAGGTGGCTTTAACCCGGGAATTGACCAAGGTCCATGAGGAAATCTTAGTCGGATCTCTGAACGAAGTAATGGACCGCTTGTCCGGTCGCGATCCCAAAGGAGAGTATACCGTTTTATTGGCCCCTATCCCTACCCGGCCTGAAAATTGGAATGGGTCGACCGCCGGACCGGGGCATTGAATTGGAAAGGGGTTTCCGGTAGTAAACCTATGGAGCGTGAATTCCTGATCAAAAATAAATTAGGTCTCCATGCCCGGGCCGCGGCCAAATTGGTGCAAATCGGGAATGGATACGCTTCCAATCTGACCATTCAGTATGATGGACAGGAAGTGGACGGTAAAAGCATTCTGAGTATTCTGACCCTGGCCTGTCCCTTCGGTTCGAAAATCACCTTGCGGACCGACGGTCCGGACGCTGAAAACCTGATGGAAGCGGCGGAAAGGTTGATCGATGACAAATTCGGAGAAGAATAGACCAGCCATAGAGGAGCCGTCGGCCAACGCACTCCTTCAGGGCATCGGGGCCTCCGACGGCGTGGCCATCGGACGGGCCTACCTGGTGGATCGCAGCCGGGTCAAGGTCGTCTACCAATATCTTATCGATCCCTCCCAGGTCGAACCGGAAATGAACCGCTTCCAGGAAGCGGTGGCCGAGGCCGATCTGCAACTCAATAAAATTATCGAAGACATCCCCGAAGAAATTCAGGACCACGCCGGGATCATCGATTCCCATCGCCTGATCCTAAAGGATAAGATGATCTACGATCAGACCCTGGAGAATATCCGGCAGGAGCAGATCAATGCCGAGTGGGCCTTGAAAAAAGCGGTGGACCATGCCCAGGAACTGTTTGCCCAGGTCAAGGACGAATACATACGCGGTCGGATCAACGACCTGGTCTATGTCTCGGAGAGAATTCTCCGCAATCTGACCGGCAAAAAGGTTGAAAATCTGGCCGATATCAAAGGCAAGGTGATCATTGTCGCCCATGATCTATCCCCGGCCGACACGACCCAGTTACGTCTGGAAAATGTCCTGGGCTTCGTCACCGATATGGGTGGGAAAACCTCCCATACGGCCATTATCGCCCAGTCCCTGGAAATTCCGGCCGTGGTCGGCCTGGAAAAAATCACTCAGGAAGTCAACAGCGGAGACCTGGTCATTGTCGACGGCGGGGACGGTCAGGTAATCCTTAATCCTGACCCGGAAACCCTGGAAGCCTATCAGCAAAAAAAGAAAAAGATCGCCGAATACCGGACCGAGATAGCCAAGTTCAGTTTTCTTCCGGCCGAAACCCAGGACGGGTTCCGCATTAAAATATTGGCCAATATTGAATTTCTGGAGGAAGTCCCCACCGTCCTGGCCAACGGTGCCGAGGGTATCGGGCTTTTCCGCACCGAATTTTTATACTTAAAGCAGAAAGAATTGCCCGGCGAGCAGACCCTGTTCGAGAGTTTCAAAAAAACGGTCCAGGCTATCGCCCCCAATTCGGTTACCATCCGTACCCTGGACATCGGCGGTGACAAGTTTGCTTCGCATATGGACCTGGCCGAGGAGATGAATCCGGCCCTGGGGCTGCGGGCCATCCGTTTTTGTCTGAAAGAGGTGGAAATATTCAAGCGACAGTTGCGGGCCATTTTGCGGGCCAGTCATTATGGAAAGCTAAAAATCCTCTTCCCCATGATTTCCGATATCAATGAGGTGGTTGAAGCCAAGGCCGTCCTGAAGGAGGTTCAGGAGGGATTGACCGCGGAGAACATCCCCTTTGATCCCCGGATCCCTATCGGCATCATGATCGAGATCCCTTCGGCCGTGGCCATCGCCGATCTCCTGGCCAAGGAAGTGGATTTTTTCAGCATCGGGACCAACGACCTGATCCAGTACACCCTGGCCATCGACCGGGTCAATGAACATGTGGCCCATATGTATCAACCCCTCCATCCGGCCATTCTCAGGTTGATCCAGCAAACGGTTGACGCCGGCCATCGGGCCGGCATCCCGGTGGCCATGTGCGGAGAGATGGCCGGTGAAACTTTATATATTCCGATTTTACTCGGTCTGGGTCTGGATGAATTGAGCATGCATCCCCTGGCCATCCCCAAAGTGAAACGGATCATCCGCATGGCTTCGCGCAGGAAATCAAAAAAGTTCCTGCATAAGGTCCTGTCCCTGAACACCACCGAGGCCATCAACAATTACGTCAAGGAAGAGATGTTCCAGTTGTTTTCCGACAGTTTCAGGATCAACGGGACCATGCCCTATTAACTATTAAACCGAAAACAGACCCATTTAATCAAAAAAAACTCAATCACCAACATGACCGACCATATCAAAATCATCTGCCAGAATCGCAAGGCCCATCACGATTACCAGATCCAGGAGACGCTGGAAGCCGGGTTGGTATTAAACGGGCCGGAGGTCAAGTCCCTGCGACTGGGACGGGCCAACCTCAAAGACAGCTATGCCAAACCCAAAGGAGGAGAGGTCTTTTTATACGAGGTCCATATCAGCCCTTACGAAAATTCCCCCCTTCACGAACAAAACCCCACCCGGGTCAGGAAACTCCTGCTCCACAAACAGGAAATCCGGCGCATGATCGGTAAGATCCAGGAAAAGGGGTTGACCGTTGTCCCCTTGAAATTGTATTTCAAGGCCGGAAAGGCCAAGGTCGAACTGGCCCTGGCCAAAGGAAAAAAGCTTTACGATAAAAGGGAGGCCATCAAGAAAAAGGAGATGAAACGGGAGGCCGACCGACTGGTGCGGGGGAAGAAATAAGCTGATTCAGCCCCTATTTTTCTTCCATCCGGGCCTACACTTCCATTAATTTCCGCACCGGTTTCTTTTTCTCCTCTAAAAACCCGCTGAAAAAAGGTGCATTTGCTTAACGGAAAAAGGGGACCAAGGTCCCCTTTTTGTTTCTTACGGTTTACTCCACAAACGACTTCAACCGCTTGCTGCGGCTGGGGTGGCGCAGCTTGCGCAGGGCCTTGGCTTCGATCTGGCGGATGCGCTCCCGGGTGACGTCGAAGTCCCGTCCCACCTCTTCCAGGGTATGGTCGGCCCGCTCGCCGATACCGAAACGCATGCGCAGCACTTTCTCTTCCCGCGGGGTCAGGGTAGACAGGACCCGCTGGGTCTGCTCCGAAAGGTTCAGACGGATTACGGCTTCCGAGGGGGAGAGGATCTTCTTGTCCTCGATAAAGTCCCGCAGATGGCTGTCCTCCTCCTCGCCGATGGGCGTTTCCAGGGAAATGGGCTCTTTGGCGATCTTCAAGACCTTGCGCACCTTGTCTAAAGGGAATTCCATTCTTTCGGCAATCTCCTCCGGTGTGGGTTCCCGGCCCAGTTCCTGCACCAGATAGCGGGCGGTGCGGATCAGCTTGTTGATGGTCTCGATCATGTGCACCGGGATGCGGATGGTGCGGGCCTGATCGGCGATGGCCCGAGTGATAGCCTGGCGCACCCACCAGGTGGCATAGGTACTGAACTTGTAGCCACGCTGGTACTCAAACTTGTCCACGGCCTTCATCAAACCGATGTTGCCCTCTTGAATCAGGTCCAGAAACTGCAAGCCCCGGTTGGTGTATTTCTTGGCGATGCTGACCACCAGACGCAGGTTGGCCTCGATCAGTTCGGCCTTGGCGTCCCGGGCCTTGACCTCGCCGTCGTCCACCTGTTTGATAATCCGCTTCAAGGCCTTGGAAGTCATCCTCGATTCCTGTTCGACCCTGCGGACCTTTCTTTCCCCGTTACGGATTTTCTTGTCGATTTCCAGCAACTGATCTTTATGCAGGCCGGTCTGGCGGGTCAGCGACCGGGCTTGCCCCTCGGCCTTCAGCTTGCGCAGGAGCTTTTTCAAATCCAGCAAGGCCAGACCGGTCTTGGCGATCGACTCCTCAATCTCCCTTTCCCCTTTTTCAATCCGTTCGGCAAAGGCCTTCAGTTTGTTGATGATGCGGTCGATCTGCCTCTTATCCAAGCGCAATTCCTTGAGCCGTTCCACGATCAGGGCCTTGTTTTCTTCGATTTTCTCCCGGTATTTCTTTTTCCGGGCCAGGGGGAGATCGTGGGTCATCCTTTCCTGATTTTTTTTGTTCTTTTCATAAAGATCGGCCACCTCGGAAAAAAGCTGCAGCACTTTTTTCCGGTGGGCCTCGGTTTCCACAAAGGGTTCCTCATCATCCATATCGCGGATGATTTCCCGGAGCTTGACTACTCCCTGTTCAAACTTCTCTCCCAGCAGGAGGATTTCCTTAATGCCCACCGGGGACTCCAGCAGGGCGTCGATCACCTCATGTTTGCCTTCCTCAATCCTTTTGGCGATCTCCACCTCCCCTTCTCTGGTTAAAAGCGAATAAAATCCCATTTCCTTCAAATACATTTTGACCGGATCATTAATCTTGATTCCCAGTTCCGGTCCCCACTTCAGGTCTTCCTCTTCTTCTCCTCCGATGTGGTCCTCATCGGCTTTCTCTTTGGCCCGGACCCTGGGAGGACCCTCCAGGATCTGAATATCGGTCTCATCGAAAAGATAGATCATGTCATCGATCGGTTCGGTCCCCACCAAGTCCGGGGGGAGCGAGTCCTCGGTCTCATCCAGATCGAGAAATTCTTTTTCTTTGGTCAGGGAAATTATTTTAAGATCATCATCCATGCCGCTGTCTTTGGTCATAAGCACTCCTTTGTTCATCCTTTGGGGGAGACGAGGATTTCTTTTCTTTTCTGAAGTAAATCCTTTTTTATCATCAACAAATTTTTCAGCTCCGCGGTGGCGCCCAGATTTTCTTGGGAACGGATTTCCCGGTAAAGGGCTTGTTCCTGCTGCTGCAACCGCCTCAAATGAATCCTTTTAATCAAATCGGACAAAAAGGCTTCCTGGTCCTTTTCCTCCAGGTAGCCTCCTATAGCCAGGGCGGAAACCCTGTTTTTCAAATCTTGATCTTCGAGGCGGTCCAGCAGAAGCCCGGCGTTCACCTCACCCTGTCGGTTATAGGTTTCCTTGATCGTTTTATAAATAGTTCTGGCCTCTTGGGATTCAAAACCCTCCCCCTCCTCCTCGGCCAGGATAAGCGAAGCGGCCTGGGGGATCCGCAGTATAGCCTCAAGGATATGCCACTCCAATCCGGAAACCTTTTCCTCCTTCATGGGTGTCTGTTGCCGGACCGGAGCATTACCCTTCTTTTGCGTCCCCCGGAGGGATTTCCAGAGGACCGCTTCCGAGATTTTCAGTTTTTCCCCCAACCAGGAGATATAATAAGCCCGTTCTACCTCTGAAGCCATGGTCTTGAGTTGGGGGAGCAACCGCTCCACCAGACGGGCCTTGGCTTGAACCTGGGGCCCGACCGCTTTGATTTGCTGCTCGAAAAAAAAGGTCATCATCGGTTCGGCGGTTTTCAGTTCCTCTGCAAACCGTTCGGCCCCAACCTGGAAACAATAGCTGTCCGGGTCGGTATCGGGGGGCAGGACCTTGATCCTGGCCGAGACCCCCTCCTGTTGAAAAAGGGAAACACTTCTTGAGGCCGCCTGGATGCCGGCGGTGTCTCCGTCAAAAAGCAGAATCAGGTCTTCAGCCAGACCTTTCAGTTTTCGGATCTGAAACGCGGACAAGGCCGTCCCCAGGGTGGCCACGGTCTGTTTGAATCCGTGAAGATGCAGGGCCAAAAGATCAAAATAGCCCTCAACGATGACCGCCTGATTAAGCTTCCGTATGGTCGAAACCGCTTGAGGGAGGCCGTAGAGGACCCTTCCTTTATTGAAAATCGGCGATTCGGGGGAGTTCAGATATTTCGGTGACTCCCCGCCCAAGGCCCGGCCGCCGAACCCGATAATCCGTTTTTGTTCATCCAAAATCGGAAAAAGGAGCCGGTTTCTGAAACGGTCGTAATGTCCCCCTTTTTCCTTTTTGATAATCAGCCCGGTTTGCTCCAAAACCGGCAGAGGCAATTTGCGCCGGGCGGTAAAAGTGACTAAGTGATCCCACCCTTCCGGTGCATAGCCCAGGAAAAACGTTTCGACCGTCTCGGTGTTCATTTTTCGGGAGGCCAGGTAATCCCGTCCTTTTTGGCCGAATTTTTCTTTCAGCAACAGATGATGGTAATATTCAGCGGCCGCCTGATGGACTCGGCGAAGATCGTCCTTGATTCCTCGACCGGCCTCGGTTTCCCCGCCCGGACGGGTTCGCGGTAAGGCAATATTCAGCCGTCCGGCCAGCTCGCTCACCGCCTCCGGGAAAGTCAGACGGTTATAGTTCATTAAAAAAGTAAAGACATTCCCGCCCAAACCGCAACCGAAACAATGAAAAATCTGTTTCTCTTCATTGACCATAAAAGAAGGGGTTTTTTCCGGGTGAAAAGGACAGAGCCCCTGAAAATTCCGTCCGCTTTTCTTCAGCGCTACAACCTCAGAAACCACCTGAACGATATTGACCGCATCTTTGATTTGGGAGATAAAGGACTCGGGAAAGTAGGAGGTATTGGGCATCGTCGGATTCCGGTCAAACGAATATTCCCCGGCCGCCGGCAGCGGTCAGGGAATATTCGGCTCTTAAACATCAGGCGGTTACAATACAACCAGAAGGATTGCACCGTAAAGAACTTCAAAAGATCTTCGTCCCTCCCGGCGGTATTTCTAAGGCGGAAGAGGGTCGAGCCGGCGACCCTGAAGTTCTTTGGGAGGGTTATTTCCCCGTTGGGGAGGAAAGGTGCTGCTTGACCACGGTTTGTATGGTTTGCCCGTCCGCCCGTCCTCCGAAAAGGAGCATAGCCGCTTTCATCACCTTTCCCATGTCTTTCATCCCCGAGGCCTTTTGCTCCTCAATAATACCGGCTATAGCCGCTTCTACCTCGGAAAGTTCGGCCTGGGGCGGCAGAAACACGGAAATAAATTCTATTTCAGCCTTTTCCTTTTCGGCCAGTTCCGGCCTTCCGCCTTTTTCAAATTCAAGAGCGGCCTCCCGGCCCTGACGGATCAATCCCTTGATTACTGAAATGATTTCCTGATCTTCCAGTTTAGCGCGCCGTTCGATTTCTTTATTTTTCAGGGCGGTTCTAAGCAGACGCAGGGCGGACAAACGCATTTTATCCTGCGTTTTCAAGGCCTTTTTAAAGGCTTCTTCAATTTCCGGCATCAGGCTCATGGGGGTCCACCCTAATAAATTCTGTTTAATCTTTCAATATTAATAATTAAAATAAAAATGTCAACAAAAAACAGATCTTCCCTGACAGGGATTTTCTCTGAGCCAGCCAATGGCTTCGGCCAGCTTTAATGATCCGCTGTAGATGGCCCTCCCGGTGACGATTCCCGCCAATCCATCGGCCGCTAAAGAACAGAGGCTTTGAACATCGGCCAGGTTGGAGATCCCTCCGGCGGCGATGACCGGAAGTTCGGTGGCCTGAGCCAAGCGGCGGGTGGAAGTCAGGGCCGGGCCTTTTTGGGTCCCGTCCCTGGAAATATCCGTGAAGATGACGGCCTTAACCCCCCAGTTCTCATAGCCCTTGACCAGGTCCACTGGGTCGACCTCGGACAGCTCAGTCCAGCCTTCTACGGCGATCCGGTTGTCCCGGGCATCCAGGCTGACTATAATTCTCCCCGGGAAAAGCCGGCAGGCTTCACGAATTAAAGCGGGATTTTTCAGGGCCACGGTCCCAAGAATAACCTGTGCTACTCCCAGGGACAGATAGCCTTCAATGGTGTTCAGTTCCCTGATACCGCCCCCGATCTGGATCGGAAGAGACGTCTCCCGCACAATAGTTTCGATGATGGTCCGGTTTCGGGGTCCCTTTTCGAAGGCCCCATCCAGATCGATGATATGCAGGCGCTCCGCCCCCTCTTCTACCCATCTTCTGGCCATCTCTGGAGGATATTCAGAAAAAACCGTTTCGGCCTCGGCCTTTCCCTCGAGCAACCTGACACAGCGACCGCCTTTAATATCTACCGCAGGAATAATAATCATCTTAACCCAACCAAGTTTAATTTATCTGTTCGGGCAGCGTCTTGCGAAATACGAGATACGAGGTCCGAGATACTTTTCTAAAAAAAGAGGGGACTGTTAAAAGGCGAAAAATGATAAAAAATTCGACGTTGCTTATAATAGCCCTTTGGTCGACCGAACTTTGTCCAAACCGGCCTGGAGTTGCCCGGCCTCGGACAAGGCCCGGCCGAAACCCTTGAACATAGCTTCGATGATATGGTGTAAATTTTCCCCTTCCAGGACCCGGAGATGCAAGGTTATGAGCGAGTGGTTGACCAGGGCCTGGAAAAATTCTTTGATCAAGGCCGTGTCAAACCCCTCTACCCGGACCCGACGCGGCTTCCAACCGTAGGAAAGAAAGGGACGCCTGGAGATATCCACCGCCACCTGGACCAGGGATTCATCCATGGGCAACAGGGCGCTGCCGTAACGTCTTAGGCCCTTGAGGTCCCTCCAGCACTGATTGAAGGCATCACCCAAACAGATACCGATATCCTCAACCGTGTGATGAAACCCTACCTCCGTATCTCCTTTAGCCTCAAGATCAAGGTCGAAAGACCCGTGATAGGACATCAACTCCAGCATATGATTAAGAAAAGGGACAGGGGATTCGATCCGGGACCGGCCTTGGCCATCCAGGACGAGATTCAGTCGGATTTGTGTTTCCGCTGTTTCCCTGATGATCTTGGCCGTACGTTTTTTTAGTGGTTTTTTCATAAGTTCATAAGCGGCGCCCGATCCTCCGGCCGGAAGATATCGGCTCGGGGTGATCTCCTTGGCCGCTTCACCCCTTTACTCCTTTTTTTGGTGGAGATGGGGGGGATCGAACCCCCGGCCTGTACGTTGCGAACGTACCGCTCTCCCATCTGAGCTACATCCCCACTATTTAGTTCTCACCCGGAAAGTCCTTTTTCCGGATGGACATTATTTAACCAAAAAGAGGCCTTTCGCCACGGGTTATTTCAATTTTTTACTATAGCAAAAAAAATTGACAAATCATCAAAAAAATCATATAATTTTATTTTATTTTATTTTACGTACCCAAGGTAAGGAGGCTGGATTGGCTAATCATCCCTCAGCCCTGAAAAGGGCCAAACAAAACAAGGTTCGTCGTTTAAAAAACGCCGGAATGAAGTCCCAGATAAAAACCAAGGTCAAACAATACCTTCAGACCCTGGATGCCTCTTCCCAGGAATCGGCAGCCCCTGCCCTGGTCCAGGCCGTCTCCTTAATCGACCGTGCCGCAAACAAAGGAGTCTTGCATCAACGAACCGCTTCCCGGAAGATCTCCAGGCTTTCCAAAAAACTCAACAAGCTATCCGGACAAACCGCCACCCAGTCCTAAAAATTCTCCAGGATTCCGTTATGGATCCTTTCCGACAGGTCCTGGGCGATTTTCTTGATGGCCTCTTCTTTGTTGCGTTGATTCTGGTAGGAATCATCCGAAGCCTTAAAGGTCTCGTATCTCGACAAATACAGATTCTGCCACAGAACCTTTTGATTGTCCGATCTGTGGCAGGAAACCTCCAGGACGACGATCACCCTTCTCTCCAGGGCCTGGGTCTGGGTGGCATAAACCACCGACTCCTCGCTGATCGACTTGATCTTCCCGGAGATGACCGCTTGAGCCTCCGCTTCGGGGGCAACCTGCAAAATCCGGCTGCGGGTGAATTCATAAACCAGGGCGTTGGCAAAAACCACTTCCGCACCCGCTTCGATGCTCTCATTGACAAAGATCGGTATGGATATGGCCTTTATATCTTCGGGGAGATTATTAACGCTGCCGCGAAATCCATAGCCCAAACATCCCGATAAAAAACAACTCAGCAAAGCGATACCCAAACAAGAGCGGACCAGGCCTGTCTTTTGCACCACCATTCTCCTTATTAAGGGTCTTAAAAATAATACAGACAAAAAGGACCGGGGGATTTTATTTTTGGGGATTATCCAAAGGGTAACATATTGCCCAATCCCGGCCAGTCCAGCAAACTTTAATTCGAGGCAGGGCATACACCATAGTTCGTTTCAAGCACTGGTGAAGGCCTGCTCAATATTTAGGCAAGTAATTGGCCCGGCAAAGAAGGTCCCGAGCTTGGGTGGATAACCCCAAAAATAAAATCCCCCGGTCCTTAGTCCAATGCCTGGTACTGGTTCTCATGTCCAGACTATTTTAATGTCTGACTACAATGTTAACCAGTTTTCTCTGAACCACGAGGACTTTCCCCAGTTCCTTGCCCTGGATCCATTCCTGAATCCTGGGTTGTTCCAGGGCCAGGGTCTTGATCTCCTCCTCGGAAACCGAGGCCCCCACCGTAATCCGGGAGCGGACCTTGCCGTTGACCTGGATGACCACCACCTGTTCTTCCTCCTGCAAGGCCTGGGGGTCCCATTGGGGCCAGGGCTGGCGGTGGACGCTGCCCTTTTTGCCCAACAGGTTCCAAAGTTCCTCAGAGACGTGGGGAACGATAGGAGACAAGAGGATCAACCCGGTTTCCACCCCTCCGGCCAGCAGAGTATCCTTCAGGGGATCATCTTTCTGTTCGGCCTGGAAAAGATAAAGGGCGTTGACCAGTTCCATAATGGCGCTGATGGCCGTATTGAAATGAAAGCGGTCCTCGATGTCTTCGGTGACCTTTTTAATGGTCTGGTTTAATTTTATATAGAGGCTGCGTCCCGCTCCCTCGGCCGGCACTTTTTCCGGGGAAAACGCTTTTCCGGCAATCCTTCCCCGGCAGTCTAAAGCCAGGTTCCAAAACCTCTGAATAAAGCGGAAAGATCCCTCAACCCCTTGGTCGCTCCAGTCCAAATCTCTTTCCGGGGGCGAAGCGAAAAGGCAGAAGAGCCTGACCGTATCCGCTCCGTATTTTTTAACCAACTGGTCCGGATCCACGACATTACCCTTGGATTTGGACATCTTGGACCCGTCTTTGATGACCATGCCCTGGGTCAGCAGGTTGGTGAAAGGTTCGTCCACCTTGAGCCAGCCCAGGTCGCGCAGGACCTTGGTAAAAAAGCGGGAATAGAGGAGATGGAGAACCGCGTGTTCCACCCCGCCGATATATTGATCCACCGGCATCCAATAGTCCACCCGCTTGGTATCCAATGGCCCATGCTCATAATCCGGACAGGCATAACGGTCGAAATACCAGGAGGATTCCACAAAGGTGTCCATGGTATCCGTCTCCCTCCGTCCGGGCCCCTGGCATTGGGGACAAACGGTTTCAATAAATTCTTTTAATAGGGGAAGGGGGGATCCTCCGGAAGGGGTGATTTCCGCTTCCAGCGGTAAAAGGACCGGCAGGTCCTCCTCTTTTACCGGGACAATGCCGCAACGCTCGCAGTAGATCATGGGAATCGGGGCCCCCCAGTAGCGTTGTCTGGAAACCCCCCAGTCCCTTAAGCGGTATTGCACTTTCTCCCGGCCCTGTCCCTTTTCTTCCAGATACCGCGTAATGGATTTCTTGGCTGTTTCATTGTCCTGTCCGTTAAAAGGACCGGAATGGTCCAGAATCCCCGGACCTTCATAGGCCTCGATCATGCTTTCCGGGGACAAAGGGGCTTCCCCGTTGGGCTGAATAACCACCCTGAGGGGCAAACCGTATTTGCGGGCGAATTCAAAGTCCCGTTGATCGTGGGTGGGAACGGCCATGACCGCCCCTGTACCGTAGCCCATGAGGACAAAGTTGGCTGTAAAAACGGGGATCTTTTCCTCTGTTGCCGGATTGATACAATAGACCCCGGTGAAAACCCCTTCCTTTTCCAAATCGACATCCGAATCCGGGCGGCGGTTCGTGCCCTGGACTTTTTTCACAAAGTTCAGGACCGCCGCCTCCTCTGAGGTGTTACGGCTGAGCTGAAGGGTCATAGGATGTTCTACGGCCAGACTCATAAAGGTGGCCCCAAAGACGGTATCCGGCCGGGTGGTGAAAACGGTCAGTTTGCCGGAGCCATCGGCCAAAGGAAAATCAATTTCCGTGCCGTAACTTTTTCCTATCCAGTTGCGCTGCATGGTCAGGACCTTATCCGGCCAGCCGGGCAGCTTTTCACACCAGGCCAGGAGTTCCTCGGCATAGTGGGTGATCCGGAAAAACCACTGCTCCAGCTCCTGGCCCTGCACCGGCGTATCACAGCGCCAGCATTGGCCCTCCCCGACCACCTGTTCGTTGGCCAGGACCGTCTGGCATTTGGCGCACCAGTTGACCAGAGAGCGCTTGCGGTAAACCAATCCCTTTTCCCACATCCGGAGGAAGAAAAGCTGTTCCCAACGATAATAACTCGCATCACAGGTGGCCAGTTCCCGCTCCCAGTCATAACTGAAACCCAGTCGTTTCAACTGGGTCCGCATATAATCGATATTGTCATAGGTCCAGCGGGCCGGATGGACCCGGTTGGCTATGGCGGCATTTTCAGCCGGCATGCCGAAGGCGTCCCAGCCCATGGGATGGAGCACGTTAAAGCCCTTCATCCTTTTATAACGGGCCACCACGTCACCGATGGTGTAATTTCTGACGTGCCCCATGTGTATCCGGCCCGAAGGATAGGGAAACATCTCCAAGAGATAATATTTTTCCCTTCCCGGATCTTCCTTGACCCGAAAGGCTTTGGTTTCCTCCCACTGTTTCTGCCATTTGGTCTCAATAGAATGGGGATTATATTTTTCTTTCATTGTCAATTTCGACCTGTTAAAAAATTAAATTTAAAATTTTTCACCGCCGAGACGCCAAGAACGCAGAGAGAATTAGTATTCTTCAATTGAAAAAATCTACGGTCCTTCTTCCGCTTCTGTTTCCTTCCCGGTTTTCCCCGACTGTTCCAAAAAGATCCGATCTAAAATGCCGTTGACAAAAGCCCCGGATTCTTCCGATCCGTATTGTTTCCCCAGATCAATAGCCTCGTTGATGGCCACCCGGGGGGGAATATCCGGGCAGTGAATCAGCTCGAATACCGCCAGCCTTAATATGTTTCTATCCACCCCGGACATGCGTTCAATGCGCCAATGTTCGGCCGAGGTTTTGATCAGCCGGTCAATGGCCTCTTTTTCTTCCCAGACCCCCCGGACCAATCGAAAAAAATGCGCTTGGGATCCGCTTCTGACCGGGAAGTTTTCCGTATAGACCTCCAGGGATTGTTCAAAGGGAGTGGCCGGGTGCGTTTCCGCCAGGAATAAGGCCTGCAGGGCAGCCTCCCGCGACTTTCTACGGCTCCCTTTTCCTGTAGTTCCGGAACCGGGAAGCGGCAAGGAGAGATCCCCTCCTTTCCGGACGGCCTCATCCCTATCAGGCATGGATCTTTTTCAGCAAATCCACCATTTCTATGGCTGAGACAGCGGCACTCCAGCCCTTGTTGCCGGCCTTGGAGCCGGCCCGCTCGATGGCTTGCTCTATGGTGTCTGTGGTCAAGACCCCGAAGGCCATGGGAACGCCCGTTTCCAAGGAGGCGTTGGCGATGCCTTTGGACATCTCGGCGCTGACATAATCGAAATGCGGGGTCGATCCCCGGATAACCGCCCCCAGGCAAATAATGGCGTCATATTTTTTTTTCAAGGCCAGCTGCTTGGCTACCAGGGGAATTTCAAAGGCCCCCGGCACTTTGAAAACCGTTATGTCCTCTTCCCCTGCCCCGTTGCGATGTAAGGCGTCCAAGGCCCCGCCCACCAGATGTTCTCCGATGAAGTCGTTGAAGCGGCTCACCACCAAGGCGAATTTCATCCCTTCGGCCTGCAATTTTCCTTCGATTATCCTGGCCATCGGCCCTCCTCCTTCAAAAAAAGTTCAGGGTCCAAGGGTTAAGGTTTAAGGTCAACTTAGACCGAATATATAACACTGCGTCCTTAGACCCTTATGCATTTATTTTATTGATTCCAATTCTTCGCCACTCAGATTCAGCAGATGTCCCATCTTCTGCCTTTTGGTTTTCAGGTATTTGATGTTTTCTTTTTTAGGAAAGATTTCGATAGGCACCCGTTCGGTCACCTGGAGACCGTATCCTTCCAGCCCGATAATTTTTTTGGGGTTATTGGTCATCAAACGCATCTTGCGCACCCCCAGATCGGATAAGATCTGAGCCCCGATGCCATAATCCCTGAGGTCGGGCTTGAAGCCCAGGGCTTCGTTGGCCTCCACCGTATCTTTTCCCTGATCCTGCAGGGCATAAGCCTTGAGTTTATTGACCAGACCGATTCCCCGCCCTTCCTGATGGATGTAGAGCAGGACCCCGCAACCCTCTTTTTCAATTTTTTTCAGGGCGGCCTTGAGCTGATCCCCGCAATCACAGCGCAGGGACCCAAAGACGTCCCCGGTCAGACACTCGGAATGGACCCTGACCAGGACCTCTTTCCGGGGAGTGATCTCCCCCTTGACTAAGGCCAGATGCTGGTGATCATCCACGTCATTTTCATAGACTATGGCCTTAAAGGTGCCGTGGGGTGTAGGCAAGACCGTTTCCGCCCGTCGGTGGACAAAGGTTTCGTTTTGGAAACGGTACTCGATAAGGTCCTGAATGGTGATGATCTTCAGATCATGTTCTCGGGAAAAATCCTCCAGATCGGGCATACGGGCCATGGTCCCGTCATCCTTCATGATCTCACAGATGACGGCGTAGGGTTTTAAACCGGCCAAACGGGCCAGGTCAACGGAGCCTTCGGTCTGCCCGGTCCGGACCAGGACCCCTCCCCGGCGGGCCCTCAGCGGAAAAACATGACCAGGGCTGACCAGGTCTTCGGGCTGGGTCTGTTCACCAATGGCCGTAAGGATGGTAGTGGCCCGGTCGGCGGCGGAAATTCCAGTGGTTACCCCTTTTCGGGCCTCAATGGAGATGGTAAAGGCCGTTTTAAACGAAGAAGTGTTATGGCGGACCATCATCGGAAGCTGAAGAAACTCGATCCGTTCCGGGGTCAGGGACAGGCAAATCAGTCCCCTTCCGTATTTAGCCATGAAGTTGATGGCCTCCGGGGTGACCTTTTCCGCGGCCATGGTCAGGTCCCCTTCATTTTCCCGGTCCTCATCGTCGACCAGGATGACCATTTTCCCGGCCCGGATATCTTCCAGGGCCTCTTCTATAGTTGAGATAGGCATAATCATTGCTCCTGATATGGGATGTTACAAAACCGATACTCGATACTGGATACTGGATAGAATGCAATCACCCAGCATCATTTTTAGGTTTTTTATTCGAAAAGTCTAAGGATTTATCTCTCACTTTCGATACGGAAAACTCTTCAAGTCCATCCCACGATTTTAAAAAGGTTGGGTTAGGTTTGATCCAGTATCCAGTATCCAGTATCGAGTATCCAGTGTCCGGTATCTTTTCATAAAAACCCGTGTTTCCTTAAAAAACCCTCGTCCACTTTAGACGGGTTTGAAGAATTTTTATCCCTGTGGGATAAAAATTGATACACATACTTACCGATCAGGTCGGTCTCCAGGTTGACCTCTTCACCGACCTTCTTTCTAACCAGAGTAGTTTCGGCGGCGGTATGAGGAATAAGGGTCAGTCCCAATTCCGTTTCCCCCACCTCATTGACGGTCAGGCTCACACCGTCCACGGCGATAGACCCTTTTTCAACGACAAAAGGGCGCAAAGCGCCATTAAAAGAAATCGTTAGACGATAAAATCCTTGTTGAAGATCCTTTTCTACAATTTTCCCGGTCCCGTCAATATGGCCGGAAACGAGGTGCCCCCCCAAGCGGTCGGAAAGACGCAAGGCCCTTTCCAGATTGACCCGGTCTCCGATCTTCAATCGCCCCAGGTCCGATCGTTTCAAGGTTTCTTCGGAGACATCGACTGAGAAAATATCCCCTTTCCAGTTCGTGGCCGTCAAACAGACCCCGTTGACCGCAATGCTCTCGCCGATTTTCTTCTCTTCCCAGGCAAAGTTTGCTTTAATCGACAAAAGGGAATAGTCCCTTTTCTTATCAATGCCTACAACCTCACCCTGCCCTTCAACTAATCCGGTGAACATGTCGGTCTATCTGGTCTATCTGGTCTGTTTGGTCTATCTTGTCTATTTGGTCTATCTGGTCTATTTGTCTGTTTGGTCTGTTTGGTCTGTTTAGTTATTGAGAAGATGCTTTTTGCCTTCAGCCTTTTTACACCTCACGCCTTACACCTGACGCTGTTCTTATATTATCTCATTTTTCCGGATAGGCTTCCACTAAAATATCCCCGCCTATGGTTCTTACCTTCATTTCTTTAAGCCGGACAGCCTCATCCACCCGGCTCACCCCCTGGCCGCCGATCATCCCCACAGCCTTGTGGCCGCCCAGAAGACAGGGGGCGATAAAGACCATCAGTTTATCCACCTGGTCTTCCTTCAGAAAAGTTGCATAGGTCTCCGACCCTCCTTCGAGCAGGAGGCTGGTTATACCCCTCCGGCCCAGCCGGACCATTAATTCCCTGGTGGAAATAAGACCGTTCTTTATCGGCAGGGACAGGATTTCCACCCCGGCCTGCTCCAATACCTCTCTTTTTCGCAAAGGGGCCCCTTCAGCGGTCACCACCATGGCCCCCCGGGGATTGTTTAAAACACGGGCCCGGGGTGAGATACGCAGACGAGGGTCTATGATGATCCTCAAGGGGTCCCGGGTCTTTCCTCGAGGCAGGCGAACCGTCAACTGCGGATCGTCTTTCAATACGGTGCCGATACCCGCCACAATCCCATCCACCTGGTTTCGAAGGTAATGGACCATCCGTCGGGAGGATTCGCTGCTGATCCATTTTGAATCACCGCTGCTGGTGGCGATCCGGCCGTCTAAGCTGACGGCAGACTTGAGGATGACAAAAGGCAGGCCGGTGGCGATCCATTTGAGATAGACCTCGTTCAGCCTTCGGCCGTCTTTTTCCAGGCCCCCTTTGCCCACTTCCAATCCCCTGGCCCGCAGCCACTCCGCCCCACCGCCTTTGACCTTCGGGTTGGGGTCGTTCATCCCGAAAACAACCCTTTTGATTCCCCTCTCCAGAACAGCCATGGTGCAGGGTGGGGTGCGGCCGAAATGATTGCAGGGTTCCAAAGTGACATATAGCGTCGCTCCTGACGCTTTTTTCCCGGCTTGTTCCAGGGCGATAATTTCGGCATGGGGTCCCCCCGCCTTCTGGTGAAACCCCTGCCCGACCACCCTACCCTTTCGAACGACCACCGCCCCGACCATGGGATTGGGTGCAGTCCTTCCCCGACCTTTTTCCGCCAAGCGGAGGGCCATTTTCATGAACTTGAGGTCATCGGGATTCGGATGGCTCATTTCAGGGGTTTCCGATAATTTTGCGTTAAAAAAAAATAAGGGTCAGGGGCAAGGGGCCGATAGGCCAAGCGGTTTACAGGGTTTAAGGAGACCAAGGGGGAGAAGTTTTTATCCGTTTCTTTTCTTGACTCCGGCTCCGATCACTTCTTCTTGCTTTTTCTCTCCTTTTTTTTCCGGCTTTCCAGCAGCTCTTTCAATTCCCTTTCAAAATCCCCCGGATCTTTGAATTGCCGGTAGACCGAGGCGAAGCGGACATAAGCCACATCATCCCATTCATGGAGTTTGGCCATAACCCGCTCCCCGATCTCCGAGGTAGCGATTTCTTTCCGGCCCGAGTCCTGAAAGGATTGTTCCAGGTTATCGATGAAATCCTCAATGGTCTCTACGCTGATCGGTCGCTTTTGACAAGCCAGTTGAATGCCTTCGACGATTTTTTCCCTTTGAAAGGGCTCCCGGCGACCGTCCTTCTTAATCACCACCGGATGAATTTCTTCCACCTTTTCATAAGTGGTGAAACGGCGTTGACAGGCATCGCATTCCCTCCGCCTTCGGATCATGATGCCTTCCTTGCTCAGCCTGGAATCGACCACCTTGTTGTTGAAAGAGCCGCAATAGGGACATTTCATTGGCCAAAGTCCTTTCCGGCAAAACGGATCACGGTCACCCGGGCGGCATTCAGAAGGTCTTCTGAAAGGGCATCGGCATACCCTTCCCGGTAGAATATTTCCCGTATCCCGGCGTTGATCAACATTTTGGAGCAAATGACACAGGGCAGGTTGGTACAATAAAGGGTGGCCCCCTCAATGGAAACGCCATGACGGGCGGCCTGAATGATCACATTCTGCTCAGCGTGAATACCCCGGCACAGCTCATGTCTTTCACCGGAAGGGATGCCCTCCTTCTCCCTCAGACACCCGACCTCCAGACAATGGGGGATACCCGAAGGGGCCCCATTATAACCGGTGGCCAGGACCCTTTTATCCTTCACCGCCACGGCCCCCACCCGCCGGCGCAGGCAAGTGGAGCGGCGGGCTACCAGGTCGGCAATATCCATAAAATAAACAGGCCAGGGAGGCCGTTGCTCCCTTTCCTTTATCCGGTGCGCTTTCGGTAACGAGGTGGAAGGACCGGATTTCACCTGGCCTTTTCTCATCA